>JBIKYB010000340.1:0-5363 GCA_044355475.1 Prosthecobacter sp.
GACTTCGATCTCATCCGGCACGTCCACGCCTTCGGCCGTAAGTTCATCCGCGCACTCGCTGAGGATGGCTTTGGCCTGCAGCACCTCTTGCACGCCCGAAACCATCGGAAACATGATGCCCACGCTTCCATGCATGCCCGCGCGCAGCAGGGCGCGAAGCTGGCGCTTGAACAAAGGCTTGAGTCCCAAGGATAAACGGATGCCACGCCAGCCGAGGAAAGGATTCGGCTCCGGCTCCACGGCCAAGCGCTCGTCCACCTTGTCCCCGCCGAGGTCCAGGGTGCGAAACACCACGCGTTTCGGTGCCAGAGAGCGCACCACGCGCGAGTAGGCCTCTGCCAGCTCGTCTTCCGTGGCGTTTGGATTCTCCATGTGCAGAAACTCTGTGCGGAAAAGGCCCACCTCTTCTGCCCCGCAGTCCTGCACGATCTCTGCCTCCTCCACGAATTCCGCGTTCACGCCCACACAGATCGGGCGTCCGCAGACGGTCTGCGCCTGGGCGTGGCGCTCGAGTTGAAACACATCCTCACGCCGCTCCGCCTGCTCTTCACGGCTGCGGTAGCGCGCCAGCGTTTCAGCCGTGGGGTTTAGGATCAGCAGTCCGCCCTCGCCATCGAGCAGCACGGTGTCGCCGCTGTGAAGCTCCTCGCAGATGCCATGCAGCTTCACCACGGCAGGAATCGCCAGCGAGCGGGCGATGATGGCCGCGTGAGAGACCGTACTGCCAGTCTCCACGGCAAAACCGAGCACTTTGCTGCGATCGAGCTGCACCGTGTCCGAGGGCGTCAGGTCATGCGCCACGATGATCACTGGCTCGTCGAACATCGGGTGCTGCATCAGCTCGCCACGCAAGTGCCGCATCACACGCTGTGTCACGTCCTTCACATCCAGGAAGCGCTCCCGCAGGTAGGCATCATCCAGGCCGCGCAGCGCGTTCATGTGCTTGCACATCAGCTTGTAGTAGGCCCAGTCCACACACACACGCTGCTCGCGTACCGTTTTCTCGGTCTGCTTCAAAATGGTGGAGTCCTGCAAAATCAGCAGATGCGTCTCGAAGATCTCGCTTTCCGCGCTGCCCAACTCCCCGCCCATCACGCGTTGCAGTTCCTCGATCTCCTGCCGCGTCACGTCCAGCGCCGCATGCAGCCGCGCCATCTCGGCGGCCACCATGTCTGGCATGATGCTGTCCTCGTCTGGCTCGTCGAAGTGATCCTTCAGCACATGCACCACCGCATGCGCCACCCCGTCGGACACGGGGGCACCGGTCCAGATTTTTTCAAGAGGGGCGGAAGATTCGGACATGTGGCGCACCTTACATTGCGGACTACCAGTTTGGCAAACGCAGGGTGCGTCAAACAGCCAAAGCCTTCTCCAGACGCTTCTTAAAGGCCGCCGCTTTGCTCTCCTCGCCGATGATGTCCAGCATCGCCATGTAATCCAGGCCCGTTGCCTCAAAGCTCGCCGCCTCGGCAGGCAACTGCGCCTCAAGGATGGCTAGGCTGGTCTCGAAATGCTTCTTCGAAGCTTCATTGTCCTTCAGTTCATGACATGCAGTGGCCAGATTGCAGTACGACTGCGCCACGTCACGATGCTTTTCTCCCAGCACGGCCAGGCGAATTTTCAGTCCATCTTCAAACATCTCCTTGGCCTGATCAGGAAAGCCCGCCGCGTAATACAGGCTGCCCAGGTTGTTGTACACGCAGGCCACAGACTCCGACTCACGTCCGCGCTTATTTTCCAACGTCTCCAGAGACCGCAGGTAATGCTGCTCTGCCAGTGCCAGCTTGCCCATGCCCTTGTAGGTCATCGCCACATTGTTTCGCAATTGAGCCGCCACCTCCAGGTTTTCGCCGCCCAGCGCCTCATGGTTCGTGATCGCCTCTTCATAGATTGCGAGAGACTCCTCCTCCCGCCCGCTGAAGTCCAGCAGCGTGGCGAGACTGGTGCGCACATCTGCCAATGCGTCCGGTGGCACCTCGAGCTTTTCAGACTCAGCCAGCGCCTCACGGTAGGCCGCCTCAGCACCTGCCACATCTCCTGAATCGCGCTGAGCATCTGCCAGCGCTTGCAAGGCGCGCACGAGGCCCGCTGCCTTGCCAGGATACTCCTTTACCGCCTCACGCTGCGCCTCCACCGCCGCGAGCGCGGCCTGGATGGCAGAGTTGGAGTGCGTGGCGGCGGGCTGGGGGCTGGTTGCAGACATGAACGCGTTGGGGCGGTCGAGGGTTGGAGTTTACCTTCGCGGACAGAGCCGCACCGCGTCAAGTGCCGCGTTTGTTGCCAGCCATAAAAATGAACCACAAAAACTGCCAATGAAACTGACGTGGCAGCTCGTTTGATGAGCGTGAATCAGCGAATAAAGGCGCTGAAGTGGGATGGCGAGACCCATGGTGCTGGTGGTGCATTGGGGGGCTGTGGCGGGGTGGCGATTCGGACGGAAAAGCGAAAAAGGAGAGCTTGTGCGTGTTCGATCGAGTCTCATCGTGGCCAACCATGCCCGTCCTGCCACGCCGTTCGTCTGTTCTTTGTGTTCTCTTCCTGCTGGTTGTCCTGTTCTGGTTTTGGCTCTCGCAGATAGAGAACACGACGGCGAAAGCCCCGAGCGTCGATCCGGCGTCCGTAGCGGCATCCCCCGGACTCTCCGCCACGAGCCAGGCGAGTGATTTGGACGATCCCTACCCTGAGATTCTCTCGTCCACGCTTGGAGACGAGACGCCGCTGCCGTTCAAGAGCCGTAGCTGTGTGCATTTGAAGCCTGGAGAATCCGCCGTCATCGGCTTCTGGCAGATCAGCAAAGACACCAATGGCCTCGCAGTGATCACGCCGGAGCTGAGGTCAGATGGCACGATGAAGTTCGAGGCGAGGCTGCTGAAGGTCAGCGATGCGATGGCCTCCGACAAGGCGGTGCGGGATCTTTTCCCCGCGCCTTTCGACGTGGAGCAGTCCGGCGCGATGAAGCCGGAAGCGGTGAAGGCTGCGCTTGATCACCTCAGTGCATCCGGCGGGGCAGACTTGGTCTCCATGCCTAGCATTCTGACGCTTCCTGGCCGGAAAGCCACTCTGCGGGTCGGCCAGTTGGAACCAGGTTCCACAGATCCTTTTGGAGGGATGCAGCACGCTATCGAACTCCAGATCAACCCTGGCGTTCCCGGTGCCGATGGTGGTCTCGATCTGGATCTGGGACTCAGCGTGAAATGACTCAGGCCTGCTGCGCCGCTCCCGGCGGGGATTTGCCCCACTTGAGACCATAGCCGATGAACAACCCGCCGACGATGAACATGAAGGTGGAGAAGAACTGGCCCTTCGTCAGGCCGAGGATCATCTCGGAGCCGCTGTCCGGCTGCCGCACAAACTCCAGCGCGATGCGGGCGATGGCGTAGAGGATGAAAAAGAGTCCGGTGATGATGCCCTGGCGCAACCGCGGGAAGCGGAGACGGATGAAGATCAAAATGGCGCTGAGGATGAGCCCTTCTCCCAGCGCCTCATAAAGCTGGGAGGGATGACGCGGATGCAGCACGGCCTCCAATTCGGCACGACCACCGCGAAACTTCTCAAAGTGGGCGATGATGTCCGGGCTGTGCATCAATCCCTCGGGAATCAGCCCCGGCTGGCCGCCTTGGCGGTAGAAATCCTCGTGCAGCATCTCAGTGGGGAATTTCACCGCCCAGGACACATTCGTCACGCGGCCAAACAGCTCCCCGTTGATGAAATTCGCGATGCGGCCCAGGAACACCCCCAGCGGTGCGCCGCAGACGATCGAGTCGCCGATGCCCGCCCAGGAAATCTTGTGCTTCCAGGCATACCAGCCGCAAAACAGCGTGGTGCCCGCGATGCCGCCATGACTCGCCATGCCGCCTTGATTGAGCAGGAAGAAAATCCACGGTGCGCGGATGAACTCGTCAAAATTGTACAGCAGCAGGTAACCGAGCCGCCCACCCAGCACGAGGCCAAAGATCGACACCATCGTGATGAAGTCCGCCACCGCCTCTTCCTTGATCTCCGAGAGCCCCCGTCGAGCCAGGAAGCGCATCACGAGGTAGGTCAGGTAAAATCCCAGCACATACGAGAGTCCGTACCAGTGCACGGCGATCTTATCCGTGAATTTGAGCAGATGTGGGCTGAGATCGTGCAGGTAGTAGGCGAACATGGCTGAGGTGTGCCCGATGATGGCGAGTCAGGCGTGCTGCGCGAAGAAAAAATCCAACCCAGCGCGTGACGTTCCCGAGGCGAAATAGTCATGGGCTTGGTAGCTCGGGCAATCCGTGCGTGCTCGTGATGAGAGGCGTGCTAGCATGCGCGTCCCCGCCCATGACACTTCGCGAACCTGAAATCATCGAACTCTCCACGCCCTCCGGTCCGATGCGCACCCTGTTGCTTCGACCTGCCTATGCTGGGCGCTTTCCTGGGCTGTTGTTTCACTCGGAGATCTTTCAGCTCACCGCCCCCATCTGCCGCACCGCCGCCGCTCTGGCCGGGCATGGCTTCATCGTGGCCCTTCCTGAGATCTACCACGAGTATTTGCCCACCGGGACGGTGCTGGGCTACGATCAAGCAGGCTCGGACACCGGCAACCGGCTCAAGATTGAAAAGCCCGTGGCCGCCTACGACGCGGACAATCGCGCGGTGCTGGATTATTTGAAAGGCCACGCAGCCTGCACAGGCCGCTTGGGTTCTTTCGGTCCCTGCATTGGCGGGCATCTGACTTACCGCGCCGCGTTGCAGCCCGACGTGGCCGCTGCCGCCTGCTTTTATCCCACTGATTTGCACAAGCGCAGCCTAGGCGCAGGCATGAACGATGACTCTTTGGCCCGTGCCGCCGAAATCACCGGTGAGTTGATGCTCGTCTTTGGCCGCCAAGACCCGCATGTGCCTGCCGAGGGACGTGCATTGATCTACCAAACGCTCACGGCTGCCGGGGTGAGCTTCACCTGGCATGAGTTCAACGCCGCCCACGCCTTCCTCCGCGACGAGGGGCTGCGCTACGACGCCGAGCTTGCTCGGCAGGCGCTGGGACTGACAGTGGATTTCTTCAGGCGGTGTCTGGCGGCGTAGCAGCCAGTTGAAAAACCTCCCGGCATGAGATGCCAGCGGTGTCGTCGGTCATCATGATTGACTTGTCTTCCCCCCGGCCTTAATCCGGCGGCCTTATGATGAGACACTTGCTTTGCTTGATGGTGGTTGGTTTGGGACTGGGTTTGACCCCGAGCACGCAGGCAGCACCCAAGATCTCCGGCGCGGTGCCGTATCAGTTCGGCGCTGGCAATACCACCGTCACGATTGGCTGCGACGCCATCACCAACAACAGCGCGGAGAACGCCACCGGCACCATTCAAGTGCAGTTGTGGGCGCTCAAAGAGAAATAC
>JBIKYB010000342.1:0-5362 GCA_044355475.1 Prosthecobacter sp.
CACCGCCAGCGACGAGTTCCTTCACTTGGGGGTTGGCGATGCCGGATTTCCCCGCGTCATCGAGCCAGATGATCACACGGCCATTCCACTGCTTCGGATACAGCCAGGAGACGTTGAGTTCCTCGTCGTAGGTCTTGTTGTTGAGCGTGCCGGTCATTTCGAGATGATCGCCACGGTCCTGCTTGTCTTTGAGTTCCCACTCGACTTCCCCCGCCTTGTCGTAGCTGCGGCCGATGACGACCTCGACGCCCTGGCGAAGCACCTGCGGATCAGCATCGCGCAGTTGTTTGTCGGAATCCTCGGCGAGGTATTTGAGCAGCTTGCGCTCAAACTCCGCATCATCCGCTTTCGGCGCGGGATGTTTGTTATCCCACACGGTGAGCTGTTCTTTGGAGAGCGGTTCGTAGTCCTGTTCGATGACGGGCGAAGGGAAACCGAGCTTGAAGTGCTTGTTGAGGAAGGTGTAGAACGCCGAGCGGGTAACCGCGTTGTAGTTGTGCGGGAAGTGCTCGCCGCGTAGCAGGAAGACGTTGTCCTTCGCGCCATGCGTCGCGTAGAGCTTCTGAAGTTCAGGAAAGCCCTTGGTGGCCAGTTCCTTGGTCCAGTCGTTCGCGGTGTTCATTCCCTGCGGCTTGGGCGCAAACAGTCCGGCGAACTCGATGTTGCCAGTGCCGATGCGCAGCAGGCTGGCGTTTTCACAGGTGCAGCCGCCCTGCATTGAGGTGCTGACCATGACGCAAGGAAAGGAGAGCTTGATGCGGTCGTCGATAGCCGCGAGGAGCATCGTCTGAGTGCCACCGCCACTCGCGCCGGTGATGGCGGTGCGCTCAGGATCAACTTCAGGCAACGAAAGAAGGAATTCGAGGCCGCGCACGGCGTTCCAGGTTTGCAGGCCCATGATGGATTGCAGATGCGACTCCGCTTGCGGGCTGTAGAGGCCCCAGTTTTCGACCGTGTTAGCCTCCGGCCGCTGTTTGGCGAAGCGATGCACGATTTCGGACGAGAACTGGATGGAGTCCGAGTCGCTAAGCATGTCCCACTGCCAGACAACACAGCCCATTCGGGCGAGTTGGACGCAAAGAGACTGGAAGATGCTCTTGCCACCGCGTTCGAAACGCTCAGCACCGGTGGCGATCTCCGCACGCACTTTGTCTGGCTCCGCAAGAGCCAGGCGCGCGTCTTTCCAATGCCCATGCGCGAACATCACACCAGGAACCTTGCCCTTGATGACCTTAGGCTTCCACAGACTGCCAGTGACGAAGAATCCAGGAGAGCTTTCAAAATAGACTTTCTCAACGGTGAATCCATCGCCCTCAACTTTGCCATGAACGACGGCATTGAGCGGCGTCTTGGTCGGCATGGGGAACAAGCCCTGCGAAACAAGAATCTGCCGCCGCACCTGCTCCTTGCGAGTGTCCCACTCACTCAGGGATGAAGGCGGGTTGAAGGGAAAGTAACCGTTCAGGTCTTTCGGTGGTTGCAGGCGGATGTCCTCGGCTTGGACGTGTGTCGAAACGAGAACGGCGAGGAGAAGCAGGTTGAGTTTCATGGGTTGGAAATCGCGGCGAGACAGCTACGGAGCCATCTGAGAAAGTTCATCATGGTCCTGATCAGAAGGCAATCATAGACCGTCAGGCTTGCACTTCGCCCACGTCTCGCCCCATTTCCTCCCGCAAGAAGCCCGCCGCCATCTCGTTCCTTCCGCCCCCTCGATATGCCCAACCGCAAAAACCTCCTCGTCGCACTCGCCATCGTTGCACCGCTCGCGCTCATCGCCGCCAAGCCGGACAAACCGAAGAAAGACAAAGGCCCGTTTGTCGCGGCGAAACCCGCCTTTGCGCCGGATTACAACGCACCCGCATTTGATGCGAGCAAGGTGAAGCATGATCTTCTTGACCCAAGCACCTTCAAGGTGCCAGAGGGGCTCGAAGTCACCGTCTGGGCCACCTCACCGCAGTTGTTCAACCCGGCGAACATGGACATCGACCACGCCGGCCGTGTCTGGGTCACCGAAGGTGTCAACTACCGCCGCCACAGCGGGCGCAGTCGTGAGGGCGACTGCGTGCGCGTTTTGCAGGACACCGATGGCGATGGCAAGTGCGACACCAGCCACGTCTTCGTGCGTGAGAAAGAACTGGAGTGCCCGCTAGGCGTCGCGGTATTCGATAACGTCATCTTTGTCTCCAACACGCCGAACATCATCAAATACACCGATGTGAACCGCGATTTGAAGTTCGATCCCGCCGTGGACACGCGTGAGATCTTTCTGAGTGGATTCGAGCAGCCGCAGCATGACCACAGCCTGCACAGCGTCTATGCCGGACCCGATGGCCGGTTGTATTTCAGCAATGGAAACTGCGGCGCTCAATTCAGCGACAAGAGCGGCAACACCTTCCGCATCGGCGGCGCTTACCTGAACAACGACTACACCGGTCAAAAGAGCGATGACGGACATGTCTATGTCGGCGGATTCACCGCTAGCATCGACCCCAGCGGCCACAAGGCCAAGATCCTGGGCTACAACTACCGCAACAGCTACGAAGGCGTGCGCACCTCCTTCGGCGACATGTTTCTCAACGACAACGACGATCCTCCCGCCTGCCGCGTGAGTCATCTCATCGAAGGCGGCAGCTTCGGCTTCTTCTCCCGCGATGGAAAACGCCAGTGGCGTGCCGACAAACGCCCCGGCCAAAGCATTCCCGAGGCCGAGTGGCGGCAGGACGATCCCGGCAGCATCCCTGCGGGCGATGTCTATGGCGGCGGCGCTCCCACCGGCCTCTGCTTCTATGAAAACGGTGCTCTCGGTGAAAAATGGAACGGTCTGCTGCTCAGTTGCGAAACAGGTCGCAATGTTGTCTTCGGTTATCTGCCGAAACCCGATGGCGCGGGCTTCAAACTCGAGCGTTTCGACTTCTGCACCAGCAACACTACCGGCGTCTTCAAAGGCAGCGACTTTGTCGGCGGTGCGAACAACCTCTCCGACGACCGCCACACGCTCTTCCGCCCCAGCGACGTGTGCGTCGGTCCGGATGGCGCGATCTACATCAGCGACTGGTTCGACAAACGCACCGGTGGTCATCAAGACACCGATGAAACGTGCAGCGGCACCATTTACCGCATCGCTCCGAAAGGCTTCAAGCCCCAGGTGCCTGCCCTCAATCTGGACACTGTCGAAGGCCAGATCGCCGCGCTGCAATCGCCCGCCACGAACGTTCGTCATGTGGCCTTCACTCGTTTGAAGGAAAAAGGCAAGGAAGCACTGCCTGCAGTGAGCCAGTTGAGCAACCACAGCAATCCCTACCTCGCCGCGCGTGCCATTTGGCTGCTGGCGCAGATGGGAGACAGCGGCATGCGCCAAGTCCGCGTCTGGTTGGAATCCGAAGACCCGCAAAAGCGCCTCACGGCCCTGCGCGCCATTCGTGCCGCCACAGACGACGGCCTCGACATCCTCAGCAGCATGGTGGCGGATGATTCACGCGCCGTGCGCCGGGAGATCGCCGTGGCGATGCGTGACGTGCCCTTTGCGCAGAGCAAGATGATCCTGACAGAGATCGCAAAGCGCAACGGCGTGGAAGACCGCTCCTACCTGGAAGCCTTTGGCATCGGCTGCACGGGCAAGGAAGAGCAGCTATGGAGCGAATTGAAGGCCAGCGCAGGCCTCGACAATCCGCTGGAATGGTCGCACAGCTTTGCCCAGATCACTTGGCGACTTCACCCCGTCGCCGCCGTCGCGGACCTGCAACAACGTGCTGCCAGCGGCAAGCTCACGCCGGAGGAACGCAAACAGGCGCTCGACACTCTCGCCTTCATCCCGGATGCCACGGCCGCGAAGGCCGTGCTCGCCGTCGCGAAGGACAAAGCCTCGCCGATTCATGAGAGCGCCATGTGGTGGCTCATCAAACGCAGCACCGACGAGTGGGGAACCTTTGGCATCGCCGAGGAGCTCAAGAAAGAAGGCATCTTCGATCCTGAAAGCGCCAAGCTTGTCGAGATCGTTACCCCGCCCGCCATTCCCAGCACCGTGAAAGTCGAGGAGGTGCTCAAGCTCAACGGCAACCCCAAGAACGGCGCACAACTCGTCACCCGTTGTGTCATGTGCCATCAGATCAACGGCCAGGGCGTGGAATTCGGTCCGAATCTCGACGGCTGGGGCAGCGGCCAGCCCTCGGAGGTCGTCGCGCAGGCCCTGATCGACCCGAGCAAGGACATCGCCCACGGCTACGACGGCATGGAGCTCACCCTCAAGGATGGCGCGAAGATCCACGGCATGCTCCTCACCGAAGGCGACATCATGATCGTGCGTAGCATGGGCGGCGTGAATCAATACATCGCCAAATCCCGCCTCAAGAACCGCGGCAAGCTCACCACCAGCATGATGCTCAGCGCCACCCAACTCGGCCTCAGCGCCCAGGATGTGGCCGACATCACGGCCTATCTGCGTGCGGGAAAGTGATACGTCCTTTGGCGGAAAACCTCAGAACGCCCAGCGATACGGCGCGTTATGAATCAGCTTATTCTTCGGATACGCTGAGATGCGCACCTGATTTTTCGAGTTCCCGCTGAGCAACCAGACATTGGTGGCGTCCTGCGCGTGCAGGAAGCCTATGTGGCCGCTGCTGGCCTGGTCCACGGTGAGCGGTTGAAGAATGCAGATCGCGCCATAGGTCGCGGCCACGGGGCGGCCCCATCCCCACCAGTCGGAGACTTTAGCGCTGCCCTGCGGTTTGTAGCCGGAGCGCAGCACGCACCAGTTCACAAAAGCGGCACACCAAGCCGTCTCATCCTTCAGCAGGCTGCCGCTGATACCGCAGCTCTTAAGGTATTCGAGGATGCGCGGGTTGTCGCCGTTCGCCCACTCCTGCACGCCCTGCTCCATGATGGCGATCTGCATCCACGGCGGCGGCGCGGCAAAACTCGTGGGCGCTGCAGCCACGGTTTCTGGAGGCATCCCGGTCACGACGCCGCTGACATTCACGATCTGCCCCGGAAACAAAACTTTCCAGTTGCCCGAACCCCATTCGACAAGCCCGGGATTGAGCTTCTGAAACTGTGGAAGCGTCATCCCGAAGGATTTTGCGATTTTGGAGGGATTGTCGCCAGGTTGAACGGTGTATTGGGCCATGCGCGAAATCATGACCGAACGGCTTTAGAAAGCCAATCATGATTTTGGGCTTCGGAGTCAGTCTTTGCTGAACAACCCCTTCACCTTCGAGAAGAAACCGGGCTTGTCTTGATCCGTGTTCTTCGCCGCCGGGTCAGGCGTCATGGCAGGCACCGTCGCTGGCATTTTCTGATCCCAGCCGCCCCCCAGAGCCTTCATCAATCCGACGGTCGCAATCAGGCGCTGGCCAGCAATCTGTGC
>JBIKYB010000106.1:0-15591 GCA_044355475.1 Prosthecobacter sp.
TGACAGAGCCGTTCGCAAACACACGAAACGATTCCTTCGGAAACGCCGAGTCGCCTTCCGCCGAATAAACGATCTGCGCCGAAGAACCATCCGCGAACTCAATCTGCGCCGTCACCGAGTCCGGCACCGCCGGGCGGCCTACCGTCTGCGCCGTCACCTTCACTGGTCTGCCGAGCACATGGCAGGCGAAGTCGAAGAAGTGGCAGGCCTCGCCTAGCACACGACCGCCGCTTTCATCCACATTCGCATACCAGTGATCCGGTGCCAAAACACCTGCGTTCACATGAAAGGCCAGTGTCTTTGGCCCAGGGATGCTTTGCAGCGTCTGCATCATCGCGACGGTTGCCGGCGCAAAGCGCCGGTTGAAGCCCACCATCACGCTGCCGGTGCTGGAAGCCATTGCCTCATGGATCTGTGCCAGTTCCTCGCGTGTGAGGCACAGCGGTTTCTCCACAAACGTGTGCTTGCCGCTTTGCAGCGCCTTCAGCACCAGCGGCGCATGCAGATGATGCCGCGTGCCGATCATCACCGCGTTGCCGTTGCTTTCGAAAACCTTCGCCGCATCCGTTTCCGCTGCCGAGAAGCCGAACTTCTCCTTCACATGCCGAGCGCTGAGGCCGGTGGCGTTCACAATCGTCCCTAGCGCGATCTTCTCCTTCAAATGCGGCAGCAGCATCGTCCGCGCGAAGTTTCCTGCACCAATGACATCGAGCACCCCAACGCCGCACTGTAGTTCCGCCTTTAGGCGGTCTGGGATCTGTGACTCCGCCGCAAGCTGCCCCTCCCCGGACCGGCTGAAGCCGGGACTACAATACTCAATCACGACGCCAAGCTCGTTCTCCAGCTTGTTGTAAACCTCCAGCACGTTCTCAAAACCGACCTGCCGCGTCGTCACCGGCCGCAAATCAAGCTGCCCCGTGCGCATCAGCTCCAGACACGCCTCAAAGTTCCGATTCTCCGTCCAGCGCACGTAGCCGATGGGGTAATCCTTCCCGCCCCACTCGTACTGCGGATCGTAGCGGCCAGGGCCATAGCTGCGCGAGTAGCGCACCTGGATGTCTTTCATGTAGGCCGTCTTCCAGGACAGTTCGGCATCGTAAATGCCCGTGATCACCATCACACCGCGATCTCGCAGGCAGGCGATGGCCTGATCCGCCGGGCCACTCGACTTGCCGCCCACGCAGATGATCACCGCGTCCACGCCATGACCATGGGTCCATTCACGCACCGCGTCTTCGACCTTCGTTTCAGCCGGATTCACCACACGCTCTGCGCCCATCGCCAGCGCGGTTTGCAGACGCGCTGAAACGAAATCCACCGCCAGCACTCGCGCACCGGAGGCTTTGAGCAAACTCGTTGCCAGCAAGCCGACGAGTCCTTGGCCCATCACCAACACACGATCCCCCAGCCGCACCTCCGCCTGCCGCACCGCTTGCATTGAGATCGACGCCAGCGTCGTGTAAGCCGCCTGCCAGTCCTCCACGCCTTCGGGAATTGGAGCCGCCAGCAGATCCGGCACGGCGATCATCTCCGCATGATGTGCGCACTCCGCACCGCCGCAGGCCACACGATCACCGACACGGAAGCGCGAGTTCAACTCATCCACCGCTACCACCACGCCCGCCGCCGAGTAACCCAGCGGTGTCGGCGATTCGAGCCGGTTGCGCACCTTCTCCAGCGCCGCCTTCCAGCCCAGCGTCTTCGCCGTGTCGATCACTTTTTTGACCTGATCCGGCCGCGCCTTCGCCTTTTGCAGCAGCGACATTCGCGCCTGCTCCACCTTCATCCGCTCCGTCCCCGGCGAGATCACCGAACACGTCGTCCGCACCAGAATCCCTCCCGGCGGCGGCACCGGCGCAGGCACGTCCTGGAGTTCCAGGCGTCCGTCTTGGTATTGGGCGAGTTGTTTCATTCGCTAAAATAGAGATTTTTCACTATTGTGCCACATGCAGACCTTCACTCCATCCTTGCAATAGCAAGATCAGATCACTGAAGATGGATCATGCAACCCAAGGTCAATCGGCTGCTGTTTCCACGAAGAGATGATCCGTTGAATCTAATTCTCTGGCGTCTGGCTCCGTGGCTGGCCGGCATTGAATGGACATGGATTATTGCTGCCATTGTTTTCAGCCCGACGCACTGCGGTGTTACGGCACCTGTAAGCTGGTTTGGCTTTTCGATAAGCCTGTTCATCCCGATGATGCTTTTCTTGACCTCTTTGCGTGCTCTCGCATCGGGAGCTTATCCACGCATTGGCAGTTTGATTCTGGCTGCAACAAACGGGTTCGTTCTTTTCCTCATCTTGTTTGACCTTACTCGCGTTTGTCTCGAATTTTATTGGTAGACGCTAGCCACTTGTGCTTTCCCGCACTCGTCTTCTCCACTTCCTTCACTTCACGCGGCGTGAGGGTGAAATCTTATCGGTCAACACCCTGCCATCGCAGCAGGCAATCTTCGACCTGGGTCATCTGCGCTAAAGTCAGAACCGCCATGCGGCGAAGAAAGTATTTCGGCGGCAGTGCCTGCACGCCTTGCACCAGAAAGGCACCTTCTTTCAAGACAGGCAGAGGGATTGAGATTTCAAATTGCGAGCCGCGTGTGGCTGTGGTGTGCGGGATCACACCAATCAAAGCCCGGTCCGCGTCTCCATACGGAATGCTGATGACCAGCGCAGGACGGACCTTTTGCGCGATGCCAAAGTCAACCTGCCAGACTTCTCCGCGTTTAGGCAGCATGCGCTTCCTCCTCATCCAGCGCCCGGAAGGACTCGGCAGCAAGGGCTGCTAAGTCATCGTCACTCAGATCATCGCTCATGGGGACGGTTTCAGCGATGGCGTGGTGCAGTTCCAGCCGTTCGGTCACTGGAAGCTGTTTGATGGTGTTGAGGAGATGGAGAACGGCAGCGCTCATGGTTTTATCATACTCATCTGCCGCTTACGACGCAAGAGGCTGCATTCCCACCCTCGTCACCAGCCATTTGTGCTTCCCGGCGCTCGTCTTCTCCACTTCCTTCACCTCACGCAGCGTGAGGGTGAAATCATCGCCCAGCTTCTTCAGCAAGCCTGACAGCATCGCCTCTTGGCGGCTGTTTTGCCACTGCGGGCCGGGTTGAAAGCGGCATTCCACCTCACCGGGGCGTTCCTGGAAGAACTGCACGGCCAGGAGGCCGTCGAAGATGTTGTCGTGCATGTTGATCGCGGTGAGCGAGATGCGGCGACCAGTGGCGCTGATGAGAAACTCATAATCACGGCCCACGACGGCTCCGACAGCGGGCCAGGTAGCTTGACTCTCCAGAGTCGAGTCTTCGGCCCCTGAATCCCGACTTTGGAAAGTCGGGCTACCATAATCACCCGTGCGATACCGGATCAGTGGCATGACGTGATTGTGAAACGAGGTGCCGATGATTTCGCGGTGTCCGTCGGCATTGGCCTCGCCGAACTCGACGAAGCCGTAGGTCGGCCAGAAATGCAGGTGATTCGACGTGCGGCCCTGTGCGGCGAGCACCACGCGCTCGCTGTGGCCGTACCAGTGGCAGACGCGGGCACCGAAAAACTGCTCCAGATGCTGCTGCGACTCCGCCGTGAGCTTTTCCGAGCCGCAGAGCAACGAGGTGAGCGGGAAATCGAGCTTCAAGCCTGCCTGCGCCAAACCGCGTGCCAGCATCAGCGCCGCGCTGGGGTACGCATGCAGGTGCTGCGGGCGAAACCGGTTCAACGCGGCCACATACTCCGGCAGACGCTCCGGCGTGAGATGATACGAGGAAAGGATGAGCCAGTTCCGCGTCGCATCGTAGTAGCTGATGCCGCCGCCTGCCTTGCTCGACGTGACACCGCCGCGAATCACCGCCACACGGTCGCCGACACGATACCCGCGCCGCGACCATTGAGCTTCGAGGTAAGCCTGCTCTTTCGGTCGGCTCACGCCTTTGTGCAGGTAGAAGCCGACCGGCACGCCACTCGATCCGCCGGTGGTGATGTAGAGCCGCTGCTTTGCACTGAACTCCGGGTTCACCATCTGCTCGCGATGCAGCAACAGATCCTGCTTCGTCAGCAGCGGATAGTCCGCGAGTTGCTCCAGCGCCTCGAACTTTGCGGGATCAACGCCGCAGGCCGCGAAGCGTTCCGCATAAAATGGCGCTTTCGATGCTGCGATCAATGATTCGCGCAATGCCGTGACCTGATAGCGCCGGATCGTCTCCGCATCCCACGTTTCCACCTCCCGCGCCTCGGTTTGAAACCGCGTGTAGGCCGCGCCGTAGCGCAACGACGCCGGAATGGCCCGATACGCCCTGCCCGCCAGCGATTTGACCGGCTGTGGCGCTGCCTCGTAGAGCTTGAGCAGCGGATAGAGCGTGTCTTCGAGAGACATGGTAGGACAGGCATTGAGCCTGTCTGAAGTGCTCCGGGCATTTTGCCCGGTTCATGTGCCTTCCGACAAGCCTCAGGCCAGCAAACGTCGGCGGCGAATCATCCAGGCGATGCCACAGGTGGCGATCAGCAGTGCTCCGCCTGGTTCCGGCACAGGAGCGAAGGAGGCAATGACGAGAGCATCCTGCCAGTTTTCCGGGTCAGCCGAGGGAAAGAGCGTGTTGGCGATGAAGTAGCCGTGGGTGGCGGTGTAGGAGTCGAAGAAGGCGTTTCCTTTGCCGGCCACATCGGTGAGGATGCTCTGGAAGATGCCGGACCGAGCGATGCCTGCCGGGGTGACGTTGCCGTTGTAATAGTCAACGTAATCTCCCAAGCTGGTGAAGTCCACCTTCACTGTCTTGCCGTAGGTCTCGGACAGGAAGTTCTGCACGGCAAAGAACGAGTTGTAGAAGGCGTCGTCGTTTCCGTAGAGCGAGGAGTCGCTGCTCTGCTCGATGAAGCGGCCGGAAGCTCCTGCCAGGGTGTTCCAGGGCAGGTAGGTGTCGAGCACATACTCCATCACCGCGACCTGACGCGGGATGGCTGTGGTGTAGAGACTCGGATCGGCAGTATAGAGATCCAGACGCTCCTGATTCTGCTGGTCCCAGCCGTCGAGAAAAGACTGTGAGTCCGCCGTGATCGTCTGTCCGAGGTTTGGCACCTGAACCGCTGGCGGCCCTGGCTCCACGCACATCCACCAGTAGTTCACGCCGTCGATGTTGTACACGCCTCCCGAGCCATTATCGTCCACACCGGTCACCGAAATGGTGGCGGCGCTAGTCGTCGCGGTTAGGGCGGTAAAGACCATCAAAAAGAGTCTGGAGAACTTCATAGATTATAAAATATATGATACAGTTGCTCTAAATCGAGGATTAATTTATGAAAATTATAACAAGGCGCGGATTATCCGCCTCTCAGGCTGGCGAAACCTGGGCGTTCAGAATGCGCAGCGCAGCCACCGCTGCGCCAAATCCGTTGTCGATGTTCACCACGGTTAATCCACTGGCACAAGAGTTCAGCATGGTAAGCAGGGCGGAAAAGCCGCTCAAATGAGCCCCATAGCCAATGCTGGTGGGCACGGCAATGACCGGGGCGGCGACGAGACCGCCGAGCACGCTGGGAAGAGCGCCTTCCATGCCTGCGATGGCGATGACAAGGCTGGCAGCGCGCAAATCATCCAGCCGGGCAAGCAAGCGGTGCAGGCCCGCCACACCGACATCTGTGATGCGCTTCACTCTGGCTCCGGCGAATTCAAGGGTCTGCGCGGCTTCTTCGGCGACCGGCACATCGGAAGTTCCTGCGCAAACGACAGCCACCGTGGCCGATTGGAACGGCCGCTCCATTTGACCGACACGATACAACCGAGAAACGCCGTCGTAGCTGCCGGTGGGAAAGCGCTGGAGCAAAAGCGCCGCCATCTCAGGCGACACCCGTGTGGCGAGAGCGCAGCCATGCGCGGCGACGAGAGCGGTGAGCGCGTCCGAGGTCTGCGTGAGCGTTTTACCTGCGGCATAGACGGCTTCCGGGAAGCCCTGGCGGATGACGCGATGCGTGTCTGCGAGCACTTGGCCCGCCTCGGCAAACGGGAGCGTGCGCAGGCGCTCCAAGGCTTGATCCGGCGGCAGCTTACCGTCGCTGACCTGGGTCAGGAGATCGCGGAGTTTCGATTCGTTCATGCGGGAATGTGTCGCCTGACTCTCCCGAGCCGGGCCAGGGGTTCAAGGTTGCCTGCTGCTGTGGAATTCATGCCCCGAGGTTTTTTCAGAGCATTGAGAAAGCCAAAAGACATTCGGCTCGACTCTGGAGAGTCAAGCTACGAGCGGGCTTTGAGCACTTCGTTCATGCTGCCGGAGCGCAAGCCGGCGAGATCGAGCGTGATGTAGGTGTAACCCGTGGCACGCAGCGCGGCGGTGATTTCCTCGCGCTGCTGCAGGGCACGCAGCAAATCGGCTTCTGGCACTTCAAGGCGCGCGACATCGCCGTGATGGCGCACGCGCAGCTCACGAAAGCCGAGATCAAACAGCGCGGCTTCGGCGCGTTCGATCTGGGAGAGCAGTTTCGGCGTCACGCTGGTGCCGTAGGGCACGCGGGAGGCGAGGCAGGCGGCGGCTGGCTTGTCCCAGTTTGGCAGGCCGAGGGCTTTCGCGGCTTCTCGCACTTCTTTTTTGCTGAAACCGAGTTCGTGCAGCGGGCTGAGGATTTTCAGCTCACGCGCGGCGGCGCGGCCCGGACGCAGATCCAGCGTGTCTTCGGCGTTCATGCCGTCCAGCACATGCGAGATGCCGTTCTGCTCTGCAAACTGCCGTAGGGCGCGGTAAACGTGATCTTTGCAGAAGTAGCAGCGGTTCGGCGCGTTCGCTTGATACTGTGGATCGTTGGTTTCTTCCGTCGGCAGCAGTTCAAGACGCACACCGAGCTGTTTTGCCAAAGCCATGGCCTCGTCCTTCTCGCTCTGGGGCAAACTGGGCGAAACGGCGAGCAGGGCGACGACATTTTCACTCCCGAGCGCATCCACCGAAGCCTTGAGCACGAGCGTGCTGTCCACACCACCGGAATAGGCTACGGCGACGCGTGCCAGAGGGCGCAGATGGGCAAAAAGGCGGTCAATCATGAGGATGGCATTCAATCCTTCTGCAAGTGCGGCGCAAGGCTGCGGATGAGGGAGAGGATCATTTCGACAGTCTCCGCGTCGCTGCGGCGGCGCTCGCCGCTCTGCTGCGGGGTGAGATTGTCCGTCACACGCGCCATCACGGATGGATACGCCCAGCGGTGGTTCACATTGCGCAGGACGCTGTCACGCAGGCTGAGAAGCTGGCGTTCGAAGTTGCTGGGCGTGGTGATGTCGGCCCCGACGAACCAATAAACATAATGCGCCCGCAGCGGCAGCTTGGTGCCGTTGCTGAGCAGCACCTCGCGCTCGATGGCGAGGTCGCGCACGCGCAAAACATCGCCGGAGAGCAGTTTGACCTCACGCTCGCGTGAATCGGTGATCGTCCAGCCCTGGCCGTCGAGACAAACCTCGGGGCGGTGGATGCTGCGGCTGTCATGGCCGGCGATGACGAGTGACGCATGAGCAAGATCACGATTTTCGACCGACCTGCCCGGCGTGCGGTAGGCGCGTTTCACGATGATCGTGTCGGCGGGCAGCAGCTCGCGCTCTTTGTCGCTCGGCGGCTCGGATTCACCGACAAAACCGCCCGCCACCATCGGCAGCTCGGCCAGCAGACCCGCTTCATCGCCGCCCTGCGGCTGGGGCGAGAACTGGCACAGCAGGACGGTCATGCCGCAGAGGGCCAGGAGGATGACAGCACGTGTGATCATGGCAGGGAGGAAACGACTTGGCGCGAGACGACACGCGCACGTTTGAAGCCGAGACCGTTGCAGAGGCGGTTCAGCAGCCAAGAGGCAGCTTGGAGCAGCATGAGCGCCACGAGGAAGACCACGATGCCGGTGAGCTCGTGAAAGGCGGAGACTTCCTTCTCCACATCCCCAATGGCCCATTTCTGGCCGAAGATCATCGCGGCGAAGATCAGCACGAGGATGCGCGTCATGTTCGCCACGATGGCGATGGGCAGGATCGTGCTGAACAGCGCCACCCTGCGCCAGAGTGTGCGCTGGCGGAAGTAACTGAACAAGGCCCCAACCACGAGCAGGGCGAACAACGAGCGCATGCCCGAGCAAGGCGCGGCGATGCCCACGCTAAAAAGTTCCCCCGCTTGCCGTCCAGATTCGAGGTCCGGCATGGATTGCAGCGCGGTGCCAGACACGAGCGAGTCAACGCCCACCGCGTTCAGCACAAAACCGGTCGTTTTCACCATGAGGAGCCGCATCGGGTAGCCGATGCTCTCCTCCAGAAACGGCAGCGGCCACATGAAGCCGAGCATCAGCCAGGCAAACAGCCGGGTGCGACCGCGCTGAACGCCTTCCAGCCACAAAGAAGCGCCAGCCATGAGCATCATGACGGCCAGATAACCGCAGTAGAAGTTGTTGGCGCGAAAGCCCGCGAAGTAAAACAGCAGAGCGAAGACAATGAGCACAAAGCCCGAACGATTGGATGACACCGGAAGCTGCGAGACCTCGTTTCTTCGCAGCCAGATCAAGTAGCCGACAATGATGGGAAGCAACGCCCCATGCTGCCAGGTCGGATCTTTCCAGCGCATCAGCATTTCCTGAAGCATCGTGCGCCGAAAAGCGCCATAGCCTGCGGCATACGGCATCCACGCCACGAGCAAGAAGGCGGCTGCGGCGAGGAGCGCCGGGATGAGGAAACGGGACTTCATGAGACGAAAGATTGCGGCAGGTAGGCATGTGCGGCATGGGTCCGCCATTCATGACCTTGGTGATTTTCAAAGTGAACCAGTTGGGGGACAACGTGGTCTTCCTGCCGGTGGTGCAGACTCTTTCCGCTGTGCTGAAGGACTGGAAGATCGTCATGGCGACGAGTCCGGTGGCGGCGCGGCTGTATGAAGTGTGCTGTCCTGCCGTCACATTGAAGACTTTTGAAACTGCCGATTTCAACGGCGCTTGGCGCACCCCCCGGCGGCTGGGAAAGATCGCCGCCGAAATTCGCAGTCTCCGCCCGGACGCCTGTCTGCTGGGAGACGATCAAGGCAGCGTCGCACACCTGCTGGCACGGCTCAGCGGCGCGCCCGTGATCGTCGGTCCGCGCACGGAACGCGTGCGGCTGAATGCTTTGCTGAAGGAGCGAGTGCCGCAGATGGCGGGTGAGCATGTGGCGGCGCACAACTGGCGCATCGCAGCCAGATTGCTGGAGCGGCTGGAACTGCCCGGCCTGCCACCAGACGTTCCTGCTCCGAACCTGGGTGAATTTGGCGTGGAGAACCACGGTGCCGTGCTGATCCACGCCGGAGCCAGCCGCGCCTACAAGCGCTGGCCGGTGGATCGCTTTGTGGCGCTGGCGAACAGAATTCAAGAGAGGCATCCGGTGATCTGGATCGGACAAAACTGCCCGGAAGAGCAGGCGCTGGCCGCTGACGTGCGAAGGGAGCCGGTGGGCACGCTAGACGGGTTCATCCGGCTCATGGCGGGAGCGCGGCACTTCGTCGGCAACAATTCTGGCCCCATGAACATCGCTTCGGCGCTCGGCGTGCCGGGCACGATCCTGAACGGCCCCTCGTCCGCGAACTGGGATCCACCGTGGCATGCCGACCGCTTCGACCTGCTGCGTGATCCGGCGCTGGCCTGCCAGCCCTGCGATCCGCTGACTCATCCGGCGAACGTTTGTCAAAACCGTGAACATCCGATGACCTGCATGCTGCGGTGGAGCGTGGAAGATGTGCTGGCAGCATTCACCCGACGGCTGGGCTGACACCGTCCACGACGAGGGAGGGCAGCCGCCGAAAATAATCGAGCGTGCCGAGCAGCGCATCGGCGGGGTGGCCGGGGCACGCGGGCATTTCGTGATGGAAGACGCCGCGATCATCGCACCACATGACCGGTCGTGCTTCGAGGCCAGCGAGTTTCAGCGCTTCGGAGAGGCTGAAAACACTCCAGCGCGTGCGATGCTTCTGATGATGGGACCAAGGCACTCGTGAAGATGGATAACCAGGCATCTCGGAAGGCGCATACGAACGAAGATCCGCATCCGGCACGCAGGTGCGGATGACGCCGCCGGGCTTGAGGATGCGGCGGCACTCACGCAGCAGGGCGATGGCGTCAGGCAGCCAGAGATGCTCAAAAAAGTGCTCGCTGACGATGAAATCGAACTCGGCATCCGCAAAGTCCAGTCGCTGACCGGCGGCGAAGTGAAACTCGCGAAACTCGCAGGCGGCGTAGTGTCGCTCCAACTGCTCCGGCGTGTAGCGTGGTCGCAGTCGGCGGTAAATGGAGGCCAGCCAGAGGCGTGCACCACCGATCCAGTGGCCGAAGCCGAACTGCTCGCGGATTTCCGCGCCCCAGTCGATCGGCGGCTCGCCGAGGTGCGTCCAGCCCGGCTGGCAGAGCAGCGCAGTGGCAGCGGGAGACAGGCGCTCGAATCTCGAAGCGGCGAGGTGCAGGCAGCGGGGCATGTCAGTTCAGGTAGGTGTCTGTGATCCACTGCCAGACGGCAGCACCGCGACGACGGGCGCAGAGTTTTTTCCCTTGGACCCGGGCTGCAGCGCCGAGGCGGGTGCGGGTGGCGGAATCCAGCATCGCGGTCATGCGGGCGGCAAAGTCGGCAGAGTCGAACGGGTCCACCTGCCAGCCGTTGATCCCCTCTTCGACGATGGCCTCGGCGGCACCGGCATGGCGGCTGACGAGCAGCGGCAGGCCGAGGCAGGCCGCTTCGTGCACGACGACCGCGTAGCTGTCGAAGCGGCTCGGAAGAACGAAGACATCTGCCGTGCCGAGAGCCTGCTTCATGGCGTCCCGCTGAAGAAAACCCGTCCACTCGACCCGTTCCGCCACTCCAGCCCCCTCCGCGCAGCGGCGTGCCCAGGTCTCGTCACCGCCGCCGACGACCCGCAGGCGAAAATCATCGTGTCCAGCCTGCACGAGGCGTGCGGCAGCCTGGAACCAAAGGTCCAGCCCCTTGCGCTCAATGAGCTGCCCGGAGAAGACAAACGTGACCGGCTGCCCGGCAGGCTTTGGCATCGGCGTGAATTCTCGGCTGTCCACGGCGTGATAAGATTCCACAAACGGCAACCGGCTTCCCGAGACGGGAACGCGAGAGGCCGGACACCCGGCCATGCGTCCATCGATGAAGGCGCTCCAGATCAAATGCCAGAGCCGTGTCTGCCAGGGATAGGCGGCGGCGTTGTCACGACCGACATCGCCAAAGCTGACGACCGGCAGGCGGCGGCGTTTCGCATGGAGCAGCGCCGTCAGCGTGAAGGGGGAAAATTCATGAGCGATGAGGCCGCCGCAGGCGGCGGCATCCATCGCGGCGCTGATGCGCGAGTCAGGCATCCACCGGTGTCGCGCCCCGTAGTGCTGGGCCGCGTGGCCGCCGCCACTGCTGAGCGTGCGACGGACGGCGGGGATCTCGTGAATCGTCAGGTTCGGGTGCACGGGCGTGGTCAGATCGCGCGGATGGTCGCCCACTTCATCGACGGGGCAGATCAGCAGCGCACGCCATTCAGGCGGCATGGCGGCGGCGAAGCCTTCATACCACGGCTTGAGATAAGTGGCGCGGGCGGTGATGGCGATGGCCCATGAGCGCTGGCGGAGGGGCTCCATCATTTACGGGCGTGGAAGGACGTAAAGATTGCCGTCCGAAGGAAGAACTTCTTCATAATCAGCATGAACGAGCAAGGTACGAAGGTCTGCCAGGCTGTCGCCGAATTCACGCAGATGCTCGTCGTAGCCCTCCACGACGATGGCGGGACGATGCTCGGCGATCAGGCGACTCATGCCACGGAGGACGCGGCATTCGGCACCTTCGACATCGATTTTTACGAGGGAAAGGCGGCGACCGTCGAGCAGAGGCGGCAGCCATTCGTCGAGCACGACCGTTTCCACGGAGATCGAGCCGGCGTGATGCTCATTCGCCAAGCGTGAGTGCCCGGTGTTGGCGGGATCGACGCCAAACTGAAGCGTCCCGGCAGTGTCCGCCGCAGCGACGCGATGCAGAGTAATGCGGTCGCAGAGCTGGTTTCGCGCGATGGATTCCTCCAGCAGTGCGGCGATGGGCGGATTGGGTTCCAGGGCAATGACCCGCCCGTTGGGCATTGAGTGGGCCAGCAGCAGCGAGAAGTAGCCGACATTGGCTCCGACATCGAGAAAAAGGCCATCAACCGGCATGTGGCGGAGCAGGAAGCGCTTCGTCGTCGGCTCGAGTTCACGGAACATTTTCAGCATCTGCGCGGCGTAGTCGCGGCCCATGTTTGTGCGGATGGGCCAGCCGTCGCGCGTGGTCGTCCAAGGGCCGAATTCGGCCAAATAGCGACCGAAAGACCCATGAACCGTGCGGCGCATGAAAAAATCCCGCCCGCGCTCGAAAGGCCAGACACCGCAGAATTGGTGAAACAGACGATGGAAGAGATTCATGATCGGAAAAAGGCCCGCAGACGCGCCCAGGCATTCGCTGGCGTGATCTCGTGCATGCAGGGCGGGGAACCTTCCACCTCCCGCTCTTTGGCATCAGGAAGTGCGCAGACGGGGCGGCAGCAGCGTGCGCAGGGGATGTCCTTGCGCAGGATCAGGGAGCGGGGCTGGCGGAAGGGGCCGGTGAGATCCTCACGCGTGGGGCCAAAGAAGGCCGCCGCAGGCACCCCAAGACCGAGCGCCATGTGAAAAAGACCGGAGTCATGGCCCACGAATCCCGCGCCATGGCGGATAAGGCTGGCCGTTTCGTCGAGCGTGGTCCGCCCGGTGAGCGATACGACGCCCGGCGGCAGTTTTTCCTGCGGATAGTCCCCCGCCGTGCCGAGCACGCAGACGGCGAAGCCATCCGCCTGGGCAAGAGTGATGAGCTGCTGCCAGTGCGAGGCGGGCCAGCGCTTGTTATCGCCAGCGTGGAGCCAGTTCCCCGCCCCCGGAGCGAAGCACAGGTAGGGCGCAGTGATTCCGAAGGATTGGGCGAGGTTGTCATGGCCCAAATGCACCAGGGTACAGCCTAGGCCGCGATCCGGCATGCCCGTCGCTGCGGTCCACAGGTCCAGATACCGCTGGCTGGCATGGATCGTGTCGTTTCTCGGCTCGGGCGGAAGGGGAATGACGGTGTCGAAAGGATGCGGTCGCCAGGAGACATTGGTGGAAAGCCCGGCACGACGCCCAGCACGAACCAGCCCGGCACCCAGCGAGTGGAGCCAGCGTGCGCCAAGGTGCAGAAAGAGGTCGTGTCGGCCATGGGAGGCGATGGTCTGCCACATGCGCCAGAGCGCGGGATTGGAAGACGAAGGCGTCACGCTTTCCGTGCTCAAGGAGACGAGTTCGTCGATCCAAGGCGCACCGCGCAGCACGCCTGCGGCATTTTCACTGATGAAGCAGGTGACATGGGCCTGCGGGAAGTCCGCGCGGATCTGGCGCAGCAGCGGCGTGAGCTGCACGGCATCCCCGATGCCGCAGATGCGATGGACGGCGATGCGCTTCAGCTTCATGCGCGGGAGACCGGGCGGAAGCGCCCTGGCTGGCAACCGTGCGGCACGGGTTGAATTTGTGGACGACTCTCGGCAGCCGCAGGTGCCGGCTGCGTCGTTTCCTGCCCTAGCGCATCCACCATGCCCATGCACAGCCAAGTGAAGGCGTTCAGCGGGAAGGTAAAGAAGACGGTGCCTTGCAGCACGGAGGCCACGAGATAGGCCAGCGGCACGCTCAACAGCAGGCAGCCCACATGGCGCACGGAACCCGCTGGCAACTTCAGCACCGAGCGGTGGACGTGCCGGAGCAAAAAGAACGTCATCACGATCATGAAGAGCAGCACCACCACGCCGTAGCGCACGAGGGTGCCGCTGAGTGGATCGTGGTTCATGAATTCGTCATTGTAGTCACCGCCACGGTCCGCACCCATGCCGCGCAGCGTGTAGGCGGCGGGATTGGCCAGCACGTTGGAGAATCCCATCAAGCGCTCGTAGTAGGTGCCGACGCGAAGAATCTGGTCCGCAAAGCCCTGCCCGCCGGCGAGTTCGAACATGGTTTCCATCGCGTTTGGCAGCACTTTCAGGAGCCAGCCTGAAAGCGCGACGAGCAGCACAAAGCCGCCGACCGCCGTGATGTAGAAAGCCCGGGTGCGCCGCGCATCGCTGAAGCAATAGCGTGCCAGCAAGGCCAAAGGGATGACGACTGCCGCCGAGCGGGCGGTGGAACTCAGCCAGGAACCCACAAACAGCAGCATCAGCCCGACCGCCACCGTGCGGGGGAAGCGGAAGCGGGCCGCGTTTTGATCCCGATGACCGCCGAGAATGAGGGTAAAAGTGAAGCAAGCTCCCGAAGCGAAGCCCAGCGCGGTGGGCGAGTTCAGCGTCGAGAAGGCCCGCACTTCGTCGGAGAGGAGCTGTTTGATCTCGATGGACAGGCCCGTCATCAGGTACTCGATCTCGAAATCCTGGAAGCCCGCCCACTGCTGAAAGATGCCGTAAATCGCCACCGGGATGTAGGCGATGACCAGCGTGCGCAGGACATGCAGCACCTCCTTCAGCCCCGGCAGCAGTACCGGCACCAGAAAAAGCAGGATGGCGTAAAAGCCGTTGTTGGCGATTTCCGGCAGGATGGAGGACAGACTCATGCCCTTCTCCCGTGCAGCCGCCAAGCCCGCCAACATCATGATGACCAGCGCCGCTAGCAGGCGCTTGAAATGCCATCCGCCCAGGCTGAAGCGCCCGGTGATGCCGCCCAGCAGCACTCCCACGCACAGTCCCGCCATCATCATGGGGTGGATGCCGAGCACATAATACAGGTCCGTCTGCGAGATGCGGCCTGTGCTTACCATCAACCGCTTCAACAGATCCATGTAACCAGAGGAAACCAGCCACACGAACAGCCCCATACGCGGACTGAGGGCGCAGAAAAGAAAACCCGCCACCATGAGGATGCGGCATAGCTCGCTGATGGAATTCCCTTCCGTCAGCATGAGGGAGAAAATGGCGTACAGGCCGAGCAGCATGCCCAGCATCTGAACCAGCACGTTGGAGTTGCGGTTACCGTTCATGGAAGAAAGAAGGGCGCACTTTGAAAGCGGCCGGGACCGGAGCGGCTCATGCCGTCAGCGCTTTGATGGCGGCCAGTTCGCGGCGCAGCCGGAAAGGAGCGAGCAAAGCGGAGAGCTGCTGCCAGCCGATGGACCGTAGGCTCGGAAGCACGAGGGAGGAAACGAACCACACCAGCAGATAGGCCACCGCCGTGGCCCACGCCGCGCCTGCCGCGCCATGGGCGGGCACGAGCCAAAGATTCAGCAGAACATTGAGCAGCAGACCCGCCAGAGCGCAGCGGACACTCCAGACGGTCTTTTTTTCGATCACCAGCACGGCTCCGCGCAGCTCCCCGTGGAGGTAGGGAAGTGCGGCCAGCCCGTGAATGGCCAGAACCACGAACACCCCCTCAAAGGCGGCCCCATAGACCCAGTCAACGATCCACCTCCCCGCGAGAATCCACAAAGCTGCGGAGCCGTAGGCCAGCAGCGTGAGCCAGCCAAACAGGCTGCCGCGCAATGCGACGTAGCGCCCAGGATCGTTTTGATGGGCGACGGAGAGCACCGGCAGAAAGGCCATGATCATGAGCGGTCCGGCGGCATAGGTGATTTCTGAAA
>JBIKYB010000344.1:0-5330 GCA_044355475.1 Prosthecobacter sp.
GGCGCTGGCGGCGGAGGTGTCTTTCTTCGCGGTTTCGACGGCCTCCTGGAGCAATGCGTCGATTTTTTCCGCCAGCGGTGTTTTGGCGGCTGTCGGCACGGGACTGGGCGGTGGTGGGCTGAGGACAGGCGCGGCGGCAATCGTGTCTTTGGCATCTTCCACGACCCGCACGGCCACCGGGGCCGTCTCTGCTTTGACTGGCACGGTGGGGGGGGGCGCTGGGGCGACCGCTGGCGCTGGTGCCGCTGTGACTACGGCGGCGGCGACGATTTTCTGCGGCAGTTCCACCGCTGGTGCCTCCGTCGTTCGCATGGTGTAGGCCTCTGCCGCAGCGGCGAGCAGATGACGCGGGAAGATGGCACCACCGGCGGTGAGGCGGACGATGTCCTCGTCCAGCAACGGGTGAATCGCAGAAGTGATGCCATCCTTCTGCCGCTGTGCGATCAGGGCAGGGGCTTCGAGTCGGCAGTTCAGCAGGAGGCGTTTCTGCTCGTTGGCGATGGGCAGCATGTCCACCACGGGAAGGCGGAAACCGAGCGGCGCATTCGAATCTGGCACGCCGACGCGGCCGCGCAGGGCTTGCGTAAGTGCGGCGTCCCACATGGCGAAGCGTTCGGCCACCAGCCCGATCAGCACGACCCAGTTCTCACTCTGGTCAATCAGGGAGAAGAGCAGGCGCTGTATTTCATCAAACTGCGCCGGCGTTGAAATCAAATCGAGCTGATCGAGCACCAACACGGCAGGTGCTCCGGCCTGCGCGGCCAGTTTGCCGAAAAGCTGGATCACCAGCCCCATCTCCGCTCGCGCGAGGGGTTCTGGGACACCGAGGAATTTCAGCTCGCTTTCGGTCAGATAGGCCGCGCCGGAGAGCCACTGCGCGGCGAGGTGCTCCTTGTCCTCACGCAACACCGTGAGTAGGCAGCGCAGCACGCTGCGAGGAACCATGGGATGCTCGGCCTCCAGCAGTTGCACGGCTTGGTGGATCAGTTCCTTGCGGGATTCGAGCGCGATCTGTGCCCAGGCCTCATGCAGCTCGGGAAAGGTCAGCTCCTGCTCGATCACTGGTTTCAAGAGGGCGTAGGCAAGAAGACGGAGCTGGCTGTAGGGCGACTCGGTGCCGTCCTTGCCACGCGCCGGATGGCGCAGGCTGCTGACGAAGCGCGAGAGGATGAAATTTTCCAGCGCTTCCGGCTGCAGCGGCGGATTCGGCGCGTAAGCGTAAAAAATGCTGTCCGCACACTCACGACGCAGCCGCGCGAAGAGATGCGATTTGCCGGAGCCGCCTGCGCCGCGCACGAAGCGCACCTGGCTGCGGCGCTGGGCGCGCACCTGTTCCACGGCGATCTTCATCGCCCCGAATGGCACGGAATGAATGCACGGCACGTCAGGAACGGCGGCGGCGTTCCACAGGTCGTTCTCACCGACACTCGTGACGATGAACGGATTTAAGGAGGCGTAGGGAGACATGGTCTTGGGAGAGCTTGGGGAGCGGGGCCGCCCTGATCAGGCGATCCAGCACCAGGAGTAACCGGGAGGGCCGAGAGACATGGGCACGAGCAGACTGCGCTCGTGTTCCGGGAGGTCTTGCGGCCTTTCGCAGGGTTCTAGCAGGACGCGGCCATTGTTGTAAAGCGTCTCAATCAAGTTTCGTAAAACCTGACTATCAGCGGTGCTCCCGTTGGCGGCTGCCCAGGTCCTGTAGCGCTCAAACGTGCGGGGGAGGGGAATCATCATCGTGGAGGAGCGCGTCGCGTCCTGCTGATACCATTCGTGCAGCAGCGTCTCGTCGGGAATGGCCGAGACTGGCAGCGTGGGCGACTCCTCGCGGGAGGAGACCTCAGCATCAAGCCAGACGAAAAAATCCATGAGCGTGGCGGCCTGCGAGCGCGCGGGATTCACAGCATCGAGGAGCTTTTGCATCGCCCGTCGTTGGGTGGCGGTGAGAAGAGCTGAGGGACGTGGTTTCTGGGTGTAAACCAGTCGTTTCGCACCCGGCAGCACGAAGGCGTCTCCTGCGGCGGTGAGTTGAGTTAAAGCGCTCTCAAAATGCGGCTGCAACACCAATGGCAGCTTCAGTTTCAGCTTGGCAGCGGGTTGTTCTTTCTTCGCCGCATGAATGAGCGGCTTCAGCAGCGCTGTGGCGGCTTGTTCAGGACTCAGGGTGGTGAACTGGGCCGCAGCACCTGCTCCGATGCGGCTCAGCAAGCCGGAGGACACGAGCGCTTCGAGCGCCGCCGCCACATTTTTCGGCGTGGCGGCACGTCCGGCGCTGGGTTTGACGAGCTTGAGGATCTGCGAGGCTTTCAGCGGCGCTGCCGCGCCTTTGACAGCATCCAAAATGGCGTTTTCGAGTGTCATCCGCGTGGGTGGGTTTTGATCTGCCGGTCGAGCCATTTAGTGACGTCGTTGACCACCTCCGCGTGCTGCACGTCATGCAGCAGCAGATGATATGAACGAGTGTACCACAGCAGTTTTTTGCTCCGGCTTCGCACTTCGGCAAAGAGCGCCTGAATTTGATCCGCCGAGGACAGCACGTCATTCGGCGAGGCCACGAAGAGCACCGGCATTTTCAGCCGGTGAGCCGCGTCGGTGTTTTCATCCAGCATGCTGCCGATGGTCGTCAGCAGCCGCAGTGAAAAAGCGCTGATGTGGTGCGGCGTCACGGCCATCTGGCTGCCGTGCGTGGAGGTGGAAGTGACCTGGATTTTTTTCTCATCCACCCCGGCCAGCACACCGAGGGAGAAACGTGTGCGCGGCGAGAGCTTAGCGGCCGTTTCGAGCACGAAGCGCTGAAAACCGCTGACCGTCATGCGCAGCCCTGCCACAGGTGATGCAAGGATGATGCCCTGCGGGTCCGAACGGTTCCCCAGCAAGTCCGCCGCCGTGTGCAGCGAGATGAGGCTGCCCAGGCTTTCTCCATACCAGAACACCGGTGTTTTCGGGTGTTTGCGCTTCACCAAGCCGTGAAACGTGGCCAGATCGCGCTTCCAGGCCTGTTCGCCGGAGATGTCGCCACGCTCAGCCACCACCGGATCATTGCCCTGGCCGCGCAAGTCGTAGGCATAGACCGTGTAGCCGCGCTTGGGCAGCTCTTGCCCGAGATACCAAAAATCCGACTTCGCGCCGCTCAGGCCATGCACGGCGATGACCACGCCACGCGGCGTCATTCCCGCTGGCACCGACCACACCTGGCAGGGCATCGTTTTGCCGTCGTGGCTCACCCAGTTTTCCGAGTTGAGCACCGGGCGCACGCCGGATGGCTTGAACGTCGCGCAACTGGCCAGGGCGAGCAGAAAAACGAGCGCCAGCAGCCTCATGACGCGGGTAGAACCTCCAGGCATGCTTCAATGAACCGCACCTGGGCACTCACACGTGTGTCGAGGTCAAATTCCGAGGGCGTTTCAAACGTGAGCGTCAATGGGCAGCCGCGCTGATGCAGCTCGATGGCCTCTGGCATGCCCGGCAGATGCGCTGGCAGCGTGCGGCGTCGGATCACGCCGCCCTTGGCGCGCTGACCATCAATGTTTGTGCGCGGATCTGGCGCGAGCACTTTGGCGCAGCGCTCGATGATGACATGCCCCGCCGTCTTCCGCGCGTGATTCAACTCGTAGAGGTAAATGCCCTGCGCGTCGTAGTCTTCATGCAGGCAGAGGCCGAAGCGCATCGCGCGTCCAGTGATCCAGCGCTGCCAGGGGCCGCAGATCACGTCCTCAGCCTCATGAAAGCGGCGGTTGAGGTCAAAGCCGCGATGATCCACGCGTGTGTTCAGCGTTAAGCCGATAGGATTGAGGCAAGGGACGATCAAAAATGCCTCGCGCTTCAACTCACGCACATGCTTTTCCGCCCAGGCGAGCAGTCCCCAGGCCGCTCCGGCCTCGTCCCCATGCACGCCGGAGGAAAGATAGGCAGCGGGCACGCCTTGCTGCGCCGCTGCGGATTCAATCGCGATCACGGGCAGTTCATTCACTTGGCAGAGCGTCCGCACCTGACACCCGGCCTCACGCGCGAGCATGCGCCAGCGCCGGATGAGGTGCCGCGCGTCATGCGCGCGATGGTTGGGGAGCAGCTTCACGCGCTGAGGATGGCCGGGCTTCGGCATTCGTCATTCGGATTTCGTCATCGAGAGTCGGGATTCTTCCCCGGCATCAATCTCAGCGTTCCCCACTGCCGCAGGTTGGTGCGCTTGTTCTTCACACCCGCGAACCAGTCCTCGTGATGAAAATTGCCGAAGTTCCCCGCACCCTTGACCTTCTCATCCAGATCACCCACGGCGATGTTCAGGCCCATTTTCACCTCCTGGTCGCCAGGTTTGATGAAAACACCCGGCGCGATCTCCAGACACGGATCAAAGCTCACCGCCCACTCGATGATGTAGCCCTTTCCTCCGGGCAAAACTTTCGCCACAGCCTCCATCGCGCCTGTTTTGATCCAGCGCTGATACGTTTCCCAAGCCTTCGTATCAGATCGTGGCTCGCCTTCCAGCAAACCGCCTTTTCCCACACCGCCGAGCCGCGACTTCGTCAGATGGCACACCATCTGCCAGGAGGAACCGTCACCCACCGCGTTCTCGTCGCCTTTCCAGCGGTTCGAGGCGTTGATGAGCAGCTCCATCTCATCGCCAAACCAAGGCCGGCCCTCAGGGGTGAGTTCATGGGCCTTCGCATTCTTCTCAGGCAACCAGCGGTCGGTGTCGATGCCGTAAAGCACGTCATCAGTCACCTGAAACGCGAAGTAGAGTCGCTTCGCATCAAACTTCACCCAGCCGTTGAGCGACAGGTCTTTCGGGTTCGTCGTGGGCGAGAACTGCGGCGTCCAGCCCTCAACGCCCTCAAACTTCACCGCGTCCTCCCACTCTCCCTGTTCGATCACACCATCCATCTTTGGCGTTGTGCCAAGATACGCCTGCAACTCACGCGGCCACTCGCCCGCCCAAGTTGCTCCGGTCAATGCCAGCCAGATCATCACTCTTAACTTCATGGCGCATCATCCTTCCTTTTTCTTCTTTCCCTTTCCTTTCTTCTCCTGCGTAGGCTTCGTGCTTCCTTCATTCTTTGCCACATCCTCCGGCTCCGGGATGCGGCCCTGGTCATTGGTCTGCTCAATCCAATTCGTCAAAACTTCGCTCAAGCGCTCCAGCGCCCGGCGATGCTCGGCTTGATTTGATTTCGCGAGGTTCTTGATCTGATGCGGATCATTTTCCAAATCGTACAACTCCTCCGCAGGCATCGTCGGCGCGGCCAGCACGGCTTGCTCCGGCGTCAGTTTGTCCTGCGCGCCCAGTTCCTTGATCAGATTCCACACCGGATACTGCTTCTCTTTGTAGGCGTTGA
>JBIKYB010000087.1:0-17234 GCA_044355475.1 Prosthecobacter sp.
ACTTCTTCAGGACTCGGCGCTTGTGTGCGAGGATCGCCAAGATCCACTTGATTCCCCAATTGCCATGAAGGGCACAACGGGCTCGTCAGGAAAACCTTGCCCACCGGCTTCGGAAGAAAGTCCTGACCGTCCTTCGTCTTCTGTCCGGCGATGTGATACGAGCCGGGGGCGAGTGCTTCGGGTGTGACGGGTGGTTTGCCCTCCTCGCCTTCCCAGATGCAGGCGATGCGGAGGAGGTCGGTGTCGAAGCAGGCCCAGAGATTGTGACCGAGGTTCAGGATGAGGCCGCGCGGCGTGAGATTGTCCTTCGGAAAGCCTTCGCCGACATCGCGGGCATCCAGCACGCTGCTGAAGAAGGGAAAATCCTTCTCCACGAAGTCACCCCACGGCGAGGGCTTGGCGGGTATCTCGGCCTTTTGAGCGGCGAGTGTGGTGGCGAGAACGAGGAACGCGAGCAGCGCACGAAATTTCATGACGAGACAGAACAGGCGAGAGGGGTGTGATCTGTCAAGGAGCGCGGATTGGGAATCCGCAGCATCAACGCAAGCACGACCAGCCGACAAGTCGGCCAGAAGCGTTTTTTTCTTGGGCGGAGTGCTGCGAATTAAAAATCCGCGCTCCATTAAACGGCCACGCAATGCACCTTGCTGATGCCCTGGATTTTCTCCAACTCGGAGAGCACTTCAGCGCTCGGCGTGGTGTCCAGGGTCAGAAGCGTCAGCGCCTTGCCGCTCTCTTTGTCACGGCTAAGGCTCATGTCGGCGATGTTGACCTGATTTTTGCCAAGCGTTGCGCTGTAGGCGGCGATCATGCCGGGGCGGTCGATGTTTTCGATGAACAGCAGCGTGCCTTCAGGGCGGGCCTCAATGCGGTGACTATTCACCTTCACGATGCGCGGCTCACCGGCGAAGAAGGTTCCGGCGATGCTGGCAGCCTCACCCTGGTCATTCTTGGCGACGACCTCAATGAGGTCGGTGAACTCGCTCGGTTCGGCGAGGCGGCTTTCGGTGAAGCGGATGCCGAGGTTTTCCGCGACGCCGTTGGCGTTGATGTAATTGACCTGCTCAGCGCCGACGGGGCGCTCCAGGAAGCCTTTCAACACGGCGCGGGAGATGAGCGTGGTGTCGCCGCTGCCGACTTTGCCGCTGTAGTTGATGCGCACGACGTTGGAGCGCGTGGTAGCGAACTGGGAAACAAGGCGGCCGAGAAGTTCGCCGAATTTGAGGAAGGGGCCGATCTCGGCGAGCACCTTCGGATCGACGTTGGGCATGTTCACCGCGTTGACGACGGTGCCTTGCAGCAGATGCGCCTTGATGACTTCGGCGATCTCGATGCCGACATTTTCCTGCGCTTCCTCGGTAGAGGCACCGAGGTGCGGGGTGAAGACGGTGTTTGGAGCGCTGAGCAGCGGGTAGTCGGCGGGCGGCGGCTCGACTTCAAACACGTCGAGCGCGGCTCCGGCGATGGTGCCGTCCGTGAGCGCCTGGGCGAGGGCGTTGTCGTCGATGAGACCGCCACGGGCGCAGTTGATGATGCGGCAGCTCGGCTTCAGCGTGGCGAGACGCTTCGCGTTGATCATGTGCTTCGTCTCCGGCGTGAGCGGCATGTGCATCGTGATGTAGTCCGCCTGCACGATGGCGGCGTCGAGATCCTCGCAAAGGGTCACGCCGAGGCTTTCCGCGCGGTTTTTGCTCAAATACGGGTCATAGGCGACCACGCTCATGCCGAAAGCTTTGGCGCGCTTGGCGAACTCCGCGCCGATGCGGCCCATGCCGAGCACGACGAGCGTTTTGCCATAGACTTCGGTGCCCTGGAAGCTTTTGCGGTCCCACTTGCCGCTGACGATGGTGGCGTGCGCCTGCGGGGTCTTGCGGGACAGAGCCATCATCAAAGTGAAGGCCTGCTCGGCGGTGGAGATGGTGTTGCCACCGGGGGTGTTCATGACCACCACACCGCGCTTGCTGGCCACGGGCACGTCGATGTTGTCCACACCGACACCGGCACGACCCACGACCTTGAGGTTGGGGGCGGCTTCGAGCACCTTGGCGGTCACTTTGGCACCGCTGCGGACGATGATGGCGTGCGCGTCACGGGAAGCCTCGATCATCTTGTCCTCGGCTTTCAGATCCATGTTCACCGTGACGGAGAAGGACGGCTCCGCTTTGAGCAGGTCAATGCCTTTGCTCGAAATGGGGTCGTTATTGCCGGCGATGAGGATGTTGAACTTGGACATGGGGTGGGTTGGGGGAAAAAGGGTGCGCAGACTAGCCGCCTTTCCTCCCCGCTCAACTACCAATGCGTGCTGGACAGAACACGAGGGGCGGGGTTCTATGGAGCATGCTCGCAGGAACCTTGTTCGCGCCCGTTTCGCTCGCCATGACCGGCCCTATTGTGCCTGATCAACTGATTGCCGTTATCGCCGCCGCCATTCTCTTCTTGCCGCCCCTTGTGGTCTGGTTCGTGATGCGCGGGAAATTGAAGCGCTTGCAGACCGAAACCGCCGCCGCCGCAGAAAAAGAACGCGCCGAGGCCGAGGCGGCACTGAATGCCGAGCAGAGCCGCGCCGCCGCCCAGTTGGCGGAGGTGAAAAAGACCCTGACCGAGACTTCGGCCAAACTCAGCGACACCGAGCAGCGCTACGCAACACATCGTGAAGTCGCAGACCGCCGCCTGTCGGACGCCTCTCAGCAGATCACACGCTTGGAAGGCGAGCTTGCCACCACCAAGGAACTCGCCGCGCAGCTCATCCCGACCCAGGCGCGGATCAAAGACCTCGAAATCGCTCTGGTCGCCGAGCAGGGCCGGGTGAAGGCGCAAGATCAGGCGATTGAGGCCACGAACGCTCGTGCGAACGATTTTGAGAAGCGTCTGGCCGAGGCACAGGACTTGGTGATCAAGCACAAGGCCGAGATGCTGGAGGTGGCGACCGAATTGAAAAGAGTCCGCGATGAGCAGGCCGCCTTTCTGGCTGCTGGTGGGCTGGAGGCCGAGCTGGCGAAGTCGCGTGAGGCGAATCAGCAGGCCGAGGCAAAGATTGCCAACCTGCAACGCGCCTTGAAAGCCGCCGAGGCCCGGATCGAGATGGTGCAGAAGGAATTCATGAACGCCGTGGGGATGGCTTCCGCCCCTACCTCTGGCATGCCTGCCCCGACCGCTGCCAGTGACAAAAAAGTGCGCGATCTGGAGGAAAAACTGGCACTCATTGAGGCCGAAGCCCGCAAACGCGCCCGCGAGGACGGCTACAAGATCGCCGAGCTTGAATACCGTCTCAGCGAGGCCATGGAGGCCGCCGTGAAGACCGCGCCCCCCGTCGCCGTGGCGCCGCCAAAGGCCGAAGAGCCAGTCGTGGCCGAACTCAAAGTCGAACCCGCTGCCGAAACCGATACCCTCCCCGCGCCGGAGGCCGCGAAGGAAGATGCCACCCCCATCGCGATCGAACAGACGGAACTATCCCTCCCCTCCCCTGCTCCTGCTACCTGATCGTGGCCAAACTTCAGGAAGGCCGCCCAGTCCCGGTAATTTTTACCCCACACACGCGTTTTACTCGCCCGCATGAAATTCACCCTTGCCCTCGTCACTCTTTTTTCCGCCTCCGCTTTCGCTGCCAATGACTGGTCCCGCTTCCGTGGCCCGAACGGCACGGGGACTGTCGAAACCACCGGCTTGCCCTCCATCGTGGATGACAGCACCACGCTGTGGAAAGCGCCGCTGGGCAAAGGCTGGTCCTCGCCGGTCCTGTGGGGAGACATGGTCATCGTCACCGCCGAGACAGCGGCGAACAAGCGCGCCGTGCTGGCGCTTTCTGCCAAGGACGGCAAGGAGCTCTGGCGGCATGAGGAGGACTTCGTCCCGCACAACCTTCACAAGACCTACAACTCCTTTGCCAGCAGTTCGCCGTTTGTGGATGCGGAGCGGATTTACGTCAACTGGAGCAGCGGCCCGAACATCCAAGCTCTCGCCCTCGACCACAGCGGCAAAGTCGTCTGGCGCAACGACCAGGTCGTCGGCTACATCCACGAGCATGGCACTGGTGTGTCCGCACTCGTCGTGGATGGCATCATGGTCGTGCGCAGTGAGTTTGACACGGAGAAAAATGGCAAGGATCTCACCACCTCGCCTGAGCAGCGGGACTGGAAGAACGCCATCATCGGTCTCGACGCCAAAACCGGCAAACAGGTGTGGAAGCACGAGATACCGAACTGCCTGAACACCTTCTCCACACCCGTGGTGCATGAACTGAAGAACGGCACCAAGGAAATCATCTGCGCCAACACCACCAGCGGCGTCATGGGCCTCGACCTCAAGACCGGCAAGCTCAACTGGCAGCACAACCCCGGCTACAGCCAGCGCAGCCTCGGCTCCGGCGTGCTGAGCGACGAGTTCTACTTCTGCACCTTCGGCACCGGCGGCGGTGTGAAAGAGATCGCCGCGCTCGATCTCAAGAGCGGCACGCCGAAGCCCGTGGAGTTCGACATTCCGAAAGGCCTGCCCTATGTGCCCTCGCCCCTCGTGATCGGTGAGCACATGTACCTTCTCGGCGACGGCGGCATCCTGCGCTGCGTCGAGTTCAAGACCGGCAAGGTCCTCTACGAAGAGCGCGTCGAAGGCACCTCCGGCAGCGCCAAGTTCTTCAGCAGCCCGGTGGCCGCCGATGGCAAAATCTTCTGCGCCAGCCAGCAAGGCGACCTCATCGTCATCAAAGCCGGGCCGAAGTTCGAAAAACTCGCCGCCAGCAAGCTCGACGGCCCCGTGAACTCCGTCCCCGCCATCGGCGACAAGCGGATCTACGTCCGCACCGCGAACTCGCTCTACAGCATTGGCGCCAAGGGGCAGCCGGTGCCGTGAGGTGCTAAGGCACCTCGCTTTCAGGCACCAGCTCGACGGAGCCATCCAGCCGGGCCACGATCTTTTTCTTGGCGCGATCTGCCTTGTGGCTCACGAGGACGATGGTTTTGCCATCCGCCGGGTTCTTCATTCCTGCGCCGCGATAGTCCCAGCCTTGGGCGCAGTCGTTGGAATTTTTGGTTTGCGGACGGAATGACTGTGACAGCAGACTTGGATCGACGTGTTGTGCCTCGACCAGCGTTTCGAGGGAAGGCGGCAGACTGCCGTCATGTTCCGCCGCATACTGCTTCATGCCGATGACAATCTGTTTGGCCTGGCTCATCGTTTTCGCCTGAACCGCCTTCTGCTGTATCCTGCTGAACGCCGGAACCGCCAGCGAGGCGAGGATCGCCACGAAGGTGAGCACTAAACACAGATACCCCAGGATCAATCCTGCCAGGGCAAAACCATTGCCACCAAGCGCTCCGGCAGATTTGTTGATCCGTGATCTCGCCATGTGGCCCGTGATGATCGCCGGGATCGAACCCAAGCCGAATGTGACGAAGCCCAAGATGCCGCAGACTAAGCTGGCTATCGCCATGCCCGAGGATTGCGGCAGCACGGTGGCCTGCGCTTTCGCAGGAGGCGGGATCAGCTTTGACAGCGGCTCCCAGTCGGCCAGTCCCTCATGCCAGCCGAGGTCCGACCCCTTCAGCTCGCCTGCGACGAGGCGGCGCAGCACTTCTTCCCGCTCAAACGGGCCGGTTTTCTCTCCATTTTGGGCGACGTGGAATTGCATGGGGTGCTGGGGGCGAGTTTTGACTGCGCGAAGGATTACTCGAATCCACCGCCCCGGCACAATCACAAAAGGGCGCCGTTTCAATCAATCCCACTCATGCCAGCCATGAGGAAAATCCCCTTTGCCAAACCGGGGGTGGGGGGTATGTCTGCCGCCCCAAATTATGAGCAAAAAAAGTGACTTCGGATTGATCGGCCTCGCTGTGATGGGCCAAAACCTCGTTCTCAACGTCGAAAGCCGCGGCTTTCAGGTCAGCGTCTTCAACCGCACCACCAGCGTGACGGATGAATTCCTCGCCAAACACCCTGGCAAAGCCCTCGTCGGTGCCCACACCCTGGAAGAATTCGTCCAGAGCCTGGCCACCCCGCGCAAAATCCACATCATGGTGAAATCCACTGCCGTGAAGGACACCGACCGCGATGCCGTGGACGCCGTGATCGAGCAGCTCATCCCGCTTTTGGACAAGGACGATATCGTCATCGACGGCGGCAACAGCTTCTACCAGACCACCGAGCGTCGCGACGCCTACCTCGCCGAAAAAGGCCTCCGCTTCATCGGCGCCGGCGTCTCCGGCGGTGAAGAAGGTGCCCGCAAAGGCCCCTCCATCATGCCCGGCGGCCCTGCCAGCACTTGGGAAGTGATGAAGCCGATCTTTGAATCCATCGCCGCGAAGGTCGATGGCGAGCCCTGCGTCATCCACATCGGCCCTGGCGGTGCTGGTCACTACGTGAAGATGATCCACAACGGCATCGAATACGGCGACATGCAGCTCATCTGCGAAGCCTACAACATCTTCAAGCACGCCGGCTTCACCACCGACGAGATGGCCGCCATCTTCAACGAGTGGAACGAGGGCGATCTCCTCAGCTACCTCATCCAGATCTCCGGCAAGGCTTTGGAGCAAAAAGACCCCGAAACCGGCAAGCCCGTCGTCGAACTCATCGTCGATAAAGCCGGCCAGAAAGGCACCGGCCAGTGGACCCTGCTCAACGCCGCCGAAAACGCCGTCGTCATCAGCACCATCAACGCCGCCGTCGAGGCCCGCATCCTCTCCAGCCAGAAGAAGCAACGCGTCGCCGCCAGCACCCAGCTCACCGGCCCGACCGTCAACATCACCACCGACAAGAAGGAACTGGTCAAAAAGGTCCACGACGCCCTCTACGCCTCCAAGATCATCAGCTACGCCCAGGGTCTCGACCTCATCCAGACCATGGGTGCCAAGAAGGACTGGAAGCTCGACCTCGGCCGCATCGCCGCCATCTGGCGCGGCGGTTGCATCATCCGCGCCCGCTTCCTCAACCGCATCACCGACGCCTACCGCACCAACGCCAATCTGGCCAATCTCATGCTCGATCCGTTCTTCAAAGACGTGCTCAGCAAGACGCAGCAGAACTGGCGTGAAGTCGTCAGCATCGCCACCCTCAACGGCATCCCGGTCCCGGCCTTCAGCGCCTCCCTCGGCTACTACGACAGCTACCGCGCCGCCCGCCTCCCCGCCAACCTCCTCCAAGCCCAACGCGACTTCTTCGGTGCCCACACCTACGAGCGCACCGACAAACCCGAAGGCCAGATGTTCCATACGGAATGGCCGGAAGTGATCGGCTAATCCAAGAGGAGCGCGGACACTCTTGTCCGTTTCATCAACTCAACGCAAAGGCGGCTGGAATCCCCAGCCGCCTTTTTGCATCCATTTCTCGGACAACATAGGCCTCAGAAGTCCAGGGACTGTCGAAGCTTATTCGTCTTCATCATCTCGAAAAGCGCTGTCGAGGTCAGATTTGCCTGTTAAGTGCTTTTGCTGCGCTTCTCGGAAGAGTGCTATCTCCTCCAGAGGCTTTTTGGAAGCACGATGACCAATCGTGCGATTCACGGCCGCAATCCAAAGCTCGCCGGGGGCAAATTTTTCAAGTTCATTCCATGAGATGTAGGTGCGCTTCTTTACATAGTAGGAATCCATTACCTGACTTGTTCCATGACCAATAAAAGTGCGGAGCAGCCTCAGCACGACGTTCTTGTTGCCTTCTGCTAGCCAGCGTTCGACCTGCATCATGGCCGATTTACCATCTAGACTTTGCCACATCCAAAGCAATTTGGCAGCATGGTTTGATTCTAGCATCTCCCCAGTTCGGGCTGCACGTTGAAGTCTAACGAGCGCTTCCGCCGTAATGCTCTGTGTTTCCTTATCAGTCAAATGCGGCCAGCAGGGTACTTTCTCGTGACGCTTTTCACACCCATCTGCAACCCAAACGAACGCGATAACCCCTTTGCTGGCAAACATGGTTTTAGTCACAAGGTGACGCTTCAATTGAGGGTCATCCATCTGACGTAACGCGGAGGTCAAGGTCCAGTAGGGTATCAAGACCAAATCATTGCCCCCGAAGCCACGATCTGGGCCTTTGGTGGGGAACTCGTCACAAGTGTCCCAAATAGCCAGTCTGAGTCCGTGATTCTCGGTGGGCTTCTTGAAGCAATCCTCCTTGGCGAGCCGCTCCAAAAACAGCGGGGCAGTCTCCTTTCGAGCCAACTGCTTTCTGATGAATTTAACGCATTTTTTTCGATCATCCTGGGCCGCCAGAATGTCAGCAATGTCTGCTTCGGAAATCATTCCTTCTCTAAGTTCCCCAGCATAGAAGCGGTGGAATATGGTCTCAGTGCAGATGCGAGCCTGTGTCTCCCACTTGTTGAAAATTGAGTTGTCGTAACCCGTGTTGCGGTAGGCACTGCTCGCAGCAGGAAACACCGCTTCTACGACAGCCTTGGTGGCGTCCCGCCGGGAAGGGTGAGCCAACTCAATGACACCATCAAGATCTTGGATGGTGCTGTCGCGTTTCGAATACTCTTTCGTTCGCAGAAACAAATCAGGGTCACTTAACACTCGAGAGTGAACTGCCGGCTCAAATAGCCGGAGGCATTCCATGGCAAACACATCAAGCATGTTGACCTCAGGAACCCCTCTTGATACCAGCCCAGCCATGCGGAAATCCACGACATTCAGATATCTGTAGGCATCGCGCATGGAATGAAAAAATTGAGAGAGACCAGGCTGCCAGAGGTTCGCCCAGCGCTCTTTTTCGAATCGCTCCCAGGAGATTCCCAACCGGTTGACGAGGTCAGTGAGGCCGTCCGCGACCACACAGCGTATCTTGTCGAGTTTAGGCTTTGGAAGATCCAAGAAGACTTGTATGAACTTCTCAAGGTACACAGAACCATCCTCGCAAGTCTTGCGCTGCACCGCTCGCTCTACGATGTCTCGCTGAAAGAGCAGGAGGTAGGTCAAGTTGGGGAAATCGGCATTCGCCTTGATGAGCCTCAAAACCAGCAACACCTCATCGTCTCCAAGCCGGTCGATGTCGTCGATAACAACCACAATCTGGGCGTCCAGTTTGAGCATCAGTTGACGGAGCTTAGTTTTCTGAGAAGACAGACTTTCGTTTGATTTTGAATGCCCAACACCTTCCGCGGCTGCATTCGAAGCGGCAGAAATCTTCTTTGCACCCGCTGCGATGGCTTTGGCCGCCATACCACTTCCTGGCAAGGCAAGGTCCAGGAGTTCAGATGAGTGTTCTGCCAAGGCACCAACAGCCTGCACACTCGTTCCGAAAAGCTTCCATCGCCGCATGCGCTCGTTTGATGAACCCTTCCCCGGTGCCTTTCCAAGCGCGGTCCCAATTTCGTCGAAAAACAGGCTTTCGATAGAAGGCAAGCCATTTACCTGCCAAGGCGAGAACTCGACCCAATTCGGAGGTAATCGGCCAGCTGCCTTGGCTTGTTCTTCGGCAGCTGCTTTGACAAGGTTTTTCGCGGAAGTTTTTCCTTCCCCCCAATTGCCACAAAGACCGATAACCCTGCTTTCCTTCGTTCGTGCATCAGCAAACAGTGACGCAGCTACTCTGCGTGCAAACCCCGAACGATCGAGTTGATCGTCCTTGAGTAACTCAATTGGAGCATCGTGTCGGACTGAACTATTCATTGGGATAGAATACTGAAATCATGACTTCTGCCAATAAGCGTCTGGAGACGATTCGATTCACGCTTTGATGCGCCGGCTGAAGCGTGTCTGTTTCAGTCAATGGACGCCGCCGTGCATTTGCCCGATCCTCCCCCCATCGTGAATCCGAAAAAAAACAGCCCGCAGCCCATCACGAAGGCCATTCGCTTGAAGCCTTCCGTGACCGACTACGCGACCTTTGTGGCTACCACCTCGAAAGTGCTGGGAACGACCGGACCCGCCTCGCGAAAGACTAGGCCGAACAAGCGGCTGCTCTCGCTGATGAACTTGGGCTCCTGAATCTGGCAGAGGGGACTTTGGAAGCCTTTCGCGCCGCCAATGAGGACCTGCATTTCGGAACCGCGCACGGCGTGGAAGTCGATGGATCTCATCATCGCGGCCGCCATGAATAACCTGACAGTGCTGCCGATCACGTCGAAGGTTGCATTCATGGGCAGGCTCTTGGATTCACGACCCACCGACAACGGAAGGAAGAGTCATGCTTAACGCAGCACGTCAACGCAGGAAGCATCAAAGCGCACCGCCGCATGCGGTGGCGCATCTTCGGCACGGCATCGGGCTGCGCTTTGCCGCGCTGCTGAAATCGGGCCGGGGTGCCTGGGTGGCGTTTCTCGCAGTGTTAGGGCCTGGCCTGCTGGCGGGACTCTCGGATGATGATCCGGCGGGCATCACGACTTACTCCGTGCTGGGCGCGGACTTTGGCTATCGGCTTCTGTGGATCATTCCAGCGTCCACGGTGCTGCTGGTGCAGTTCCATCTGATGGCGGTGCGCATCGGTGCGGCGACTGGCAAAGGCTTCGTGGGCATCATCCGCGAGAAGTGGGGACGCGGCGCCGGCTACTTCGCAGTCTGCGGGCTGCTGTTTGCGAACTTCGGCACGATTTGCGCGGAGTATGCGGGCATCTCCGCCGCAGGTGGGCTGGTGGGCATTCCCTCATGGATCAGTGCCCCGGTGGCTGGCGTGCTGATCTCGCTCGTGGTGGTGCTGGGATCGTTCCACCGGGTGGAGCGGGTGCTGCTGGTGATCTCAGCGACACTGGCGCTCTACATTGTGGATGGTTTTCTGGCCGCGCCGGACTGGAGCGCCGTGTGGCATCACTCCGTGGTCCCACACATGCCGACGAGTCCAGCAGGCTGGATCGCCATCGCCGCGGCTCTGGGCACGACACTGGCTCCATGGGGGCTGGCCTTCATCCAATCCTATGCGGTGGACAAGAAGATCACGCTGGAAAGCCTGCGCTGGGCGCGTTGGGATGTCGTGATCGGATCGGTGCTCACCGGGGTGATCGGGCTGGCCATCGCCGTGGCCTGTGCGGCCACGCTGAACAAGGCGGGCGTGCCTATTCAAGATGCGGGTGATGCGGCGAAGGCGCTGGAGCCGCTGGCGGGCCGCTTTGCTACCGTCATTTTCGGTGCAGGTCTGCTCGGAGCTTCCTTGCTCGCGGCAGCCATCGTGCCGATTGCCACGGCTTACTCCATCGCCGAGGGCGTGGGCGAACCGGCGTCGCTCGATCTGGATTCGCATCACTTTCAGTGGTTCTACGCGGCCTTCATCGGGCTGACGATTGCATCCGTAAGCGTCGTGTCGCTGCCGGGGCTGCCGCTGATTCCACTGATCTACACGAGCCAGGTGGTGAACGCGGTGCTGCTGCCTCTGCATGTGATCGCCCTCCAGAGGCTGGCAGGCGACGCATCCATCATGGGCGATGCAAGGCAGGGTCCGTGGTCGCGAGTGATGGGCTGGGTAAGCATCGCGCTGATCCTTGCCTGCGTCGTGGCTCTTGCTGGGAGCTGGATGATCTGACGATGATCCGATGTCATGAACCGCCATGAAACTCGCCGCCCTGTTCAGTCTCCTGCTCGTCGCTAAGCTCCACGCCGCTGACAAGCCATTCTCGTTTCCCGGTCTAAAGCAGGACATTGAGTTCGTGAAGGCGGGCGAGGTATCGCTGACGCTGGATGCGTTCGTACCGGAAGGCAGCGGCCCGTTTGCGACGTGCATTCTGGTGCATGGCGGCGGCTTTACGAAGGGCGACCAACAAACCTTCATCACGCCCCTCTTCGAGCCGTTGGCGAAGGCGGGCTTCACCTGGTTCACGATCAATGACCGGCTGGCACCGCAGCATCGCTGGCCGGCCTGCGCGGACGATGTGGCCTCGGCGATCCGCTGGGTGAAGGCGCATGCGGCGGAGTTCAAAGTCGATGTGAAACGCATCGCGATCATCGGCGAGTCGGCGGGGGCAACTCGTGACCTGGTTGGGCGTGACGGGCGAGACGCGGGTGGCTTTCAGCCCTCCTTCTTCAAACGCCAAGTGGCCCGCACCGTGCTCTGTGATGGCCGGCATGTGCCTTTCAGTTCGCAGGCGGGCTCACCGTCATGTTGTTCGGCACTGTCGCTGCCGCGTCCTTGCCGCTCAGCATCTTCATGCCGGTCATCCGTGCTGACATGTAGCCGACGAATATCTCCGCGTGCATCTCGATGGGCAGCCGCATCGCATCGTCTGAAATCCAGATCGTCGAGGTCTTCATCTTCTTGTAGCTGCTCAGCACCAGCGTGGTGCGGTCGATTTTGCGGATTTTCACGCTCAATTTGATGCAGGGCCGCTTCTTGCCGCCAAACTCCAGCGTCTCGCGCCCCAGCACCTCAAACGTGGTCAGATAAGGCTTGTCCCACGGCTGCACCACCCGCGTCACCTTCTGCCCCGGCGTCAGCGCCTGGCTGCGCACATACAAAATCACCGAGAGGAGATCCTCCATCGGCCCATACGGGCAGATCGCGGTTGAGGTGCTCTTGGTTCCCTTTTGGGGCGTGATCGTGGTCTCCGTCACCGCCCGGTTTGGTTCAAAGGACACGCGGTAGCGGCAGTTCTCTGCGCTGTCCGTCTCGCTGTGGCTCAAGAAGCGCGGATGAATCGTCCCGCGCTCAATGATCGAGGTCATCTCGCAGTCGTACTTCCACAAAGTGCGCGCGAAGCCCGTGCTGGAGGCCGTGGCGTCCGCTCGCCAGTAATTCCCCGCCTCTTTCACGCTCAGCGACGCCTTGCCTGCCGTGATGAAATTATTCCAGCCCAGCTCAAACGTGAATTCACACGGCGGCACGTTCAGGTAGGGGCCCACCGGCGCTTTCGTCAGGTCTTTGGCCCAGCCCGGTGCCTGACCACGAGCACACACCGAGGACATCAAAACAATCAGCAGGATCAAGGGGCGCATCATGCTGCCAGCATTCCCTCGATTTTCCCTTTTGCCAGTGTGTGTCTTTATCGCCACAATCCACAGCATCATGCACGACCCCCGAATCGACGCCCTCTCCCGCCAACTCGTCCGCTACTCCACCAAGGTCAAAAAAGGCGACTTTGTCTGGATCGACCTCTTTGACGTGCCCAGTGCCGTCGGTCAAAGCCTCATCCGCGAGGTCGTCGCCGTTGGCGGCCTGCCCATGGTCCGCATCAATGACTCCGTGCTCACCCGCGAGCAAATGATTCATGCGAACGCCAAACAGTACGACCTCATCGCTGAGAACAACCTCGCCTTGATGAAACAGACCGACTGCTACATCGCCGTGCGAGGCAGCCACAACATCACCGAAAGCTCCGACGTGCCGGCCGACAAAATGAAGCTCGTCATGGCGAAGCTGCGCCCCGTGCAAAACGAGCGCGTCAACAACAGCCGCTGGGTCGTCCTGCGCTGGCCCACCGCCTCCATGGCTCAGCAGGCCGGCATGAGCACCCAGGCCTTCGAGGACTTTTTCTTCCGCGTCTGCCTGCTGGACTACGCTGCTCTGCTGCCCGCCATGAACGCTTTGAAAAAGCTCATGGACAAAGCCCAGCAGGTCCACATCACCGGCCCCGGCACTGACCTGCGCTTTAGCCTCAAGGGCCTCAAGTCCATCGTCTGCGGCGGCGGTCACAACATCCCTGACGGCGAGGTCTTCAGCGCCCCGGTCAAAGACAGCGTCGAGGGCGTCATCAGCTACAACGCCCCCACCATCTATCAGGGCATCGCCTTCGACAGCGTGAAGCTCGAGTTCAGCAAGGGCAAGATCATCAATGCCACCGCCAACAACACCGAGGCCATCAACAAGATCTTCGACAGCGACGAAGGTGCCCGCTACATCGGCGAATTCGCCATCGGCTTCAATCGCGAGATCAAGGAACCCATGCGCGACATCCTCTTCGACGAAAAAATCGCCGGCAGCTTCCACTTCACCCCCGGACAGGCCTACGAAGGCCCCGCCGACAACGGCAACCGCAGCCAGGTCCACTGGGATCTCGTCAACATCCAGCGCCCCGACTACGGCGGTGGCGAGATCCGCTTCGATGGCAAGCTCATCCGCAAAGACGGCAAGTTCCTCCTGCCCGAGCTGAAGCCGCTGAATTGACAGCTCAGTGGCGAATCAGGCCACTTTTTTGCCTGCCTGCTTTGTGCCGTTTTCACGCGACACAACCGTCGCGCCAGCCAGTGTCCGGCACATTTGATTGAGTTCCGCGACAGTTCGCAGCCGCCGCTCAATGGCCTGCGGACTCATGTCGGCGGAGATGGCCCGGCTTTGGCGTTTCGTGTCAATCATAGCGGAGTTTCGCCGACTTCGGCCAGTTTCTCAAGGTCGGCCTTGTCCTGGGTGCGTCCTGCCAGCGTTTTCATCTTCGCCAAGCCGTCACGAGAGACGACCAGGAAGTCCATCTCGCTCAAAACAGCCTTTTGGCGGGATTCCCAGACGCTTTCGAAGACGGCAGTGACCAGTAGAAGATCAAGCGTGAGGTATTCGGTGTCCTCAAACTTGCTGAACCGCACGACACGGGTCTCCTCCGGAGTGCCATGCTTGAAGCTCAGCGTGCCGCCGGGCACATCAAAGCCCGCTTGTTTCACCAGGACTTCGATACGCGGCAGATCATCGGGATGAATGAGCAGGTCAATGTCCTTCGTCGCCCGCGGATAGCCATGCACCGCCATCGCCAGCCCGCCGCAAACGGCATAGGGCACGTCGGCGGTGTTGAGGGCTTGGATGAGCAGGGTGAACTCGCGGTAGATGTTCATAACGTGTCACCCCGCCCGGTTCACCGCACTGAGCACGGCTTTGATGGAGGCGAGTTCGATGTTCGTATCGACGCCAGCACCCCAAACCGTTTTGCCAGCGCCCGTTTTGATCTGGATGAAGGCCAGCGCGGCGGCTTCGGTGCCGGAGCTGAGGCTTTGCTCGCGGTAGGTGGTGACTTCGAAGCCCGGAGCACCGGCATCGGTGATGAGGGCATCGGCGAAGGCGGCGATGGGGCCGTTGCCTTTGCCGGTGACTCCGCGCTCCTTGCCATTCACGACGAGGCTGCTGCGGCAGGTGAAGACGCCGTCCACGCCGTCGGCGTGGAAGTGATGCAGCGCGTAGGGCGTCTCGCGCTGGATGTATTCCTTCCAGAACATGTCCTTCAACTCCGCGCCGCTGACCTCGCGGCCGAGCTTGTCCACGATGTCGTTAGCGATGGGTCCGAACTCACGCTGCATGTCCTTCGGCAGCTCGATGCCGAACTCGCTTTCGAGCAGGTAGGCGACGCCGCCCTTGCCGCTCTGCGAGTTCACGCGGATGACCTCGCGGTATTCGCGGCCGATGTCGTTCGGGTCGATGGTGAGGTAAGGCACGTCCCAGATGGAGTTGTGCTGCTCATAACCAGCGAGGCCCTTCTTGATGGCATCCTGATGGCTGCCGCTGAAGGCGGTGAAGACGAGTTCGCCCGCATAGGGCTGACGCGGGGCCACGGTCATGCCGGTGGTGCGCTCATACATGTGGATGAGGCTGCTCATGTCGCTGAAGTCCAATTCAGGCGCGATGCCGTGCATGTACAAGTTCATGGCGACCTGCACGATGTCGAGATTGCCGGTGCGCTCGCCATTGCCAAAGAGCGTGCCTTCCACGCGATCCGCACCCGCGAGCAAGCCCAGCTCCGTGGCAGCGGTGCCGGTGCCACGGTCATTGTGCGTGTGCAGGCTGACGATGAGGCTGTCGCGGTTTTTAATGTTCGTACAGATCCACTCGATCTGGTCGGCATAGACGTTCGGCATGCAGACCTCGACGGTATCGGGCAAATTCAAGATCATCTTGTGCTGCGGCGTGGGCTGCCAGACGTCCATGACGGCCTCGCTGATTTCCTTGGCGAACTCGACCTCCGTGGCGCTGAAGCTCTCTGGCGAGTATTGCAGCGTGACCTGCGTGCCTCCGGCGGTGAGGCGATGCAGGCGGTCTTTGATCATTTGCGCGCCTTTGACGGCCACGGCGATGATTTCCTCCTTCGTCTTGCCAAACACATACTTCCGCTGCGCGGGTGACGTGCTGTTGTACATGTGGATGACGACCTTCTTGGCCCCGATGAGGCTTTCGACGGTCTTTTCGATCAAATCCTCACGCGCCTGCACCAGGCACTGGATCGTCACATCGTCGGGAATACGACCTTCCTCAATGAGGCGGCGGTTGAAGGCGAATTCGGTGTTTGAGGCGGAGGGAAAGCCGACCTCGATCTCCTTGAAGCCGCATTTCACCAGCGCATCGAACATGTCGAGCTTCTGGGAAACATTCATCGGCACGGCGAGCGCCTGATTGCCATCGCGGAGATCGACGGAGCACCAGATGGGGGCTTTGGAAAGAGTTTGGGAAGGCCAGCGGCGGTTCGGCAACGAGACGGGGTCGAAGCGCTGGTATTTAGCGGACGGATTTTGGAACATGAGAAAACGAATTTAACGAAGATGAGAAGGACCGGAAAGGTGCCTGGATGAAAAAGCTGCCGTGACGTGACGGCAAGGAAGGCATGACGAGGAAACGCGGGCCGCCTACCCTTGCGTAAGTCGCAGGGAGAGGAGAAGCAGAGCCAGGGCGGAGGAGGTCATGGACGGGCGGAAGAAAGCAGAGAAGGTCCAGAGGTCAAGGCTGCGCCGTCATGGAGTCAATAGGGTGAGCGCATGGCCTCTTGACCACGGCTTGACTCTCTTGACTACTCCGTGACCTCCTCATGACCAAATTCCGCCCCTGCATAGACCTCCACGATGGCCGCGTGAAACAGATCGTCGGCTCATCGCTGCGCGATGACGGGACCGGCTTGAAGACGAACTTTGTGAGTGATCGCGACGCGGCTTGGTATGCGGAGCTGTACGAACGTGATGGCCTGAGCGGCGGACACGTCATTTTGCTTGGCAAGGGCAATGAAGAGGCCGCGAAGGCGGCTGCGGCAGCTTATCCAGGCGGTTTGCAGATCGGCGGGGGCATCCGGCCCTGCAACGCGGCGGAGTATCTCGATGCCGGGGCCAGTCATGTGATCGTGACGAGCTATCTCTTTGAAACGGACGGCACCTTCAGCGAAACACGTCTGGAAAAGATGGTCGCGGCTGCCGGGCGTGAAAAACTCGTGATCGACCTGAGTTGTAAAGCCACGGAGAAAGGCTGGACGGTGGCGATGAACCGCTGGCAGACGCTGACGACGCTGGATGTGACGCCAGAGTCGCTGAAATGGCTCGCCGGACACTGCGCGGAGTTTTTGATCCATGCCGTGGATGTCGAGGGCAAGTGCGAGGGCATCGACGAAGCACTGGTGAGCTTCCTTGGCGAGCATTCACCGATTCCGATGA
>JBIKYB010000346.1:0-5313 GCA_044355475.1 Prosthecobacter sp.
GAAGAAGGGATTTCATGCTCAGTGAGATTTTTTGGGCTTCGGCAGGGCCAGATCAGCTTCGGCGGTGATCAGATGCTCGCGCATGGCCTTTGCGGCGGCGGCGGGATCGCGTTTCTCGATGGCATCGAGCACGGCGGCATGCTGGCGCACCGCGTTCGCGGTTGAGGTGCGGCTGTAGCCACGACTGAGGCTCGTCTGGATCAATTCGGAGAGCGAATGCAGCAGCAGCGTGACGATTTGATTGCCCGAGGCCGCCGCCAGCTCGCGGTGGAACGTCATGTCGGCCACCACGGCGGTGTCGAAGTCCTTCGCGTCCTCAAGCTGCTTCAAAGCCGTGCGCAGCTTGCGAATCTGCGCCGTAGTGGCGTTCTCCGCCGCGAGCCGTGCGTTCTCCGGCTCCAGCATGAAGCGTACCTGGATGAGCTGACGCAGCCGCTCCTTGTCATCAGGAATCAGCAGCGCCAGAGAGCCGTTGAGCGGCTTGTGCAGCTTGTCCACGACCTTGGTACCCACGCCGTGCTTCACTTCGAGCAGACCTTGCAGTTCGAGCCGCTTCGTCGCCTCACGCACTACGGGGCGGCTCACACCGAGTTTGAGCGCCAGATCGCGCTCCGGCGGCAGCCAGCCATCGCCTACCGTGATCTCATCGCGGATTTCCGAGGCGATGCGGGCGCAGACCTCCTCGACGAGGCTGCGCTGGGGTTTGATGGCGGAAAAGGTCATGTGGTTAGAGGTCTTACCACTGGCCTAAACGCGGGCGGTTGGGCCTTTTTATCAGCAGGCTATCCTGGGAGGCCGGGGAATCGCAAATACGGCACAGCGCCCGGCCTTGTGTTCCTGGCGCAGGCCGCTAAAGGTGGCGCTCCCCTGACCCTGCCAACCATGTCCGACGTTTCCCTTCCCATCGAGCACACCGACCCCATCAACGCGCAAATCCTCTCCGTGAGCGAGGATCGTGTGAAGGGCTTTCATCAGCATCCTTTCCAGTTCATCGCCGAGCAGAGCGGCCTGCCCTTTGATACCGTGGTGGAGCGCATCCGCGCCATGCTGAAGGGCGGGGTGATTCGCCGTGTGCGGCAGACCCTGCTGGCGAACAAGCTCGCCGAAGGTGCCTTGGTGGCCTGGAAGGTGCCGACGGAGAAGCTGGAAGGCGCGTTCGAGTTCCTCTTCAAGCAGGACCCCTTCAGCGGCCACGTCGTGCTGCGCAGCACCGACCGCGAAGTCAGCGGCAGTGATTTCCGCCTGTGGACGACGCTCAAGGTGCCGCAGGACCGCGCCATCAACGATCACTGCGACGTGCTGAAGCGCCTCATCGGTGCGGAAGACTACTACACCATGCAGGCGCACGGCATTTTTGCCCTCGGCGTCGGCCATGTGCGCCGCAAGACCATGGAACCAGGCGAAAAAGCCGACGAGCCAGCGGTCATGATGACCACCAACATCGCCGACCTCGACGAGGAGGAGTGGAACGTGCTGTTGCATCTCAAAGGCGATCTCTCCTCCGATGAAATCGGCCCCGAGCCGTGGAAAGGCCGTGCCGAGGCCGCCGGCGTGAGCCTGGAAAAATTCTGCGAGGTCGCGAAGCGTCTGGATGCCAAAGGTGTCATCGGTCGATTCTCCACTTTCTTGGAGCACGTCAAGCCCAGCGCCTCAGGCCAGCGGGTGACTCGTTTCAACGCACTCTTCCACTGGAAGGTGCCGAAGGGCATGGAAGAACGTGCTGGCGGCGAAGTGGGCCGTCATCCCATCATGACGCATGCCTACTGGCGTGAGGGAGGTGACCGCTTTGCCAACGTGAATATCATGGGCGTCATCCACGGCACCGACAAGGACACCGTGCTCGCCCACAAGGCCGCGATTGATAAACATCTCGTCGAGACCGGCATCCCGGTCGAATACACCAACGTCTTCTGGGGCGGCCGCAGCGAGATCAAGCCTAGCGAGATCTCCCCGATCGTGTTCAAAGAATGGCACGCCAAATGGGCGGATGTGCCGGGACCGGTGGTGTGAGGTTGAGAGACCTTCCGTTTTAACGCCCCAAGCTCAGTCTTGAGTTCATCTGATCCGTAGAAAATCGAACGGGTGAACAGCCAACTGGCCGGGCGCACTCCGCATGCTCCTCGGATCAATCACCGCACAATCTCCAGCGTTCCTGCTGCGCCCGCAGGCCAGTTCGCTCCTTCTTTGACCCATTTCGTGAGGATCGTGTCTTCATCCTTCGTCAGGCGTTCGCCCACGGCGGGCATGACGCTGACGTTTTGATGCGCGGAGTGGACATTGGCGATGAGCAGGCTGCTTTCAGGATGGCCGGGCACGATGTAGGCACCCAGTGCTCCAGAGCGCATCGCCTGATCGCGATTTTCGAGGCTCATGTGACCGGGTAGCGCCTTGCGGTTGTGGCACATGACGCATTTGCGTTCCAGCACCGGCTTCACATGTGCCACAAAATCAACCGGGCCGGATTTTGCGGCTTTGATCTCCTTTTTGCTCAGCACGTTCTCACCCATCGGTTTCGTTTCCGGGTCAGGCGGTGTGGCGCAAGAAGCTAGAAGGAGGCAGATCAGGCTGGAGAGGTGGCGGATGTTCATGGGAGGACTGGTGTGCCGTATGATGCCGCATGCAATGCGCTTATCAGCGCCTTTTTTGAGGAGTTGCAGAGGACCTGACCCCCGGTTTAAAACAAACCACCATGAATCGCCGCCACTTCATCCGCTCCGCCGCCGCCCTGCCTTTCATCTCCGCCATCGCGGCGGAGAAGCCGAAGCGGCTGATCCTCCGCTCGTCGTGGCAGACAGTGAACATAGGTGACATCGCACACACGCCAGGGGTGCTGGCGCTTTTGGAAAAGCATCTGCCCGAGGTCGAGGTGCGGTTGTGGCCGAGCAAGCTGGACAACGGTGTCGAGGAAATGCTGAACGCACGTTTTCCGAAGGTGAAGATCATTCGCGGCGAGGAGGTGAAGAAGGCCTTCGAGGAGTGCGACTTCCTGCTGCATGGCTCCGGGCCGTCGCTGGTGGCGCAGAACGATGTGGTGAAGTGGAGCAAGGCCACTGGCAAGCCCTACGGCGTCTATGGCATCACGTTCTCGTCGCAGGGCCCCACGGCGACGAAGCCTTCGTCGGACCAATCCATCTTCTCAACGATCGACGTGTTCAATGGCGCGAAGTTTGTGTATTTCCGCGACTCGGTGTCGCTCGAACTCGCGAAAAGCAAAGGCTGCACCTGCCCGCTCATGGAATATGGCCCCGACGGTGCCTTTGCGGTCGATTTGAAGGACGATGCGAAGGCGGACGCGTTCCTGAAGGCCAATAGCCTCGAAGAAGGCAAGTTTTTGTGCTGCATCCCGCGTCTGCGCTTCACCCCCTACTGGACGATTCCCGAAAAGAAGGCGGCAAGGGACGAAACGAAGCACGCCCGCAACGAGGCGATGAAAGAGCATGACTGCAAACCGCTGCGCGATGCGATCATGAGTGTGCTCCAGCAGACCGACCTCAAGATTTTGCTCTGCCCCGAGGACAAAACGCAGATGGCCGTGAACAAGGAGATGCTCTACGACAAGCTACCAGAGGATATGAAGTCCCGCGTCGTCTGGCGTGAGAACTACTGGCTTACAGATGAGGCGGCCAGCACCTACCGCCGCAGCGCTGGCCTGTTTGGTCACGAGATGCACAGCCCGATCATGTGCATCGGCAACGGCATCCCCGCCATCGTCTGCCGCTGGGCTGAACAAACGAGCAAAGGCTACATGTGGCGTGACATCGGCCTGAGCGATTGGCTGTTTGATCTCGATCAAGAAGAGGAACTGCAAAACGTGGCCGCCGCCGTGCTGGCAATGGCCAAAGATCCCGCCGGATCGAAGGCAAAGGCCGAAAAGGCCCGTGATGTGGTGATGGGCAAGTTCGCCGCCAGCATGGCCGTGGTGAAAAGTCATCTCACGGCGTGACAGCAGTCGGGCTTTTCTGGTAGAGTCGCCGTTAAATCCAGCCACGGCTGTTTCCAACCATGAAGCCTGTCTTTCGATTGATCCTGGCATTCGCCTGCCCGTGCGTCGCTTCGACGGGAGCGGACACGGTCTTCTTTGAGGCCAAAATACGTCCTGTGCTCGTGAAGCACTGCTACGAGTGCCATTCTGCCGAGTCCGGCAAATCGAAGGGCGGCCTCATGTTGGACACGAAGCACGGCATTCGCGAAGGCGGCGAGACAGGACCGGCGGTCGTGCCGGGCGATGCGGCGAAGAGCCTGCTGCTCACTGCGATCAAGCACAGCGATCCCGAACTCGAAATGCCGCCGAAAGAGCCGCAACTGCCGAAAGCGGTCATCGCGGACTTTGAAACATGGATCAAGGCAGGCGCGGACGATCCGCGTGAATCAGCGGAGAAGGCTGCGGAGCGCCCGCCAGTGGATGTGGCGGCTGGAAAGCAGTTTTGGAGTTACAAGAAGCCCGTGATGCCGAAACAGGCATTGGGTGGCATTGACGGCTTCATTCGTGAAAAGCTGACCCAGGCCGGTTTGAAGCCCGCGCAGCCTGCGGAGCGCGTGGTGCTGCTGCGGAGGCTTTCTTTGGATCTCACCGGCCTGCCGCCGTCTGGCGTGTCGGACGAGTCAGACCCGTCCGACTATGAAAAGCAGGTGGATCAGCTTTTGCAGAGTCCTCGTTTCGGCGAGCGCTGGGGCCGCCACTGGTTGGATGTCGTGCGCTACGCGGAATCCAACGGCCGTGAGTCCAATCTGACCTTCCCGCACGCGTGGCGCTTCCGCGACTATGTCATTGATGCAGTGAACGCGGACGTGCCGTATGACCGCTTCATCACGGAGCAGATCGCGGGAGATTTGCTACCCGCGAAGGACGACGCTGAACGTGCGCGTCTGCTCACTGCGACCGGATTTCTCGCCATGGGGCCGAAGGGGCTCAATGAGCAGAACAAGGCGCAGTTCGCAGCCGATGTGGCGGACGAGCAGCTCGACACGGTGACACGTGCCGTGATGGCCAGCAGCATCGCCTGCGCGCGCTGCCATGATCACAAGACGGAACCCTTCAGCATGGAGGATTACTATGGCCTCGCGGGTATCTTCAAGAGCATGCAGACCTTTTACGGCAACTGGATCGACTCCGAAAACAACAATCACGGCCACCTCATCCACCTGCCGGAGCTGCCGGAGCAGACGATTGTCGGAAAATCACTGCCGAAGGCACGCGTGAAGCAACTCAAGACCGAGTTGGCGAAGCTCAACGCCGATGACAAGGCGCAGACTGAATTCATCGCCAAGGCGCAGGCCGAGAAGCGCGACATCAGCGGCGAGTTCAACAAGCTG
>JBIKYB010000347.1:0-5309 GCA_044355475.1 Prosthecobacter sp.
GACTCAGTGCTCTCGCATCAAGCGGATGGTGCGCAGAAAATTCCGCGAATCAGGCTCCCTGCGCCACTGAGCAAACTACAAAGTCTGAATGAACCGATCCGCCTCGGCGATGGACCGATTCATCTGCGCCAGCAGGCGCTGGATGTCTCCCTGGATGTTGTCCGCTTTGCCCCGCAGCGAGCCGACAGCGGCGGCGTTCAGGTTGTGCTTCAAATAGAGCACTTGGTCGCGGAACTGACGCAAAACGGGTTCCATCGTGGCTTCTGCTGCGTGGAGGGAGCTGGAAAGCTGCTCGAAGCGGCTGCGTGTGTCTGCCAGCTTGCGGCGGCTGTCTGCGGCGAGCGAGGCATTCTCATACTGGCGAATTTCACGCTCCCACTCGCGGAACAGATCTCGTGCCACCGTGTCCACTTCACGGATCTCATTCCGCACCGCTGTTGCTTGGGCTTCGCAGTCCTCGTACTCGCCTTTGAAGCGGTTGTAAGCGCTTTCGAGGTTACCACCGCGGTAACCGGTCAGCTTTTGAAGCTGTGTCAGAGCGTCTTGAAACTCCTCGCCCGCCTCTTTCTGCTCGCCACGCGCGGCTTTGACCGAGCTCTTGAGCAAATCACGCTTTTCGTAGCCCAGTTTTTCCCAGGCGGCGTAATAGACCGTGTTGCAGGCAGCCAGCGTGAAGACCAGCGAGGCGGGGAGAAGACGAGGACTCATGGGAATTCAGCCGACAAACTTGAGCGTGCCGATTTGACCTGCCGCCATGGCGGCGTGCTGGGCGTCCGTGCAGGCGGAATTGGTTGGCGCGTCGGCCGGGGCATCGCTGAGATTGAGGAGGCCGTTTTCGGTCATCCAGCGCTCCACTTCCTCACCGCTGATGTCGGCCAGCATGGTGCCGTTCACTTCCACGCAGGGGGACAGCGGTTGGCCGCTCTTTTGTTCCATCTCCCAGCGGAAGGCGGGGTTCTTGATGATGTCCTTCTCCTCGTAGGGGAGGTCGTATTTGCGGAAGATGGCGCGGACGCCTTCGCTCCAGCCACAGTAAGTTTTCAGGTAAGCGGTGATTTTGGGTGTTTGCATAATGCGCGTTGGGGTTACGCCACGAGCCTAGCGGACGATGCGGGGATTGCAACCTTCCGACCGTTCACTTCCATCCCAGTTTCTCCTTCAAGAACTGGTACGTTCCCACGCCGTTGATCGTGTGCGGGCCATCGAAGTGCTCGATGGTCGTGCGGTCGCCGATGAGGAGCTTGTTGTAGAGGCGGCGGACCTTGGCGAACTCGTAGTTCACCCATTCGTCGATGCCGACGCCGTCGTTGTGGCCGCGCTCGACCATGAAGGGCCTCGGCGCGATGAGGGCGGCCATCTCGGCGTAGTTGAAGGTGCGGCCCATGTTCCACTCCCAGATTTCGTATTCGTGTGTGGCGACGTAGCTCATCGGCATGTCGGTGCTCACGCACTTGCGCACCCATTCGTTGAAGTCGCCGCTGCAAATGCTCAGGCAGTAGTCCGGGAGCACCGCAGGCGTGCGCATGGCGCTTTTGCCGCCGTAGCTAAGGCCGTAGAAGGCGATCTTGTCCGGCTGGGTCCATGACTGCGACTTCAGCCACTCGAGAATGCGCTGATGCTGGCCGTTGATGACGCTGTAAAGCGTGAGGCCGAGCGGATTGAGCTTTCGCTGAAGCGTGCGGAAGGCGTGCATGCCACGATACGGATTGTGCGGCGCGAAGGTGACGAATCCCTGCTCCGCGAGACGCAGCGTGAAGGCCTTGTAGGCTCCAAAGGCGCGGTTTGTCTCGTCCGTGGTGATGGTGTCTTCGGGAATACCTTCCAATCCATGCTGGCAGACGACGACGGGACGTTTCTCGCCGGGCTTGAGATCCTTCGGCAAACACAGCCAGCCCCAGGCGAAGACATCGTCCCACACATCGAGTGTGACTTCATAGATGGCGACCTTGTCCGTCTCGCGCACGAAGCGGCTCTTCGCGTTCATCGGCAGGTTCGGGTTAGGCAGACGACCGATGACTTCATTCCAAAAGCGCTCACGTTCCTTCACGGTGTGGGCTTCAAACTCAGGCAGCGACTTGAGCGGCAGCTTGTCCCAGAACTGCTCCTTGCGCTCCATCTCGGTGGTGACGAGCAGGCGTTGCGTGAAGGCTTCCAGCTCGCGCACGAGGCGCTTCTGCCGTGTGGCATCCGGTTTGAGCGTGATCGTGGCTCCGGTGATCTTCAGCGACTTCAGCGCGGCATCGGCGGACGCCTGGGGCAGCAGGTGGCGGATGAGCAGGTCGTTGTTTGTCTCCTGCGTGGCCGCTAGGATGCGGCTGGTTGGCGCGAGATTCTTCGCACGGGCGATCTCGGCCTCAAACGCGGCCAAATCAGGTGCGGAGAGCTTACCGGGCGCGGCAATGGCGCGCATACCTTTGGAGGCCGCCATCGAGACGACACGGTTCGGATAAAACAAGTGCTGCAACACCAGCGGACGCGGCGCGATGAGGCTGGAGATCTCCGCATCGCCGAAATCACGCAGCAGGCCGAAGACATTCCGCTCGATCGGTTCCTGCCACACGCCCTCACGCGGCGCGAAGTAACCCATCGAGTACACGCTGTCGATGCGCTCGTCGATGGCGGCGGCGTGAAGCGCCTGCATGCCGCCTTCACCGATTCCGGCGATGAGCAGCGGCACCTGCTCCGGCTGCGCTTTGAACCAATCCACGATGGAGAGCGCCTTCTGCACCTCGTAGCCGATGAGGTGACGCCCCAGCTCGTAGCTCTGGCGATACACCCACTCGCGATGCGGCACGTTCGTCTTCACGCCGAACTTGTCGTTCGTGCTGAACTCAGAATCGCGGCTTACCAGCGCTGGGATGACGACTTCGCAGCCCGTGGTGAGCAGCCATTCGTCCACCAGCTTCTCCGGCGTGCCGTCGGCATCCGGCAGGTAGATCACCCGGGCATGCGGCTTGTGCTTCGGCTGCACATAAATGCCTTCTCCATGCACGCCATCAAACACCGGCCAGCGCACGCGGAAGACGCGGCACTGCTCCGTTTCAAGCAATAGGGCAGGGGAGGCGGTATCACCGATGAATTCGAGCGCCGTCACCGGCACGCGCTCGTCCACGATGCCGATGGCCGCCTTCAGCTTCTCCCGCGTCGGCTTGCGGCCCGCCTTCGACTGCTCAATGAGTCGCAACGCGAATTTGTCGATTCCTGCGACCATCGTGGCCGAGAAATCGGGATTCGACGCCAGCGGCTTCGTGCCGGGTAGTTGCGCGTGCAGCGATGCGGCGGCGAGGAAGGCGAGAAGTGTTTTCATCAGCGTTTTTGTTCAAAGAGCCATTTCCAGAACTCGGGGTTATCATACGTCGCGGTCCATGAGTCGTGACCGACGCCGGGGTAGATCGTGAGTTTGACGGGGGCACCGATCTTCTTCAGAGCATCGTGGATATTGTGGCTGTTTTCGACCGGGACGGTGCCGTCTTTGTCGCCGTGGAAAATCCAGGCGGGCAGATGTTTGATGCGTTCCGCTGTGACCCAGCGCACACCCGCACCGCCGCAGATCGGCGCGATGGCTGCGTAAGTGTCTGGATACTCAAATGCGGTCTCCCATGTGCCGAAGCCGCCCATGCTGAGGCCGGTCAGATACACGCGGCTCGTGTCGATGCGCTCGGTCTTGATGAGGTGATCGGTCACGGCCTTCACGCCGTGCGGATTCCACAGTTCATTCGGTGGGCACTGCAAACTGGCGATGACAGCGGGGAATTTTTGCCCGGTAGCGATCAGTTTCGGTGGACCGTGTTTTTTGATCTGTTCGAGGTCGTTGCCTCGCTCGCCTGCACCATGAAGGAAGATGACGAGCGGCCATTTCTTCTTCGCATCGGTCTCATAGCCCTCGGGTTTGCTCAAAAGGTAGCGGTAGTTGACCTTGATCACGAAGTCACCGCTGTAGGAGGCTGGCGTTTGGGTGTCAGCGAGTGCGAAAGAAGCGGCGGCGAGGAGAAAGGCGATCGTTTTGACCATGGGGTGATTACGCCGTGCCCGGGGGTTGACTTGCTGCATGATTGCCAAACAAACAGCAGTGGGTATGATCCACGCATGTCTGCGCTGGAACTTCGTCAAACACTTGTCTCGCCGGAGTGCTATCTGGCCGCTGAACTAGCCTCGCCCGTGAAGCATGAGTATCTGGGCGGCGTGGTGCATGCGATGGCAGGGGGCAGGAATGTCCACAACCTCATCTCTGGAAATGTTTTTGCCTCTTTGCATGCGAGGCTGCGCGGCAGGAAATGCCGCCCTTTCAACAGCGACACGAAAGTGCGCGTGCGGCTGCCGAGCCAGTTGCGGTTCTATTACCCGGATGCCCAGGTGGTGTGCGAGCCGAATCCGCCAGAGGACACGTTTCAAGACCGCCCGAATGTCATCGTGGAAGTTCTTTCCGAGTCCACGCGGCGCACGGACGAGGGCGAGAAGCTCGATGCTTACATGACGATCCCGTCGCTGGAGACCTATCTGCTGGTGGACAGTATGAACAAACAGGTGGTCGTGTATCAAAGGCAGGACGCGGGTTTTTCCCGCTCGGTTTTCAATGGCACGGAGGGAGGAATCGCGCTGCCGTGCCTGGGATTTGAGCTGCCGCTGACGGAAATCTATGAAGACGTGCAATTGCCGACGCTGGAAGTCGTGGGGTAAAGTGAGGCGGTTCAACCGGGCCGCGATTTTCCTGTGCCGGGCAGGGCGCTGAGGAAGAAGTAGCGTGGAGAACTGAGCAGGTCGCCGGTTTCGCGGATGGCCATGCAGAAGAGCAACTCATTGAGGCGCTCGTGGGACTGGCCGTGATTTTTGAGGTGTTCTTCCAGGAAACGGCGCAGGCGCTTGTTGGCGTTGAGCTCGGTTGGCACGCTGCCGAGATTCAGCAGCAAAAGCAGCAGCAGGATACCGGCGGCGATTAAGATGGCGTAGCGTGGCATGAGGACTTTGAAAAGCGTCATCCCGGTGATCACCAGCACGGCCAGGGTGGGCAGGTAGCGGCTCATGCGGATGCAGCTTTGCCGCCATTTGAGTTCGCCCAAGCTGTCGCCGGTTTGCAGCGCGTGCGCGGCCTCGTGCAGGGCGATGGACCACGCGGTTAGGGTAGTGCCACGAGCCACATCGCCGCGCAGAAAAAGGCGTCGGCGCACGGGGTCGAAGTAATTGGTGACGAGGGCATCATGCTCGACGACCTGCACATCCTCGATGCCCTCGGATTTGAGGAAGACGAGGGCGATCTCGCCTCCGGTGTGCGCGGTGGGTGCGTTCACGCGGGAGCCTTTGAGCATCATGGC
>JBIKYB010000348.1:0-5295 GCA_044355475.1 Prosthecobacter sp.
GAGTGCATTCGCCAGCGTTAGACGTGTTTGCAGCAACGCAGTCGCCTCGGTGACTTCGCCCGACATTGTTCCTTGGCCAAGAAACGGCGGCTTGAGGCCGATTTCAGCCGCAGACAGGCCAAGACCACGCCATGCGAGCAGCGGAGACAACTTCATCAACCTTCGACGGGTGCGCTTCATGGCTATTTGAGGCTGTCGTAGACCTTGCGAATCATCTCGGGATCGATCTGGCCGCGTTCGGCCTTCTCGCGGTATTCTTTTCCCATCTGCTTGATCTGGGCCATGGCCTTGCGGAGACGCTTCTTGTCGATCTCGTTCTCCTGAGCCTCGGGTTCGTCGTGTTTCGGCAGGTAAGCGCGCAGTTCATCCACGATCGGCTTCAGCTTGGCATCCGTGATCAGATTGCGACGCTCCATGGGATCGGTCTGGTGATCGTAAAGCTCCTCCGTGCCGTCCGCATAGCGAGTATAGCGATGTGTAGTCGAGCGCACGGAGTGATTCTGGAATCCCATCGTCGTGAGCGTGGGAAGACCGGGTTCCGATGGCGCTTTTTGCCATCCGGCAAAGCTGCGACCGTCCATGCCGTCTTTGGTCGGCAGTCCGCACAGGTCCACCAGCGTCGGGTAGAGGTCGAGGAGGTTCACGAGACGGTTGGATTTGATACCCGCCTCCGAGATGCCGGGCACGCGGATGATCAGCGGCACGCGGGTGGATTCCTGCCAGAGATCGGTTTTGCGATAGCGGAGCTTTTCGCCGAGGAACCAGCCGTGATCACCGCAGACGACCACGATGGTGTTTTCTGCGTAGCGACTCTTCGCCAGCTTGTCGAGCACCACGCCGACGCAGTGATCCGCATACGAGCACGCGGCAAGATAGGCCTGCGTGATCTGCTTGAACTGGTTCGCTTGCTGCACCCGCAGGAAATCCTCCGTCGGGCCAAACTTCTTCTTCCCGCGCGGCGTGAGGATGTCGTCGAGGTCATCGGGCACGATCTCCGCCACCTGCACCTGATCGAGCGGATGCATGTCAAAGAACTCCTGCGGAACATGAAACGGCAGATGCGGCTTCGAGATGCCCACGGCCATGAAGAAGGGCTTGCCTTTGAAATCGCGGTCGAGTTGCTGCGCGGCCCATTCGCAGGTCAGGTAGTCGCTCGTTTCCTTCGTCGTGGTGACCGTCGGCCCCCAATCGAACTCCTTGGCCTCCGCGTTCGACTTCTGACCATCGAGCATCGGCAACTTGTTCAGAGGCAGGTCGGCTTTGTCGAGGCCATCGCCGCCGGCGTTCGGCTCCCATTCGTCGAAAGCCCACTGGCCCTCATCCATGCCGATCCAGCTCGGATGCTTGTGGAAGATTTTGCCTCTCGAAAGCGAGTGGTAGCCGTTCTGCGAGAAATACTGCGGCAAGGTGACCGCCTTCGCCGCGATGCGCGATGACTTCAGGTTGTTGCCATTGCCATACACGCCGGAGGTGGACGGACGCAGCCCCGTGAGCATCGCCGAGCGCGACGCACAGCACACCGATCCCGGACAATACGCCTGCATGAACACCGTGCCGCCCGCCTGATTCGCCAGCCGGTCCATGTTCGGCGTCTTCGCCTGCGGATGCCCGCCAAAGACGCCGACCCAGTCGTTCAGGTCATCGATCTCGATGAAGAGCACGTTCATTTTGTTCGCAGGAGTCTCCGCTGCGCAAAGAACACCGCAGAGCGCGATGAAGAGGATGGTAATGAGTTTCATTGGGGTGAGATCGTTTCGCTTGTTCATCAGAGGTTCCGGAAAGCTTCGCTGAGCACGACCGCCTCAATCAGAGAGCGCAGGCCGTATTGCTTGTTCGCGAGTTCAGCAACGATCCGCTCCACGATGGCCTCGTCGAGCGCTTCCATGCGGCGGCCGCAGGCGTAGGTGAGGAGGCGGTCGGTGAGCATCTTCGCGAATAGGTCTTTGCGCTGGACGAGGATCTTTTTCAAACCGGCCACGTCATCGAACTTTTCGCCAGTGGGCAATTCGCCGCTGGAATCGATTTTGGTTTTGCCGATGCGTGGGCGCCAATCGCCGATGGCGTCGAAGTTTTCGAGCGCAAAGCCGAGCGGGTCGATCTTTTGATGGCAGCCGTAGCAGTTCGGCGACTCGCGGTGCTTGCTGAGCAACTCGCGGATGGATTTGGCTCCACGCACATCGGGATCGATGGCGGGCACATCATCGGGCGGCGGCGGTGGCGGTGTGCCGAGGATGTTTTCGAGCAAAAACACGCCGCGAGTCACGGGTGAGGTCTCGATGCCATTCGCGGTGATGGTGAGCACCGAACCCATGCCGAGCAGACCGCCACGCTTGTCGGTCTTGAAGCTGACTTTGCGGAACTCGTGCGCCTTGGCGGGTTCGCCGATGTCGCCGAGTTCGTAATGCGTGGCGAGCGCTTGATTGAGAAAGCTGTAATCGCTGTCGAGGAAGTTCACGAGGCTGGCATCGCGGTCGATGAGATCACGCATGAACATCCGCGTCTCGGTCTTGAAGGCGTCTTGGAAACCCTTTGAATAATACTCCTCGAACTCTCCGCGATCTGGCGGCATGCCACCGAGGTTTCGCAGATTCAGCCAGCTATCGAGGAAACCGGCGACGAAGGCATCGGAACGCTTGTCTTTGAGCATCCGGCGTGTTTGCGCCAGCAATACCTCCGGCTTGGTAAGGTCCTCGCTCAACAACTCCGCATCCGGCATCGTGGACCAGAGAAAGTAGGACAGCCGCGAGGCGAGCGCCTGGCTGGTGAGCTTCTTCGAGTCGTTTTGAGTCTCGTGGGAGAGGTAAACAAAGCCCGGTGAGCAAAGCACGGCCTTCAGGGCTGCCTTGAAGCCTTCCAGCGGCGAATGGCCCTGTTGCTTGCGTTTTTCCACGACGGCCATGAGGCGGTTCATTTCGTCTTCCGTGGCTTTTCGGCGGTAAGCGCGGTTGGCGAAGGTTTGGAGCAAGGAGCGGGCTTTTTCCGATTGGAAGGTTTCGGTGCCCAAAACGGCTTTTTGCGATGCTGGAGGCCATGTTTCGGCGATGGGGCCACGAACCTTCACTTCGTCGATGCGGATGTGCGGGTGTTTGTGAACGTGCAGCGTGATCTGGCGTGCGGCGACGATGCCGAGCTTGCCCTTTTGCTTGTCATCCTCGTCCATGAACTGGTCCCACAAGTCTTTGTGCTGGTCTGCGATTCGGAACCAGGTGCCGCGGGCATCCTCAGGGCCGTTCGGGAAGACGAAGCGGGGCGTGTGTCCGGCATCGAGCCAGATTTTCATCGTGATCCACTTGGCCTCGCCATCGTCCAGCGCCACCTCGGCGAGCATCGGCTGCTGCGGCTGAGGCAGATCGAGAGGGCCGATTTTGGCATCGCCAGGCACGATGCCGAGGCGGAAAGGTTCGCGTGGATCAATGCCGAACCATTTGGGGTCATACGGATGCTCCCGGTTCATGGCTTTGGCAAGAACCTGGACCTCGTAAAAGCCGTCCACTGGCACGCCATCGACGAAGTCCTCGATCACACCGAATCCAGCGGTGTGCTTGTCGGAGTCCATGCACTCCTCCACGAGCAGGTGTGCGTTGTTGTAGTCCTTCTCCTTTCTTTGCAGGTTGGACCTGAAGTTCTTGGTGAAGTGCCACGCTTGCTCCTTTACCTGCCGTTGCTGAGCGAAGGCCTTTTCCACCACCGCATCCGCCGCATCGAGATACTGATCGAGGAGGTAACCGGAGGTTTGCAGCACATCGCCGAGGTTTTCCATGTGCTCGGCGGATTGGTCGCGGGGGAACTTCGTGGTCGGGTCAAACGCCGCCATGTTCAGCGAGAAGAGATCGCTGATGGTGTGGAGGTATTCCGTGCGATTCAGTCGACGCAAAACGGTGCTGCCACCGGTGCTGGCGAGCTTTTCACGCCCCTCGGACAGCGCACGAGTCATTTGATCGACAAAGGCTTTTGACTCCTCCGCCGGGGGCTGCTTCGACTTCTTCGGCGGCATTTCGCCGAGATTGATCTGATCGAGGATGTCTTTGAGTTCGACCAGCGTATCTGTTTTGACGACTGGTAGGACGAGTTGGTCGAAACGGCGGTCTCCTTTTTGTTTTTCGGCACCATGGCATTCATTGCAGTAGATGGCGAGGAACTCAGCGGGGCTGCCACAAAGATGGGAGGCATAGAACAAGAAGAACAGGATTTTGGCCGGTAAAAAATTGCCGGTAAAAAATGGAAGCCAGTTCTTATCTTTTACCGCCAATCTTTTACCGGCAGAGAAGTCAGCGAATGGTCGTGAATGTGACATGATGATGAGTGAGATTGGCCCAATGAATGGCCTTTAAATTGGTGTGCTGGAGAAGACGGCGTGCATGGTTTTCAAATGCTTCCTGTCGACTAGGAAAGGCGGTGAGCTTGAAGGCGACATCGGGTGCTAGCAGACGCATCTTCTGGTCATGCAAGTGCCCCTTTGCCCCCATCACTGGCACCGGCAGCAGAACCTGCTCCTCGCCACCGAGGAAGTGAGTCAGAGCCTCTTCATACAGTCCGGTCTCAAGCCCGGAACCCCAGTCGTGGATCATGACGAGCAGTTGATCGTGGAAGAAAGCGGCTCCGGCGACGGAGGGAGCAAAGTTGACCGTCTCGATAGCTGGGCTCTTCAGCTCGTCGAGCCTTGCATGGCAATTCACAAACTCATCGCCAACACTTTCAGGTCTGACGTTGATGACTTTACCGTGAGGGAGATCAAACAGCAGTAGATAGTTGAGAGTTTGCCCTCGATGACGGGAGACGATGCTCTCCGCCGCTTTGAACTCGAAGATGCCTCGTTTGTGAGCCAGAACATCAAGTTTGTAGAGTTTGGAGAAGGTGCCGTGAGTGACAGTTACGGGGAGTTCCAACTCCATGCCGGGCATGCGGTCTGCGAGTTCTTTTTTATATACGGCTTCATCGAAGAAGCGGCCGAAGTCGTTGTGGATGGCATAGACGCAATCCATCACATCGTAGGCGATCTGGCCGAACTCGGATTGAGTCGGGCGAATGGTTTCGGTGGAGCGATGGATCGGCATGGCTTGGATGAGTTTTTGGCCGGTAAAAAATGGGCGGTTAAAGATGAGCGCCTTCTGAATTTTTTACCGCCAATCTTTTACCGGCTAAATCAGAGTTCCCGTGCTGGTGCCGAAGATGTCCACCTCCGCACCGAAGCGATGCAGCATGGACAGATACAGATTGCACAGCATCTGCCGGCCTTCGCCTTTGGCAGGGTAAGCCTTGTGCTCGCCATGCTTGAAGCCGCCACCGGCCAAAATG
>JBIKYB010000088.1:0-17132 GCA_044355475.1 Prosthecobacter sp.
ATCGACACCCCCGTCGGCGATTTCATCGGCTACCACAACCGCACCGGCAAACACGACGTCACCGACTACGACTGGACCCAATACCTGAACTTCGCCTCACGGCACTGGGGGAAGTGATGTTGGATTGACCAATTCTTTTTGAGAGGCATCCTTTCGTCATGCCACAGACCACCACGTTCCGCGCCAAAGTTCCGGCACGCCGCCTCAAGCGAGCTGACGCGACGCTCCAAAAGCTCGGACTGAGCACAGAGCAGGTTTTCAACATGCTTCTCGCACAGATCGAACTGCACAAGGGACTGCCCTTCCAGGTGAGCCTCGCACCACGTCCCCTTATATCCGCCGAGGAGCAGGCCGACGCGTGGAACCTAGCCTATGGCCCGTATTGATCCACAGCCCGGCGAGGTTTGGTTTGCCGATCTCGGTATGATCCAAAAATGCCGTCCCATCCTCGTCCTGGCAGCCCCACGCGACGAAGATGCTCGCGCCTTGGTTGTCGTAGCACCGCTCACCTCCCAGATTCGAGGCACGCGTGGCGAGGTTTATTTGGGACGCCCTCGCTGGCTTCCGAAAGAGTCAGCGGTCAACGTTCAAGGACTTGCCAGCCTTGATGGCTCGAAATTGATACGCCGCATGGGCACGCTGACCGCCACTCAGTATGACGCAGTGAAGATCGCATTACGCGATCTTCTCGGCCTCTGACCATCGGCGATTTCATCGGCTACCATCTCCGCACCGGCCAACACGACGTCACCGACTACGACTGGACCCAATACCTGAACTTCGCGTCACGACATTGAGGCAGTTGATTTCGCCGCCGTTTAGAATGTCGCTTGCCGACGCCGCCAAGCCCGTGTGTCTTGCGGGCATATGCCTGCGAAAAAAGCTTCCAAAAAAAAGGCTGACAAGCCTGCCAAAGCCACGAAGAAACTCAAGAACGTGCCCTTCTGGATCGGCTTCGATCTCGGCGGCACGAAGATGATGGCCTCGGTGCTCGACGCGAATTACAACGTGCTCGGATTCGCCCGCAAATCCACCAACGGCTCCGAAGGGGCGGCCAAAGGGCGCGGCAAGATCGTCAAAGCCGTCCATGAGGCCATCGAGGCGGCAGGTGTAAACCCCAAGGGCATCCAGGGCATCGGCATCGGCTGCCCCGGCCTGGTGAATCCTGAAAAAGGTCTGCTCGTCTTCGCCCCGAACCTCGGCTGGACGAATATGGCGCTGCGCAAGCTCCTGCAAACCGAGTTCAAGTGCCCAGTCGCCGTTTTGAACGACGTGGATGCCGGAACGTATGGCGAATACATCCTCGGCGCGGGCAAAGGCGCACGCTCACTGCTCGGCATCTTCCCTGGCACCGGTGTCGGCTCGGGTTTCGTTTACAACGGCCAGCTCGTCATGGGTAAATCCATCTCGGCCATGGAACTCGGCAATCTGCTTCTCCCCGGCACGCACATTGGCAGCCCGGTCTTCGGAACCGTTACCCTCGAAGACCTCACCAGCCGCCTCGCCCTCGCTTCACAGGCAGGTTTGGCATGCTATCGCGGCCAGATGCCGGAACTCGACAAAAAGACCGAAGGTGCCCTCCGCAGCATCCGCAGCAAGGCGCTCGCCAATGCCTTCCGCAGCGGTGATGACGCCGCGATGATTATGTTCCGCAACTCCATCCGCTACCTCGGCATGGGAGTCGCCATGGTCGTCAATCTGCTCGCTCCCGACCGCATCACGCTCGGTGGCGGCTTGGTGGAGGAACTGCCCGGCCTCTACATGAACCTGCTCAAGGAGGAGGTCGAGCGCTACGCCATTCCCGAGCTCGCCAGGGGCATCCGCTACTCCATCGCCAAACTCGGTGATCAAGCCGTGACCGCAGGCTCGGTGGCTTGGCTGCGCAATGAAAAGAAATAGTTCCCGAGGATGAGCGACCCCACACCAGCAGCCACCATCCCACCGCCCGAACACGCCGTCATTTACGTCGGCGCGGCCTCAGTCACTCTCGTCATCGGCCGCAAGGATGACCAAGGCCAGTTCTCCCGCATCGAGAGCCTCGACCGTCCGCTGCCCGTCGCGCGAGACATCTTCCGCGCGCGCAGCATCACCCGTGGCACCGTGGATCAGGCGGCGGCCATCCTGCGTGATTATCTGCAAACCATGCGCGAGTACGGCATCCCCTCGTCGCAGTTGCGTTTGTTCACCTCGAACATCCTCGCCGAGGCCGCCAACCACGAGATTTTCCTCAACCGCCTCCAGGTTCACAGCGGCGTCATCCCCAGCCTCATCGACGACGGCAACATGACCCGCCTCGTCTATCAGATCGCCCAGCGCCTGCTGCTGAAAAACCCCATGCTGGCCAAAGGCAGCACGTTTGTCTCCCACATCGGCCCCGGCAATACACGCGCCATCTATTTCCAGCAGGGCCGCCTCGCCGCTTACAGCAACTACCGCCTCGGCATCTTCCGTGCCCGCGAGGCCGTCGCCACGCCGGATGACGAGGCTCCACAGCAGATGCTGCATCTTGAGGAGCATATCCGTGGAGTCGTGGATCACCTCGCGCAGGATTACTCCGGTGTGAAGATCGATCACCACGTCGCCATCGGCGCGGAGATCCAAAGCATCGCGCCGCGTCTCGGCAAAGCACGCCAGGGCGCGCACCGCGTCATTGAGGACGAACTCGCCCGCCTCACCGACAAGCTCGCCCGTTTGAACCCCGATGAGCTCGTGCGTGAGCTGCATGTGCATTACACCGGTGCCGAGGGCATCGTGCCCGCCTTGCAGACGAACCTCGCCCTCGCTCGCCGCTTCGGGGATGAGACCATCTGGGTACCCGAGGGTGACTTCCAGCTTGAGCTCATCCTCGATCTCATGACCTCCGGCTCACGCACTGCGATCTTCCAAGAGGAGGTCATGCAGGCCGCCTGCGAGATCGGCCTGCGCTACAAAACCGACCGCAAACACGCCGACCACGTCGCCAGCTTCGCCCGCCAGCTTTTTCGCGAGCTGCAGCACCTGCACAATCTCGATCCCAAATACGAACTCATCCTGCGCGTCGCCGCTACGGTGCATGAGGTGGGCATGTTCATCAGCCCGCGTGAGCACCACAAGCACAGCCTCTACATCCTGCTGAACACCGAAATCTTCGGTCTCAGCTCAAGCGACCGCGTCATGGTGGCTCTGCTGGCCCGCTATCATCGTCGCTACAATCCCGAGCCGAACCACCCGCACTTCTCCGACCTCACGCGTGAGGAGCGCATGATCGTGCTGAAGCTCGCCGCCCTGCTCCGCCTCGCCGACTCGCTCGACCGCAGCCACGCCCAGCGCATCAAATCCATCCAGCTCCGCCCCGAAGGCTCACGGCTCATCGTGCTCACTCAAGGTGCTGACGACACCACCGTCGAGCAGATCGCCATCGATTCTAAGTGCGACCTCTTCCGCGAAATTTACGGTTATGACATCCTACTCGCTAAATTCTGATCAACGCCCCGCACCGCCGAAGCTGCGCCTGACCGAGGAGCATTTCATCAACCGCGAGCTGAGCTGGCTGGCCTTCAACTCTCGCGTGCTCGACGAGGCCGCGCGTGCCGATCTGCCCGTGCTCGAACGCGTGAAGTTCCTGGCCATCACCGCCTCGAACCTTGATGAGTTCTTCATGGTCCGCGTCGGCGGCCTCCAGCTCTTGCGCGAGCAGGGCCTCCGTGCGCGTGATAGCGCCGGACTCACTCCCACGCAGCAGTGGGAGCAGATCCACCAGCATGCCGCCGCCTTCGTGGCGCGGCAATACGACATCCTCAACCAGCAGCTCATGCCGCTGCTGCATGAAAAGGGCATCCGCCGTCTAGTCATCGCCGATCTCACGCCCGCTCAGCGCACGCACCTGCGCGAGTACTTTGCAGAGCACATCTTCCCGGTGCTTTCACCCGTCGTTGTCGATGACGCGGGCGCCCGCGCGGCCATTCCCGCGCTGAACATCATCCTGCTCTGCACCGTCACCAGCGAGGACCAGGGCAATGCGGAAAAGCGCCACGTCCTGCTGCCTCTCCCGGCCAATCTGCCGCGCCATGTCGTCGTTCCTGATCCTGAAGGCGGCCAGCACCTTTATGTGAACCTTGAGGATGTCGTCACCCTCTTCATCAGCGAGTTCTTCCCTTCGGAAAAAGTCTCCGCCCCCGCCCGCTTCCGCGTCAGCCGCAACACCGACATCACCGTCGATGACGAAAGCGCCTTCGATCTCGCCAGCGAGATGGAAGAAGTGCTGGAGGCGCGCCTGAAAAGCCCCGCCATCCGCATCGAGATCGAAACCGGCGCCTCGCGCGAGCACACGCGCATCATCCGCGATCTTTGCGGCGCGAAAACCGCGCAAGTCTATGACATCCCCGGTGAGCTCGACCTTCGTGCCTGCTTCCAGATCGCCAGCATCTCCGGTTTCGACGAATTGAAGGTCGAGGCATGGGACAGCCATGCCAGCACCTCCATCACGCCTGGCGAGAGCATTTTTGACGCGATCAAACGCGGCGACATCCTGCTGCATCATCCGTATGAGAGCTTCGACCCCGTTCTGAACCTCGTGGAAGAAGCCGCGGCCGATCCGAACGTCATCGCGATCAAACAGATCCTCTACCGCACCGCGAAGAACAGCCGCATCATCTCCGCGCTGATCCGCGCCGCGCAGGCTGGCAAGCACGTCACCGTGCTCGTGGAGCTGAAGGCCCGCTTTGACGAGGCCCGCAATCTCGAACGTTCCAACGATCTCATCAACGCGGGTGCCCAGATCATCTACGGCGTCGCTGGTTTGAAGACGCACGCGAAGGTCTGCCTCGTCATGCGCCGTGAGTCCGGCCACATGACGCGCTACATGCACTTCGGCACCGGAAACTACAACGAGGCCACCTCGAAGCTCTACACCGACATCAGCCTGCTCACCTGCCGAGCTGAATTTGGCGCGGATGCATCTGCCTTTTTCAACACCGTCACCGGCCGCTCCCGCTTCGTGCATTTCAACAAGCTCAGCATGGCCCCCTACGGCCTGCGCGAGCGCCTCGTCTCCATGATCCGCAGCGAGACCGAACGCGCCCGCCAGGGCGAGTCCGCCGAGATCATGCTCAAAATGAACGCGCTGGAAGACCGCCAGATGATCGAGGCGCTCTACGAGGCCTCCCAGGCCGGCGTGAAAGTCCGCCTCAACGTGCGCGGCATCTGCTGCCTGCGGCCCGGCATCAAGGGCATCAGCGAGAACATCAGCGTCGTCAGCATCATCGACCGCTACCTGGAGCACGCCCGCATCTTCTGGTTCCGCCAGGGCGGCAAACCGGTTGTCTTCATCGCCAGCGCCGACTTCATGAACCGCAATCTCTCGAAGCGCGTCGAACTGCTGACGCCTGTGGAGGACAAAGAGGCCCGCAAACGACTTCATCACATCCTGGAGACCCACTTCGCCGACACCGCTCGCGGCCGCACCCTCAAAGCCGACGGCACCTGGCACCTCCCCCACGTCGCAGCCGCCAAATCCCGACGCTCCCAGGAGCAGTTTGCCAAAGAAATGATCAAACGCGCACGTCAGGCGAATGAGTCACCCGACGTGTTGGTGCCGCATACGCCAAAGTGAGCGTAAGCCACACCTCACCCGCCCCCCATCGGCGAAACGTAGTCGAGCGCGATGGATAGGAAGAAGTTCGAGACCAGGATGGTCAGCGATGAGAACACCACAGCCCGTGTGGTGCCACGTCCGACGCCGACCGCGCCGTTCTCGGCGATGAGACCCTGATGACAACTCACCAGCGTGATGATGATGCCGAACGCCAGCCCCTTGAACATGCCGATGCCCACATCCAGTGCCTCGGTGTGGTCAACCGTGTGCTGCCAGAACCAGGCGTGAGGAACATCAAACCCATGTACGATGAGCGCATACGCCGCCATCAGCCCGAAAGCGATGCACTCAGCCACCAGCAGCGGCATGGAGATGATCATTGCCAAAAATCGCGGCAACACGAGGTAATCCACCGGATGCACACCCATGACGCGCAACGCGTCGATCTGCTCTGTCACCTTCATCGTGCCGATGTCCGCCGCCATCGCGGCACCGACGCGTCCTGAGACCATCAATCCCGTCAGCACCGGAGCCAGTTCACGGCACAACGCCACCGAGACAATCGCCCCCACGCTGGATTCCAGGCCGTAGGTCTTGAATTTCGCGTACGATTGAAAGGCAAACACCGCGCCAGTAAACGCACCGGTCACCACCACGACCAACTGCGAGCCATAACCAATCATCGCCATCTGCCGTGCCACCAGCCTCAGCCGCCACACCCCGCTGCGCAGACCGATGCCCACCTGCCAAGCCAGATCGGCGATCTGTCCCAACGAGGAAATCATCCCCAGAAATAAGCCGCCCACCCAGGTCGGCCAGTTCGTGCTTTGCGGTTTCATCACGACACCTGTGCCGAGTCCGCCACTCGCGTGAAGAGGGCATGCGGTGTCAAAATCGTCACGTCTTCATCACGATGTGCAACGTGAGCAGCCCCCCCCTGCTTTTGCGCCTTCGAGGGCGCTGACGTAGAACGATTTTTCAACTCGTTCTCCGGGCTGAATAGGTTAAAAACCCGTTCTACGAAACGTCACCGCTTCCATCAGCGCCCACTCTTGCTCGTTAGCTCATCGCGATACTGCCGTGAGTTCTCGTGCGAACAACTGGTCCTAAAAATCAAAGGCCAAATGCGGTGTCCATCTGCGCGGCCACGCCTTTGAGATAATCGAGATCGCCACTCGCCACCTCGGCGGCTAGCCAACCGTGGAAATTGATTTCGATCAGAGCTTTGCGCACGTCGGCGTAGTCGATGTCCCCCTCGCCGATGGGCGTGAACTTGTTTTGCGAGCGGGAGAAGCCCTTCACATCGAGTTTGAGGACGCGATGGCCGAGCTGCCTGATCCACCCGCCCATGCTGCCGTATTTCCAGTGGTTGCCGATGTCGAACTGCATGCCCACCCACGGCGAGCGGAATTCATCGACGTATTTCACGAACTTGTCGGCCGTCTGGTCGCTGCCGCCGTTGTGATTGTAGCAAAACTGGTTCCAGACGTTTTCGATCACGATCTGCACGCCCAACTCCGCCGCCAGCGGCACCGCTTTGGCGATGTTTTCCACCGAGCGCGACCAGATCTCGTTCTCCGGGCCGTCCTCGCCCTTACCCACAACGAGCAGCACGCTGTGGCCGCCGACCTCGCGCGTCTCACGCAGCGCCTGCTTCAAGTTTTCGAGCGCCTTCGCCCGCGTGGCCGCGTCGGCGCTCGTGTGGCGCACACTCCAGTGCTCGCCGCACACACTGCCATCCACCGGCAGGCCGGACTCGGCGATGGCCTTCTTTGTTTCCGCCACATCGTTGCCCGGAAAGCCCATCTCCACGCCCATGAATCCGGCCTCCTTGGCGATCTTGAATTTTTCCACGAGACCACCGCTGCTTTTGATCATCCCAATCTTGAGCGTCTTGTAAATGCGGCCCGCCAGCGCATCCGGGACGGCTGGCGCAGCAACCGCACGCTGCATGCCCGGCAGCAGGGCACCGGCAGTGACAAGCGAGGCGTGACGAAGAACCTGACGGCGGCTGAAAGGGTGGGATGAATTCATGGCGGAAAACCAAACGTCACTTCCGGCTCAATCCATTCAGCGACTCCACCTGAACCACCACCGCCTCGTCACAGCATTTCAAAGCCTCCCGCAGCTTCGCCTCATCTCCGTCCGATTCTTTGATCAAACGTTGCGCGATGCCAAACGCCGACTCAAACCGCCCGTCGCCATCTGCGTCCACCCACACCGGGTTCGTCGAGCCAATCACGCGGGACACAAAGGCTTTGCTGGTCGGCTGATACGGGCGCGGAATCTCCCAGAACGGCTCCGTCACCCCTGGCCCCGTCGCGATCACCACCAGATGCACGTCATGCGCCGGTTTCCCGATCTTCCACATCACGCGCGTCTTTTCACCTGCTCGATGATCCTCCTCGATCTTCTGTTCACGGATCATGATCCCGTTCGCATACAGCTCCACGCGGTCCGCCTGCGCCCATGCCGGTCCAAACACTATCGCCTCCACTTCCAGGCTCTCACCGATCCCCGTGACCAGATCACCCACGCCAAATTTTCCATTTACCTTCACCTGCGCCAGCAGACCCAGGCTCACCAGCAAACGCCCCTCGCGATAGCTGCGCCACACTTCATCCAGATCGAGCTTTGCCGGATCTGCATCCTTAGCCGCCACATAAGTGCGGCCCTGGCCGAGTATGAAGCGGTTCGCATCATGCGTGTCGCTGGATGCAACCGCCGCGATGCGATGCCCGCGATTGAGGAGCGCAAACCAGTCCCGATACAGCTGGTGAATGTCCGACTGCATCGCCCCGGACGTGATCACCTCCATCGCATCAATGTCGAGCGCGTCCGCGTGGCGATGTTTGCCCGTCTTCGGATTGAACTGCACCCCGCCCAGCGGCACAAAGCCGCTATGCAGGTCACGCGGATGATTCAGCGTGATCACCTTCACACCCGGCGTCGCGCGAATCTCCGGCAGCAGTTTCGCCCAGTCTTCCTGCTGATGATTCACCACCGGCGCACCCGCTTGAATCGGGAACGCATTGAAGTGCCCGTGCTTCGTCGTCACCTCGTTGCCGATCACCGACGTGAATCGCTCTGCCACGCCCATGCTCGCCGCGCTGGGCGCGTAATCCGTGTGATGATTGTGATCCGTCGCCACCGCCAGCTCGATTCCCTCGCCAGCGATCGTCAGCATGCGTTCCTCGATCTTCGCATCGCCATGCCCGCTGTGCGTCAGTGTGTGGATGTGACTGTCCACCGCGATCCAGCCTTCCGTCGGCACCTCACGCCGCAGTTTCAGCGCCACCGGCTTCAAATCACCTGCGCTCAATGAAATAGGCGTCGTCTCGACACTCCACTCCATCCCACGCCCCGCATGCAGCACATACTCACCCGGTGGCAGAGACAGCAGCGCTTTTCCATTCCGCGTATAAACCACGCCGATCCTCACGGTCACATCATTCGCTGGTTCCGCGCGGAGCGGCTGCAACGTGCCATCCTTTCGTGTCAAAGTGAGCCTGCATGGCAAACCCTCGCCCCTCACCTCATCCGTCACCGTCACGTCGATCTGCGCACCACTCATCACATCCTTCATCGACTTCGTGACGATGAAAACCGGCCCCACCTCGATATCATCCAGGTTGGTCGGTGCCTCCATCGTCAAAACATTCTCTCCATCACGCAAAGCACCCGCAGGGATTGTCAGTAGGCTCTCCAGCGCCGTTTCCGCTGTCACCAGTGCGCCTAGTTTACGCCCATTCAACATCACCGGCCACGTCAGCTTCACGTCCCGCTGCCAGATGCGCAGGGTGTGCTCCTCGGTGTTCGCTTTCGCCTCAAAGCGCCGCTCGAACCGCTCCGCGTCCACCACACGCTCCTTGAAAAACTCCCACTCATACTGCCCAGCCCGGCCCAGATGCAGTCGCTTTGCCTCCAGGGTCAAATCTTCCGCCAGCAAATGCAGTGGCATCAACAGCAGCGAGCAAAGCAATCGTTTCATCCCGCTCCAACGACCCAACTTGATCCCAACTCTCCACCCATCGTTGAATTGCCCGCCAAGCTTGCCAAAGCTCCCGCATGAAACGCTATCACGTCCGTCGCAGCACCGAATCATCCGCAGACTGGTCAGCCGCTGATGAGCTGGCCGATTTTACCTTCCCGTGGGAAAATCGCCCCGCACCCAAAACCGAGTTCCGTGCCCTCTGGGATGAAACTCAGTTCCATTTCCGCTTCGACTGCGAAGATGACGATCTGGTGCTCCCAGACGGCGCAACGGCCAAAGATCGCGCTCTTGGCTCGGATCGAGTGGAAATCTTCTTCGCACCGGATTTGAGCCTAAAGCCCTACTTTAGCCTCGAAATGACCCCCAAGGCCGATGTGCTGGCCTATGAGGCGAATTTTTACCGTGAGATCAACTGGGACTGGCAGTGCCAGGGGTTGCAAATCGACGCCCACATCGAAAACAACCACTACAACGTCAGCGGCACCATTCCGCTGGAGACGCTGCATACCTTGAAGGTGCTCCGCTCACGCGAAATCTTTGCAGGCATCTATCGCGCTGAATTTCACCACCAACCCGACGGCACCGTCCATTCTGGTTGGATGCCCTGGGTGAATCCAAACACTGAGCGCCCGGACTTCCATGTGCCCGCGTCATTTGGCATTCTCGAACTCATGCCCTGAACAAAACGAAGGGCGGACCGCAGTCCGCCCCTCGCATTGGGTTCTGGGGGATAAAAGTTAGGCGAGGCGAGGCTTCACGAGTGTCTCAAGCCGGTTCACACCCCGGCGGATGCGTGCCTTGATGGTGCCGAGGGGTTCGTGCAGTCGCTCGGCCACCTCGGCCTGGGTGAGTCCGCTGAAGTAGGTGAGTTCAATAGCCTCGCGCTGGTCCGCTGTGAGGCGGGAGACGGCTTGATGCAGGATGCCGTCGCGCTCCTTGAACTCGAGGTTCTCATGACCCGAAGGCTCAAACTCAAACTGGTCTTTCTTGTTCTCAGTCTCGAAGTCGTCGTTCAGGCGTGAGCGGCGCTGTTTGGAACGAATGCGGTCAATGGCGCGGTTCCGCGCCAAGGTGGTCAGCCACGTCAGCGGCTTGCCTTTGCGGGACTCATAGAGGTGAGCCTTGTTCCAGACCTGCACTAGCACCTCTTGCATCACATCCTCAGTGTCGTGGTGATCATTCAGCACGTTGGAGATGCAGGCAAAGATGAGGCCGCTGTATTTCTTGTAGAAGGCCTGAAAGCTGGCCGCATCGCGCTCGGCGATGCGCTTCAGAAGGCGGATGTCTTCTTCGATATTCGGATCTACTTCAGGGGTGGTTTCGATCGCAGTCATGTGGGTGGGTTGTGAGTGGTAACGGGAAGAAACTGCGACAAAAACAAGGCTCGTCAAAGGTTTGTTTTCTATTTGTCTAACTATATGGGGTGTTTTACCCATTTTTGTCGAACTTCTTCCGCTCCAAATTGGACACGGCGTCGCGTCTTCTTTGGGAAGCAAATTCGCCAAGAATATTCCCGGCATGAGTTCATTGACTCCAGATCCCCCCCTTGATTCAGGCCGACCGACCAAGTCGGCCCCGAGCTTGGTCACGGCTTTTTCTTCTTCGCTGCCTTCCCGGCGGCGGCGGCACGGCCATCCGGCTTGGATGGGTCGTAGGCGGTGTTTTTCGTGGGCATGAGAGCACCGACCTCTGTTTGCCAAGCTTGCAGCTCGGCCAGCAGCGCTTTCACGCGTTCAGGCTGCTGCGTGGCGAGATTTTGCGTCTCGCTCAAATCCTCACGCAGGTTGTAAAGCTCCGGTTCATCGGGTTTTTCGAACCATTGGATCAATTTCCAGTCGCCCCGACGGATCGCCGCGCCCGGAGCACCGCCTTGATTGCCGTAGTGGGGGTAATGCCAGCAGAGTGACCGCTCCGGCAGATCGCCGCCAGTCAAAATGGGTCGCAGGCTGACGCCGTCGATTTTGGCGGTCGTTTTGCCACCGGCCACATCCATGAGCGTGGCGAAGTAATCCGGGCTGCAAACCGGCGTGTCGAGGGTTTGTCCAGCTTTGACCACCGACGGCCAGCGCATGAGCAACGGCTCACGGATGCCGCCCTCGTAGAGCCAGCCCTTGCCGCCACGCAGCGGCAGATTCGAGGTAGGTGAGCCTTCGCTGGTGCTCAGACCGCCGTTGTCGGAGGTGAAGATGATCAGCGTGTTCTTGGCGAGGTCCAGTTCGTCGAGCTTGGTCAAAATCTTGCCCACGGCGAGATCCATGGCCTCGACCATCGCGGCATAAACCGCGTGCTCTTGGACAAGACGCACATCACGCGGCTCCTCGCGGCCAAACTTCGGCTCTAGGCCGAGCTTTTGGCGTTTCGCCTCGTATTTGGCCGTCAGATCAGCACGGGCGTTCAGCGGCGTGTGAACGTCGTAAAACGCGTAACAGGCAAAAAACGGCTTCGACTTGTTCGCTTCGATGAACTTGCAAGTCTCCGTCGCCAGACGATCCGGCAGATGCTCACCCGGCGGGCCATCTGGCAGGCGCGGGTTCGAGTAGGGCGTGAAATACTTCCCAGGGCCATACGGACCGCCGCGATCCACGCCGCCCATGTTGATGTCGTAACCCTGGTTCTCCGGCCAGAAGCCCTCGGGGCCGAGATGCCACTTTCCGGCGAAAAACGTCGCGTATCCCGCCGCCTTCATCATCTCGCCCATCGTCACTTCTGCGTGCGCGAGGCGATCCTGATACGGCGCGGGCAGCAGCAGCGTGTTGCGTTTCCAGGCATCCGGTGTCTTGGCCGCGCCGATGTAATCCGTCACACCTGTGCGCTGCGGCCAGCGGCCGGTTTGCACCGCCGCACGAGTCGGCGAGCACACCGGGCAGGCGGCGTAGCCATTGGTGAAAAGTGCGCCCTCCCTAGCGATGCGGTCCAGATTCGGCGTCTCGTAAAACGTGCTGCCGTAGCAGCCGAGATCACGCTGTCCGAGGTCGTCAGCGAGGAGGAAGATGACGTTCGGCTGCGCCGAAAAAGACGAATTCAGAAGGACGAACAACGAAAGCAGCAGGATAAGACGGAACATGGCCGCAGGTAACGAAGCATTCGCCAAGCACCTTGCCCGCATCTGCTTTTCGGCCCCCGCCTTCCCCCTTGCGCAGTGGACGAATCCGCCGACTCTACGCGCCCTTTTTCAGCCATGATCCCCAACGCCTTCCGCACCCTTCATTGCAACGCCGTCCGCACAGAGCACATCGGCCAGACCGTCACGCTGTGTGGCTGGGTGAATTCGGCCCGCGACCACGGCGGCGTCATCTTCATCGACTTGCGCGACCGCGAAGGACTGACCCAGGTCGTGTTCCGTCCCGAGGAAAACGCGGAACTGGCGGCGCAGAGCCACAATCTGCGTGATGAGGACGTTTTGCAGATCACCGGCAAAGTCGCCGAGCGCCTCAAAGGCACCGAAAACGCCAAGCTGCCGACCGGCGATGTCGAAATCGTCGCCACCGAGTGCAAAGTGCTCAACAAGGCCGACGTGCTGCCCTTCCACCTCGACCGTGAGCTGTCCAACGAGGATCTGCGGATGAAATACCGCTACCTCGACCTGCGCCGCGAGCGCATGAACAAGAACATCCGCACGCGCCACAATATCACCAACTCCGCGCGCAACTACCTCGACGCCGCCGGCTTCGTGGAAGTGGAAACGCCGATTTTGAGCAACCCGACACCCGAAGGCGCCCGCGACTTCCTCGTGCCCGCACGTTTGAACCCCGGCAAGTTTTACGCGCTGCCGCAGGCCCCGCAGCAGTACAAGCAGCTCATGATGGTGGCTGGTTTGGAGCGCTACTTCCAGATCGCCCGCTGCTTCCGCGATGAAGACCTTCGGGCCGACCGCCAGCCGGAGTTCACACAGATCGACATCGAGGCCAGCTTCATTGAGCGCGATGACATCGTCACGCTCGTCGAAGGCTTGCTCGCCAGCATGTTCAAAGCCGGCACCGGACGCGACATTCCCCTTCCCTTCCCGCGCCTGACTTATCAGGAAGCGATGGACCGCTACGGCTCTGACAAGCCGGACACGCGCTACGGCAACGAGATCGTCGATATGGCCGATGTGTTCGCCACCAGCGGCTTCAAAATTTTTCGCAGTACCATCGAAGGCGGTGGCGTCGTGCGTGCCATCAACGTGAAGGGCTTTGCAGGCATCACCACCGGCCAGATGATCCGTCTGAACGAGATCGCCACGCAGGCGGGCATGAAAGTGAAGCAACTCGCCTTCATCAAGGTGGAGCGTGATGCCAATGGCGTCCTCGAATACAAATCGCCGCTGTGGAAATTCTTCACGCCCGAAGAACAGCAGGCGCTCATTGCCAAGCTCAAGGTCGAGGAAAACGACATCGTCTTCTTCTACGCCGGCACCTGGCAGGAAGCCTGCGACATCCTCGGTCGCGTGCGTGTCGAGATCGCGAACATGACCGAACTCACCAAAGACAGCACCGCCTTCAACTTTCTCTGGGTCGTCGATTTCCCGCTGCTGGCTCACGATGCCGAATCCCAAAGCTGGGTGGCCGTGCATCATCCTTTCACACGTCCGAAGACCGAAGACGTACCGCTGCTCGATGCAGGTGAATACGCCAAGGTGCGCGCAGAAGCCTACGACGTCGTCTTGAACGGCTACGAACTCGGCGGCGGTTCCATCCGAATTCACGAGAAGGATCTGCAAGCCAAGATGTTCAGCGTCCTCGGCGTGAATGAAGAGGAGCAGGCCATCAAATTCGGCCATCTCCTCGACGCCTTCCGTTTCGGTGCACCACCGCATGGCGGTCTCGCCCTCGGTCTCGATCGCGTGGCTATGCTCGCCTGCGGTGAAGACAGCATCCGCGAAGTCATCGCCTTCCCCAAGAACAACAAAGGCAGCGACCTGATGACCGACAGCCCCACCGCCATCGACTTCAAAACGCTGCGCGAGATTTACATCCAGAGCACCTGGAAGGAGAAAAGTAGTCCTGTTCCTGCGGAACAGGTATCAAAGTAGTCCTGTTCCTGTGGAACAGGTTTTCAGGGTCCAGTTGCACAGCAACTGGACTACTTTGCCCACGCTCGATACTCACCCTCTCGCAAGCGAGCCTTGGACGGATTGTTCAAGATGTACTCCTTGAATTTCGCGAGGCTCGCCGGGCTGCGCACCAAGTGATCAAAGCTCTCCCACTGCCAGAACTGCCCCTTACGATCCAGCACTCGATTGATCTGCGTCGCCGTAAAATTCTTCCAGCTTCGGCATAGCTTCTTCATATCTCCACGCCCAGGAATCCCCGCCAGCACATGCACATGGTTCGGCATGACAACAAAGGCCTCCAGTGAATGCCGCTCACCATCAAAGTGCCGCAGACTGTCCTCTACGATCTGGCTTAGCGCTGGCTGGCGCAGCAAACACTCCCCATGGCACTCATCCAGCATCCCATGCCACTTCGCCGTGAAAAGGCGGTAGAACTCCTGATGCACATTCTCCGACAGCTTCTCCAGATCGAGTTGCCAATCCTCGGTTTCAGGATCAATTCGATGCGCTCTCAGCCAGGCTTGCCGCTCCGCTTGCCATTGATCAAAGACCTCTTTAGGAATGGAGTCCGCCGTGCGCCAAGTGATGAAGTAGTATGAGTTGAACTGCTCCCAGTGTGGCAGATTACCGTGGGTGACTTCGGTCTTCGCTGATGGATCGAAAAATCGGAATTCCATGCTTGAGCGTAAAGTAGCCTTGTTGCTGTGCAACAAGGACCTCCTGTTCCACAGGAACAGGACTACTTTCGCAGCGCCGCCATCAGCGCATCGAGTTCCTCACGCACCGTGGTGGAATCACTCACCGTTTGGGCGATTTCGGCCTTCACCGCGTCGCGGAAACGTTTCCGCAGACGGTGGATGGCTACTTTGACAGACTCAACGTTCATATTGAGTTTCTCAGCGGCTTCGGCTTGCGGTATCGCATCCGCTTCGGCGGTCAACCAGGGCTTCAAAGTATCAAAGTAAGCTGACTTGCCGCTGTCGCGCATTTCAGCCTCCAAAGTGGCCAACGCACGCGCAAGCAAGGTCAGCGCCCATTGGCGATCAAAGGCTGCATCGGGTGCTTCCACCGTCGCATCGGCGATTTGCAGCCCTGCGCCGGTCGCAACGGACTCGGCTTCGATGACTGCATGAATTTGTCCGCCACCTCGCTTCGCCGCATGCGCACGATCCCGCTGATCCGCCGCGAAATGCTTCAGCGCGGCGAGCAAGTAACTGCGAAATCGTCCCCGCAGCGGATCTGCGCCCTCGATGGCCCCGCCAGCGAGCAGTTTGGCAAAAAAATCATGCGCGAGTTCCCGCGCCATGTCTTCGTCACGGCCATCACGCCTCAAGAAAGCCACCACTGGCGCATAGTAGGCCTCGCACAATTCACTGAGCGCCGCAGCGGCCTGCGTGTCGCTACCGCGTGATCGCGAAACGAGCGTCCAGCGGGTGTCATGGAAGTAGGAGGTCAAGGGAGAGGAGGGATCACAACATTCTTGAAGATCACCTCGCGACAGTCACGACTGCGAATCATGAAGTGATCGATCTCAGCCAATTTCACATCAAAGCGCGCCCGTTCGAGGGCGAGGCCACCGCTGCTGGTGAGACCAGCAGATCCGACCAGAACGGTGCCGTCCTTCAGATGCGCAAGGCATTGCATCTGGCGATTGAGGTTCTGTTTCCCCCACGACACAAACGTGCCTTCGCCGGCAGACTCGCCGATGCTGCCGAGAATCCAGTCGCCTGCGGAGATGCTGGTGTGGTTGTTGGGATTGACCCGTGTTGTGACATCCCAGCGGCCGAAACTGCAGCGAACCTTGATCGCGCATCGCGGCGGGAGGTCTTTTCGATCACCGGCACCGACGACGATGGACAGGTAGCCGTGAAGGCCGGCTTGATTGCTGATGTTGCGACTGATGGTGCCGCTGCCTTTCAAGGGTTCGAGGTTGGCATCGAGAAGGTGGACGGAGAGCTCGGACGACGGCTCGAAATCGGGATGATTCACCCACACCTGCAGATAGCAATCGTTCGCGTTACGACTGGTATGGCGAGAAGACATGGCGGCCACGGCTTCGGAGATCTGCGGTGTCATCGGCACCCGCTTGCCCGTGATGTCGTATAAGGAATCAGGCCACGGTTTGTCGTTCATGGCGATGCGCATGAAGCTCAACTCGGCTTTCGCATTCGGCGCGCGCTCGGAACCCTCAGTCACGGGCATGCTGGGCACGGGTCTTGCGGGCTTGGTTTCGGCGTTGCTCAGCGTCTTCTTCGTGAGTTCCGTGTCAGGCCCGCCCGCCTGCTTCAGCGCATCCGGTGAGAAGTGCGAGAAGAGCATCTTCCCCACGATCTTGTCCCAGGGCATGAAGAATTCATCAGGACTGCCGCCGCGTTTGAGGCGCAGGCCTTTGGGTTCACGGGCCACCACTCTCGCGATCCAGTAGTTCCCGCTTTCGTGCTCGAAGATGATCAGGTCGCCAGTGGAGAATCCGGTGTCGAGATGTGAAGCGATCCAATGACTATTCTTGGCAACACCGGGCTCGTTGCCCT
>JBIKYB010000089.1:0-17108 GCA_044355475.1 Prosthecobacter sp.
CCTTTGCCGTGCCGGACCATCCGCTCACGGCCTCACGCATCGAGCATCTCGAAGAACAGGGCCTCAACGCTTTCACCGAATACAGCGTCCCTGAGGCCATCCTCAAACTCCGCCAAGGCGTCGGTCGTCTCATCCGCACCGCCACCGACAAAGGCATCTGCGCCATCCTCGACAACCGCATCCTCACCAAGCCGTATGGTAGAGCGTTTTTGGCCTCACTGCCGGAATGCCCGACGGAGATTTTGGAAAAGTAGCCCCGTTGCGCCGCAACCGGAGGTGCTGACCAGTTCTGAAGCAACTGGACTACTATCACCGCCCCTTCCGAAACTCCCTCACCGCTTGTGAAGTGCTCCGGCAAGTCGCCAGTGATCCAGCCAGCGCGGCGTCGAACTTCGGCAGCAGCTTGCTCTTCTTCGCCTTCTTGTAACGTCCGCCGTCGAGAATGAAGACATTCAGCCCGGAACTTTCCCACACCCACACCTCGGGGATGCGGAACGGCGCGTAAAACTCAAGCTTGTCGATGGCCCCGCTGGTGATGACGACTTCCAGCACCATGTCAGGCCGCGATTTCTTCAACTCACCGAACACAAAGCTGTCATCTGGCTCCTTGCCACGGTCTTGCGGGATACGCAGCGTTGCGCTGCCTTGGGTGGCAAATTCAACACCTTCGTCCAGGCAGTGTGACGCAATCAGATGCGACAAGTTTCCTTTGATCCGTTCGTGGTCGATCGAGAGCGTCATGATGTCGAGCCTTCCTTTCAAATAGCTGACCCGTGAGCTTGAGCCTTCGAGCTTGGCATCCAGTTGGAGGTAAAACTGCCAGGTGGTGTCCCACACGACCGTCAGATGATCGTGCGGAGCGGCCAGTTCCGGCGGCGCAGAACGCTTGCGGCGGGGGGGGGCGAGGACTGCAGGCATGGTGGAATTCTAGGCACGAACCGGCGTTTTGCCAATCAGGGAATCCGCTTGGCGGTAACGCGCCTCTCCACAGGCGAGTCGAACGTCCCTAGTTGCTCGCAAGTTCCCAGGCCCGGCTCTGGAGAGCCAGGTTACGGAAACAATCCGCGAATCTGCTTCGCCTCATGCACGCGCTGGATGCCGAGGCTCAGCGCGGCGAAGCGCATGCTCACGCCGCGCTTCTTGCTGAAGTTCAGCGTCTGCATGAAGGACTGCTCCAGGATGCGGTAGAGCTTGCTCATCACCTCGCCCTCGTCCCAAAAGAAGCTCTGCAAATCCTGCACCCACTCGAAGTAGGATACGATCACGCCGCCGGCGTTGCACAGGATGTCGGGGAGCACGAAGATTTCCGGGCGCTGGGAGATGATCGCGTCGGCCTCGGGCGTGGTGGGGCCGTTCGCCCCTTCGGCGAGGATGCGGCACTGAATCTTCGCGGCGTTGTCGGCAGTGATTTGCCGCTCCAGCGCCGCTGGAACGAGAATGTCGCAGGGAGTGAGGAGCAGTTGCTCGTTCGTGATTGGCTCCGCGCCGTCAAAACCGACGATGCTGCGTGTTTTGGCGACATACTCGTCGAGTTTGGCGAGATCAATGCCGTTGGCGTTGAACAAGCCGCCATACGCATCGCTCACAGCGATGATCTTGAGGCCCATGCGCGATAACGATGCGGCTGCGACGGCACCGACATTGCCATAGCCCTGCACCACGGCGGTTGATCCGCTTGCTGCGATGCCGAGCGTGTCCATCGCGCGTGAAATCAGATAGGCCACGCCGCGGCCGGTAGATTCACGACGACCGAGCGAGCCGCCGATGCTCACCGGCTTGCCCGTGACCACCGCTGGCACGCAGTGACCGCTTTGCAGCGAGTAGGTGTCCATCATCCAGGCCATCGTCTGCTCGTTCGTGCCCATGTCGGGAGCGGGAATGTCGATCTGCGGACCGATGAAGGGGATCAACTCCTGCGTGTAGCGTCGTGTCACGCGCTCCAGCTCACCAATAGAAAGCTCACGCGGATTGCAGGTCACACCGCCTTTGGCTCCGCCATACGGCAGACCGGTGAGAGCGCATTTCCAGCTCATCCACATCGCCAGTGCCGCCACTTCACCGAGCGTCACCTCAGGATGAAAACGCACACCACCCTTCGTCGGCCCGAGTGTGAGATGATGCTGCACGCGGTAGCCCATGAAGACCGTGGTGCTGCCATCATCACGGCGCACCGGCATGGCCACGCTCACGGAGCGTTTGGGCATCTTCAGGCGGTCGCGGGCGTTTTCGGGGATGTCCAAAAAATCGGCCACCAGATCGAACTGCTGGCAGGCCATGCGGAAAACGGGCGTGTCATAGACTTGGGGAATCATGTTGCTCATGGTGGGATGAATTACGCTGCTCGCCGGATTTTTGCCACACGCTAAAATTGGTATCTTGACAGCGCCGCCTGCGCCCGAACAACATCACTTCATGCCAGCCGCCAAAGCCCCCGCCAGCCTCCGCCGACTTTTCGATGAGATCGGCACCGTCGATCACGTCGGCATTGAGGAACGCGTGGCTAAATACACGACTCGCAGCATCAAAAAGAAATCGAAGGTCTTCGGTTTGCGTCTTGCTGTCTCAATGGTCGATTTGACGACGCTTGAAGGCAAAGACACACCGGGCAAAGTAGCCTCGTTCTGCCAAAAAGCGCTCACACCGCATGACGTGGGCGATATTCCCTCCACCGCCGCCGTCTGCGTCTATCCCGCGATGGTGAAGCATGCGAAAAAGCACGTTGGAGGCACTCCGGTAAAGGTCGCATCAGTCGCGACAGCGTTCCCGTCCGGCCAAGCACCGCTCAAGACACGTCTCGCTGAAGTTCACGCCGCCGTGAATGATGGAGCGGATGAAATCGACATGGTCATCAATCGTGGTGCCTTCCTGGCCGGAGAATTCGGCCGCATGCAGGATGAAATCGCCGCCGTGGTCGAGGCATGCGGTCAAGCGACGCTCAAGGTCATTCTCGAAGTCAGCGAACTCGAAACCTACGACAACATTCGCGCCGCCAGCTTCCTGGCGATGCGCGTGATCCGCCCTGGTGACTTCATCAAGACCAGCACCGGCAAAACTTCATCCAATGCCACGCTGGGCAACAACCAGGTCATGCTGGAGGCCATCCGCGATCATTTCCTCGCCACCGGAGTCCCCATCGCCATGAAACCCGCTGGCGGCATTCGCACCGCCAAGCAGGCGCTGCATTTCCTCATCGCCGTCAAAGAAACCCTCGGCGACGGATGGCTCAACAACCGCCGCTATCGCTTCGGTGCCTCCGCTTTGCTCAACGATCTCGTCCGCCAGCTCGAAAAAGAGCGCACAGGGGCCTACCAGGCTCCGTGGAACTTCAGCGATGCCACGGAGGGTTATTGAACCCCAGGTGGGAAGGCCGTTCTGTGGCTTGCTCACTGAGGCAGGCTGAAAGAGCGGCAGGCTCTTTGAGTTTAGGGTGCGCACATGAAACGAACTTGTCTTATCCTCTCACTCGTCGCTCTCGGTTTCGGGGCGATTTCGTTGATCGCTCAAGTCGCGAACAAAAAATCCGGCATTGAGGCGCGTCTGGAGCAGGCTTTGAGGATGTTTCCCGCCGCAGATGCGGACAAGGACGGTGCTTTGTCCATCAATGAAGCGCTGGCTTATGTGGAGAAGCACCCCGAGGCCCGGGACAAGTTCATGGCCAAGGCGGGCAGCGGTAAAAGCAGTTCGAAGCCCGCTTCGTTCGCACCAGGCGCGGAGGACACGAAGGTCTTTGTCTGTGCGCACAGCTACATGATTTACACCGCCGACTGGCTGCCGCAGATCGCGCAGGCGGCAGGTGTGGCGCATTTGAAGGCCGGGCAGCAAATGATCGGCGGATCGCGCGTTTTGCAGCACTGGAATCTGCCAGATGAGCAGAATCAGGCCAAGAAGGCGCTCAAGGAAGGCATCGTCGATGTGCTCACTCTTTCACCCCATCTCCTCATGCCAGACGAAGGCATCGACCACTTCACCAAGCTGGGTCTGGAGAAAAATCCCAACCTCCGCGTGCTGGTGCAGGCCTCCTGGGCACCGCGTGACGGCAGACTCGTTGGCAACTTCACCAATGCGATGAGGGACAGCGCCACCGCAGATGAGATCGGTCGGATGCAGGAGGCTCACCAAGGATGGCTCAAGCAACTGGAGGCGCAGGTGTCCGCGCTGAACACCTCGCTCGGCAAACCTTGCGTGTTCGTCGTGCCCGCGAGCACCGCGTTGCATGAGCTTCGCAAGCAGGTGGCAGAAGGAAAAGCGCCCGGCCTTGGCAGGCAGAGCGAGTTGTTTCGTGACGACCACGGCCATCCCTCTGACATTTCGGCGCTACTCGTGAGCTACTGCCACTTCACTGCCATCCACCAGCGCACGCCCGTTGGCCTAGCTCTGCCGGAGAAGCTCAAAAGCCATCCGCAAGCCGCTGAACTGGTGCAGCTTCTCCAGCGGATTGCCTGGGAAGCCGTGACGAGTCATCCGATGAGCGGCGTGAAAGTGGCTGCGGGGGCCTAAGCGGTGCAGAAGCCAAGAATACTTGCCGTAGCGAAAATCTCATTTCACGGCTTCTTCGCTTTCTGGATCGGTGTGCTCGGCAGCGAGGACACATTCAGCGTGAAGGGCTTCGCTGGATGTTTGCCGAGGAGTTGGAGATCAAACCACTCGACCATGCGTTCCGTATCCTGCGGCATCTCCTGCCAGCCGCCGTGGCCAGCTCCTTGACGGATGACGAGTTCGCACACGGTGCCGACTTCGTGGCAGCGCTTTAAAAAGCGGTCGGATTGCGTGATGGAGACCTGCGGATCGGCGTCGCCATGCACGATGAAGATGGGCGGCTGGCCTTTGTGGACCCAGTAGATCGACGACAGCTCGCGTCCGAGTGCCTCGCGACCTTCTTGCGTGGCAGCTTTGGGGCCAAAAGCAGCCGCGTAGGCCTCCAGCTTGCCGATGCCGACGGCGTTGTCGCCGGGCTCGAACCAGTTCAGGTAGTCGGTGGGCGGGTAAAAGCACGCCACGGCATTCACCGCGCTGCTTTCGCGATCAATCGGGTCCGCCGCCTTTGCATCGCCCGGCCCGCCACGAGTCGCGAGCATCAGGCTGAGGTGACCGCCCGCGCTGCTGCCGGTGACACCAAGCTTCTGCGGGTCCACGCCATACGACGCCGCATTGGCGCGGACAAAACGCACCGCGCGGTTCAAATCAGCCACGATCTCCTCGACCTGAAACCTCGGCTGCGTGCCATGCACGACAACGAAAGTCGTGTAACCCGCCTTCGGCCAGCCGCCATCACTGATGCCTTTGTGATTCGACTTCCAACCGCCGCTCACGATCTTGATGATACCCGCACCGTTCGGCTGCGCTGGCTTGAAGACATCCATCGTCAGCGCTACGCCATCGTGCTTCGTATAAATGACATCGCGGATTCGCTCTGGCTCTTGGGATAGCAGCGACGTGGTGATGAGAGCAAGGACGAGAAGGTATTTCATGGTTGGGGCATCGTTGAGGCGTGGCGCTGAACCGCGCAATCACTTTCACCGTCTCCCACAAAGCCTCTTCACCTCTCAAAGCTACTTCGTCTCCATTGGCTTCAAGACGGTGACGAGATTCTTCTCGTGCCGGGCGATGGCCAGCCATTCGTGGTAGATCGTGGTGAAGAGCCAGCTCTCTACTTTCGAGGCATCGCGTAGCGTATGGTCTTTTTTTGCCCACTGGAGAAAAATCTGCTGAACCATGTCCTGCGCCATGGCATTGCGTCGGCACATGCTCATAGCGAATCGGTAAAGGCTCTGATAATGAGCTTCCACGATCTGCACGAAGCTGGACACAGATTCAGTCACGCGGCGATCTATTGTGAATGGTCCGAGGCTTTGAACTTCTGAATCGAGGTCAACTTACTCTGGCTTCGAGTTCGATCCAAGGCGCATGGCCAGTGCAGCCACGCGTCGGCCTAGCATCTCGCCGGTTTGGCGGTCTTCGGCGTTGGGCATTTCTGACGGTGGCTCAAAGAGTGCGACGCCAGCAGCACCGAAGAAGAAGCCGAGGCGATTGTAGCCCTCGCCAGTCACGGGGGACTCAGCCACGCCTGTCCAGATCATGCCATGCTGCATGGCAAAGGTGGCGCAGGAGATGAGCGTGTTCAGTTTATCTCCTGCGGCCAATCCAGAGACGGTGAAGGCTGCGCCGATTTTATCGACCCATCTTCGCTGAAGATAGCGCGTGCTGGTCGCATCCATGAAGGATTTCATTTGGGCTGAAATGCCGCCCATGTAGGTGGGCGAACCAAAAATGATCGCATCTGACTCATCCAGTGCGGCGAGGGTGGCCTCATTCATCCAGCGGCCTTGGTTAAAGTCAGCTTCAGTGATCTCATGCTCGACGATGTTGACATCGCCTGCCGATGCTGCGCCTTTCGCGACAGCATGGGCCATCTCGGCGGTGTGGCCGCTGCCTGAATGATAAACGATGGAGATGACGGGCTTTTGATTCGCTGACATACGACGTTGAGAATGGATGCTTGACCCCTTTCATCTTGAAACGGATTGGCCCATTCGGTAGAGCCATTATTGAAATACCGTTTAGACCAATTAATCCATGCCCAAGACGCCACCGTTGCCCGCCTTACCGTTGCCTCCCTGTCCCAAAGGCACGGGTTTGTCAGATTGGCTGCATCGGGAACTGCGAGCGGCGATCCTTGATGGACGGTTGCTTCCAGGGGCTCGATTGCCTTCGAGCCGATGTCTGGCGGAGCAGCTCAGCATCTCACGAGGCACGGTGACAGCGGTGTATGAGCAGTTGGCGGCAGAAGGCTATGTCGGTGCCATCGTCGGGGATGGTACTCGCGTCTTGTCCTCATGGCAGATACCGGTCGATGCACGGCCTGAGCCGGCCTCGAGCCGCGTGCGTCAAAAAACTTCTGCGCGGCTATCGCACTTAGCGGCAGCGTGGCAGGACACACCTTTCCCCTTGGAAAACACGAAGCCCCGCGCCTTCCAGGCGAATGCCCCCTCGGTGGTGGACTTTCCTCTGACGGCATGGTCACGACTATTCACTCGCAAACTTCATCGCGCGACGTCGATGCTCCTATCGGATGGTGATCCGCTTGGTTACTTGCCACTCAGAGAGGCTATCGCGGCACATCTACGCGAGACTCGCGGTCTGCACTGTACTGGAGCGCAGGTCATGATCGTCTCTGGCACACAAATGGCTCTATCGCTGTGCTCACGCCTTTTGTTAAACATGGGCGATGCCGCTTGGGTGGAAGACCCTGGTTATCCCGGCGCATCCAAATTGCTCGCGGCGATGGGGGCGCGAATCGTGCCGCTGCCAGTGGATGCTCAGGGTATGCGAGTGGATGAAGGCCTGCGCAAAGCCAAGGATGCAAGGCTGGCGATCATCTCCGCCGCACATCAGTTCCCCCTCGGTGTGACGCTCTCTCTGCCAAGGCGGGCCGCGCTTCTCGACTGGGCTCAGCGTCAGGAGGCATGGATTTTTGAAGATGATTATGACAGCGAGTTCCGCTTCGCCGGGCGTCCACTGATGGCCTTGCAGGGTATGCCTGGAGGTGATCGCGTGCTCTTCTGCGGCAGTTTCAACAAGGTGCTCTACCCAGGACTACGTCTTGGCTTTCTCGTGCTCCCAGAACCCTTGGTCGAACCCTTTCGCCGGATGCGTTCACTGGTGGACCGCTACCCCGCAGGTGTGGAGCAGGCTGTGCTGACCGATTTTATCACGGAGGGCCACTTCGAGCGGCATCTGCGTCGCATGCGGATCAAATACATGGAGCGGCATGAGGTCATGATCACCGAATCTCGGCGCGTCTGGGGAGAGCGCTTGGTCGTCACTCCCACGGACACAGGCCTGCAAACCATCGGCTGGTTAGGCGGAGGGCGCAGCGCCAAAAAGTTCGCAAGTCTGGCCAATGCCAAGGGCTATGAAATGCTGCCAGTCTCCCTTTTCGCCCTGCAAGCCCGCCAAAGTCTTGGACATCCACTCAGCAGTGGCCTTCAGCTTGGTTTCGGCCCGCACTCGCCTGAGCAAATACGCTCAGCTGTCCGAGCTATCGAGAGGCTACTTTAATGCACCAACGCCGTCGTCTTCTACTTCAGGATGCCCTGTGCTTTGAGGAAGTCGATGCAGTGTAGACGCCCAGCGCGGGCTGTGTGGGTCGTCGTCGGCCTTCGTGAATTCCTTCGGCTGATCGCGCCCCCATTCGTTCTCGAAGACCATCCGCGCGGGTCTTGGTGAATCACCTCAACTCCAATGCTGCGCGATCTTCTTCTTCAAGAACTCCACGCTGCGGGCGAGCTGCTCCATGCCATCGACACCGTCTTCGATGCTGATCCAGCCATCGAAGCCCTTGCTCTTCAGCTCGGTGAAGATGGCATCGTAGTCGTTGAGGCCTTTGCCGATCTCGCCGTGGCGGAGGCGTTTGGCGTAGCCTTGCGCGCCGCCTTCTTCGTTGCGGAGGTCTTCGATCGTGCCTTCGGCGAGGTAACGGTCACTGGCGTGCATGGTGACGACGCGGTGCGAGACGCGCTTCAGCAGCTCAATGGGGTCTTCACCAGCGAGGTAAGTGTTCGAGGGGTCGTAGTTCACACCGAAGTTTGGGTGATTCACGGCATCCACCAGCTTGCAGAAGACATCCATCTTCTGCGCGAACTCGGGATAGTCCCAGAAGTCGTCTTTGTAGTGGTTTTCAATGATCAGCGTGATCCCACGCTCCTGCGCATACGGCAGGCAGGCATAAATGGAGTCCGCCGCGAGTTTCACGCCTTCATCCAGCGTCAATTCAGGCCGACGCTGCCCACTGAGCACGCGGCAATACGAACCACCGAGCGTGTGCGTCATGTCGATCCAGCGTTTCTGCTTGGCGATCTCCTTGTCGCGGAAAGTCGCGTCGGGATGCGTAAAATCCGGCGAGCAACACATCATCGGGATGACCTTGCCGGTGTCCTCGACCTCCTGGCGAAAGCGCGGCCAGTTTTTCTCATCGGCCATCTCCAGGAAACCCGCATACCATTCCAGGCCCTGCACATCGAGCGTGGAGGCGAGCTTGATCCATTCGGAGACGGTCATTGTCCCTTCTTTGCAAAGGGCGACCATGAAGGCTTTCGGGAAGGCGGCGAATTTGGGCATGATTCTGATCTTAACGAACACCACCGCCCATTCGCCACGACAAAGTGTGTATGATTTGCGACCAACCGCAGCCTCCGCTTCCGCACTTCGGGCAGAGGGCTCTAGCCCGTCCGTAAAAGCCTCACCCACATCTCACCTGCTCAGCCCACCAATCAACCCACTCATGAGTCCAGCCACCTGCCGATGCTCGATCAGCGGTGCCGCCTGGCCAGCATAAAGCGGCAGCAAGCCAGCATCACCGAGGCGGACTCCTTCCGCTTTCACGGGACGGTTGAAGTCGGCTTGCAGCGGGAAGGGCATGGCCGGTTCGGCGTTGCTTTCGAGTTCATCCAGCAACGGTGTGCTCATGAAGCGAGCGAGCCTTCCGGTGAAGCGCCGGCTCAGCCGCGTGCGAGCTGCTGCGGGTGTGAACAACGCTTCGCGGTGCAGCGCCGGGCAATTGGATTCCTCGCAAGCCAGGAACGCCGTGCCGATCTGCACGGCGTCCGCGCCCAATTCAAAGGCCGCCCGGATACCGCGAGCCTCCGCGATGCCTCCAGCGGCAATCACAGGCTTGCGGGTGACATTTCGCACCTGCGGCACGAGGGCGAGCGTGCCAGTGAGAGACTGCTCGGCAGACCTCAGGAAGCTCGGTCGATGTCCACCAGCCTCCGAACCCGTCGCAACGATCATATCCACACCGGCCTCATCGAGCGCAGCGGCTTCTGCCTGCGTCGTTGCAGCTCCGACCGTCAAAATGCCGCGTCGGGCGCATTCGCGCAGGATCTCGGCATCCGGAATGCCAAACACAAAACTGAACACCGCAGGCCGTAGATCGAGAATCACCTCCACCTGCTGCTCAAAGCTGAAATCGTCCGGAGGCTCGATGAGCGGCGTTTCGATGCCGAGACGCTCATAAATGGCCCCAAACTGCCGCAAACCGCGCTCATGATGCTCAGGCACCCTCACCTCCGCTCCAGGATCATGTCGCGAAACCCAGAGATTGATGTTGATGGGCTTCGCGGTGGCCGTTTGCAGATCGCCAATCACCTCCCGCATCTGCCCCGGAGACAAATGATGCGCTCCGAACGACCCGAGACCTCCCGCATTCGACACGGCCGCCGCGAGACGCACGGACGACAGCCCACCGCCGAATGGTCCCTGAATGATCGGATGCTCGATGCCCAAGCGGGAGGTGAATGCGTTCATGCTCAGGCGGGGAACTGGTTTACGATCACCGTTTCGCTCGCATCAAGACGATCCCCGCGCGGCCACGGTTCCTGCAAGCTTTTGCCAATTGCGATCATGAAGCTGATCGCATGGTCCGCAGGCAAACGGATGATCTTGGAGACCGCCTCGGGGTCAAATCCCACCATCGGGCAGGTTTCGTAGCCCAGTCCACGCGCAGCGAGCATCAACGTCATGCCTCCCAGCGCGGTGGAGCGCATGGCCTCATCGCGGGTGAGTTGCTCCTTGCCTGCATAGAAGCCCTTCAAGGCAGGCACCAGAATGTCCTGCACAGGCTGCGGCGCATGGCTCCAGTAGCGCTCCGGCTGATGCTCATGCGCCTTCAAATCCGCGCACATCACCACCAACAGCGAGGCATCCGTCACCTGTGCCTGGTCCCAGGCCACATCGCGAATCTGTCGGCGCAGCTCGGGATCGCGCACGAGCACAAAACGGTAGTTCTGCATGTTGAAGGAGGACGGCGCGAGCCGGGCAAGCTCCATCAGCCTGTCCACATCCGCCTCTGGCATGACGTGGGTGGAATCGTAGTGCTTGATGGAACGGCGGGTTTCGATGGCTTCGAGAATATTCATGAGGTGAGGCCGGGATTTCAGGCTGGAGGTTACTTTTGTAAACCATGAGCCTTGCCGCTGGCGCTGAATCCGGTATCCAATCAGTAACCACCACGCCGCTTTCCATGGTCCCTCGCCGCAAAAGCAAAGTCGCCCCGCCACCTGCCACCTGTCCGCTGAAGCTTTGCATGAGCTTCCTCGGCGGTGCATGGACGCCGAACATCATCTGGTATCTCAGCGGCGGTCCACGCCGATTCAGCGAGCTGAAGCACGATCTCTCCGGTGTATCCGCCAAGATGCTCACTCAGCGTCTGCGGCATCTCGTCGAGATCGGCGTCGTGGAGCGTCAGGAACAGCCGAGCTCACCGCCGACCGTCGAATACTCGCTCAGCAGCATCGGTTGCGAATTGAAGCCCGCCATCGAGTCCATCGTCCGCGTCGGGGAGAAGCTGAAGCGCCTGCGAAAAAATTGAGTCAACCTCCGAGCCGCTCAAGACGAGTCAGCATGCCATCACCCAGCCTCAAGATACTCACCCCGCCGCTGCGGTGATGGTTTGAGACCAAGAATCGTGTGTGGGTCACGATCAACGAGCAAGTGGCCGAAGTACCGAAGAAGGAGCGTCAGACTCACATGATAGACATTCCGATGGCGACCTCACTTCACCGGAATCGTGCTCGCGTCCTTCGGCGGATTGCGACCGATGAAGGGATGCTGTTCCAAATCGAAGACTTGGCCGCTGATGGGGCCGCATTCGTCGGCGAGGAGCCAGGCGGCGCATGCGGCGATCTCGTCGGGCCATAGGATGCGTCCGGCAGGGGCATAGACCTTGGGCAGATCGGCATACCAATCGTCTTTGAGGCCGTGGGAACGCTTTCTTTTCGCCTCGTTCTCGGTGAGCACCCAGCCGGGGTTGATTTGATTCACGCGCACGCCGTCCTCGCGCATGAGCGTGTCGCCCAGATTGCGCGTGAGGGTCATGAGAGCGCCTTTGGAGACGCTGTAGGGCATCAAATTGGGCTCGCCACTCCAGGCGTTGACGCTGCCGATGTTGATGATGCTGCCGTGTGATTTACGGAGGTGTGGCAAGGCGGCGCGAATGAGGAGATACGGCACCACGCAGTTGATCTCGAGCATGCGGCGGAACCATTTCGCATCGGTGTCGCGAATGTTGCCAAGACCAACCTGCGCGGCGTTGTTCACCACGGCGTCGAGTTTGCCAAACTCGCTCACGGCCTTCTCGACAAGCATTTGCGGCGCATCCTCCTCGGCGAGGTCTTTGAGCACGAGCACGGCTTTGTCCTCGCCAAGCTCCGCGAGCGTTTCCTGGCCCAAATCGGCCTCCAGGCCATGGATGAGGACTTTCGCGCCTTCGGCGACACAACGCTTCGCGATGGCCTTGCCGATGCCGGTAACGCTGCCGGTGATGAGGATGACTTTGTTTTCGAGACGGTTCATGGGTTCGGCTAGCATAACGAGTCTCGCGCTCATTTCACCACGACAAAGTGTGTGTGAAATGCGGCAGGGAAAGTGGCTGCGGCTTTAGCCGCATTCCGTGAAGATTCGGCTCAAGCCGAAGCTACTTTTCTCAGCGCCACACCTCGTCCTTCGCGGGATCGCCGGAGACATCGAGGACCTGCACTTTGTTGATGCTGGTGAAACGGGCGTGGTCGGTGAACTGGCGGACGATGCGTTTTTGCTCGTCGAGCTCGAAGAACTGGGCGGTGGTGGCGAGGTAGCCGTGGCCGAGCCAGTTGATGACGAGGGTGTGGCCGTCGGGTAGGCGCTGGAAGCCGCTGATAAGACGCAGCGGGTTGTTCTGCACGTCCTGGGTGCCGAGCTCCCAGACGGTTTTGCCTTCGCGGTCGAGTTCGAGCATGGCCTCACCTTCGCCGCAGGCGATGAGGAGATGACCGTTGGGCAGTTCGCGGACTTCGTGAGGATCGCCGGGTGTCTTCATCGTTCGGAGGATTTTGCCTTCGGCGCTGAGTTCGAGAATGGCGCGGTCGCCTTTGGCGCTGATGAGGTAGCGGCCATCCTTGGTGCGACGACAGCCGCGCATTTGATCATGCGTGTTCTTGGTCTTCACCGGCACGGCGATCTCGCGCACGATCTGGCCATCGCGACCGACTTCGATGAGTCGCTTCGTGCCGCACTCGACGACCATGACGTTGCCATCGGGCAAGGGCTGGCAGCCGTGGACCTCGGTCTTTTCCGGGGCGCGGTAGCTCCAGACGACCTTGTGATCGAGTGAGACCTCGCGTGCGCCGCGCAAGTGGCTGAAGAGAATGTTGCCATTCGCGAGCATCCACACGTCCTGCGGTTTCTCGGCGGGATGCTCCCACTCCACCCGGCCATCGGCAGCGATGATGGCGACTTTGTTGCCGCCGTAGTCGCTGACGAGCAAACGACGGCCAAAAGGTGCGACATGCGGCGCAACGACCGGCACGGGATCACTGAGCAGGTTGCGATTGTTTCGCTGAAGAGGCGGCTCGGGGCTTTCCCAGCCGCGCGGGGCACCGAGATGCACGACGTGCTGGCCTTTGATGTCGTCGATGCGCAGGTTGTCCATGACGAAGCCGTTGCGTGAGCAACGCCAGCAGTGGATGGCGCTGCCGCCGCTCTTGATGACGTTGCCGATGACCTCGTAACCATCGAGATTGAAGTTTGGCTCGATGCTGGTGACGCCGGTCTCCATGTAGTTGTAGTTGCACTTCACGTTGCGCAGATGACCGCGAAACGACGGATGGCCGAGCAAGTAGGCAGCGCCATTCGGATTTATCGTGCGGGTGCGCTGAATGGTGATGTCCTCGGCGTCAAAGGACTCTCCAGGTCCGGTTTTGCCACCAGCGAGGAACTTGCCCGTGTGCTCGCCGTAGCACATCACGGAGCGGTTTGTGTCCACCATGGTAATGCCTTCCACCAGCACGCCGCGCACGCGACCATGGATGAGCACGCAGGCGTTGATGTCCTTCACGAGGAAGCCGGGTTGCACGTTGTGCGTGGCATTCATGTCGATGGTTCCTTTGCCGGTGATGCGCACGTTTTCGATGGTGCCCGGCTGCCGTCCATGGCCGACGCGGATGCCATAGGCGACGGGACCATCGTAGGTGCTGAACCAGGTGCTGCCTTTGTTGTGCCCGGTCTTGCTACCAAAGCGAATCTGCACGCCATGCGCGAGCGTTTGCCAGTCACCCGTGATCGCCACCCGCTGATGCGGCGTCTCGGCGAACTTGCTGGCGGATGGCGGCAGCTTCGCGGTGCCTTGCGGATTGTCGGCGCTTTCAAACACGCCCCAGGCAAAGGTGTCCGCGCTGCGAGCGCTGCCTTCGGAGTCGATCCGGATGGTGAAGATGCACGGCTTGATGAGGTCAAAGCGTCCGCCCATTTCCAAATCATCAAGCTTCTTGCCCGCGTCCTGATCGGTGGTGATCTCGGGCTCGGCTTCGAGCTTCGTCGTCTCATCCGCGAGCCTCAACGTGGCTCCTTCGCTCAGCTCGATGTGGATGGATTTGTCCACGTAGAGGATGGACCGATGCTTCGTGAGGCCATGCTGATGCAAGCCGGGCAGGAAAACCAGTTTGTCGCCCGCAGCCGCGCGATCCATTACCGCTTGCGGGTTGTCGCCGGGTTTGATCGAATGCTCAGCAGCATGAAGCAGCGGCGCGAGGGCGAGGAGGATGAGGAAACGCATGTTTGGCAGGGTTGGTTAAAGTTGAGCCATCGGCTGCACCATCGGCCAGAGCTTGATCTCTTCGGTCACGAGGTGGGCGGGAAGTTGGGCGATTTGAACGAGCAGCTCTCCCATGTCGGCAGGCGAGATGCATTGAGCGAGCACGGCGGGATCACGCGGCGGCAGGTTTGCGGCGTCGGTGAACTCGGTCTGGCCCCACGACGGCAAAACAGAGGTCACGCGCACGCCGTGAGGCCGCAGCTCGGTGAGCAGGCAACGCGTGAACATGAGCAGACCGGCCTTCGCGGCGGAATACACGCTCCAGCCCGGCCAAGCATGAGTGGAGCAGGCGCTGCCGATGTTCACGATGAGGCCGCTGCCCTGCTTCTGCATGATCGCCGCGGCCCGACGGCATCCGAGCATGGCACCCGTGAGATTGCTGGCGAGGCTTTGCTCGATGGCCGCATCCATCTGCTCACTCGCCGGGCCAATTTTGACGCCTTCGCCTGCATTGTTGATCAAGACATCGAGACGCCCCGTTTGTGCCAGCACCTCGGCCATCAGTCGGTCCCAGGCCTCGCCATCCGCCACATCGGCGACGAAGGGCGTGGCTCCGATGCGCCGGGCCGTTTCGGTGAGCTTGGCGGCATCGCGTCCGGTGATCCAGACCCGCGCTCCCGCCTTCACCAAAGCCTCCGCGATGCCAGCGCCGTAGCCGCGCGAGCCGCCGGTGACGATGATCGTGGATTCAGTGAGGTTTGTCATTTGGTCGCAGTGTTGAAATGAAGAACCGGATTCAAGGCCACCCATTACGTGTTTGCAATCCAAAATCTTGTTTTGTATATCAAACCATGCCCAAAACCGGAAAAACCGCCGCCAACCCTCTCAGCCGCTACAAGGTGCCCATCCTCGACCGCACGCTGGATCTGCTGGAGCTGCTCTCGCGGCATCCCGAAGGCATGACCCTCACCGCGATGACCGAGGCGCTCAAAATGCCGAAGAACTCCGTTTTCCGCATCGCCACCACGCTCACGCTTCGCGGCTATGCCGAGCGCGAAGAGGCCACGAAGATCTACCGTGCCAGCCGCAAGCTCCTCAGCCTCGGCCATGCCGCTGTGGGTGGCGAGCGACTCATTCAAGCCGCCGCACCCATCCTCACCGCCTTGCGCGATGCCACCGGCGAGACGGCCTTGCTAGGCACATTGGCCGGCAATCACGGTGTGGTGCTTGATCAGGTGCCGTCCTCGCATCCGGTGAAGGTTGTCGTCGAGATCGGCCACGCCTTCACTCTGCACACCGCCGCACCCGCGAAGGCCATGCTCGCCTACTGGAGTCCAGAGGCACAAAAGGCCTTCGTGCAGCAGATGAAGTTCACCAAACACACGCGCCACACAATCACCAGCGCCACGGCGTTCCTCGCCGAACTCAAGAAAGTCCAGTCGCAAGGCTACGCCCTCGACTGCGGCGAAGAGAGCGAAACCTTCGCCTGCGTCGCCGCCCCCGTCTTCGATCATCGCGGCCAACCCGTCGCCTCCATCTGGATCAGCGGCCCGTCCGATCGCGTCACGCCAGCCAGCCTGGACAAGCTAGGAGCGAAGGTGAAGCAGTTCGCTGAAAAGCTTTCTCAACGGCTCGGATAAAGTGGCTGCGGCTTTAGCCGCATTCAATGAATCCCTGATTCGGCTGAATCCGAAGCCACTTTGTTTAGAGCCCATGCGGAACAATCGCGGTGTTTTCGTAGAGGATGACTCCGCCGCGTTTCACGATCTCGCGTTGCACAGACTTCACATCCACGGCACGAACGGTCGTGCCGCTGCTTTGCGCTTTCATCGCGGCGATGCCGCAGGCTTCTCCGAGTGCCATGAAGACGGGTTCCATGCGCAGGGTTTGATAGCCGACGTGGCTGGCGCTGCACGCGACAGGCACCAGCAGGCCATCCACGCACTTCGGCACCAGGATGCGATACGGGAGCTGAAAAGGATCGTGGGAGATGAAGAAGTATCCGGGGCGGAGCAGCGGATAGGCGGGGTCGTATATTCGCACGGCGTGGGAGTCGAACTCAAACTCGGTGACGGCGATGCCATCGGCGAAGCGTGCGGGCAAGCCGGTCTCGAAGACGGGCTTGGCGTCGTTTTGCGTCAGGGTGTAGTCACCCCAGATGCGGCGGCCCTGGCGGACGTAGATGTGGTGCGGACGGTGGCGATGATCGGTGAACTCATCCTTCGGAAAGCCCCACTGGCTGGCTTCATCGCGTATCGACTGCGGCACGGTAGGATCGTTTTGTAGCAGCCAGACGAGACCTTCGTTGTGACTCCAGTAGCGGGCAAAGATACGCTCGCGCTCGGCGGGGCCGGCCTCGGGCCAGCGCCAGTTTTCCTCGGCCAGATCGAGCGACTCGGCAGGGACGCCGGTGTCGTGATGCGGATGGTCGCTGTTCACTTCGAACTTCCCATTCGGCATCTCGTAGAGCTGGATGACTTGATTGAAGCGCGTGATCTTCCCTTCGGCGATTTGCACCAGGACGTGCTTGTAGTCGTCGCGA
>JBIKYB010000124.1:0-14038 GCA_044355475.1 Prosthecobacter sp.
CCCGCGTGTACATCCCCTCGGTCTTCTCCCGTGTGTGATCCCCGATCTGCGCCCCCGAAGCCGCCAGCGCCTCATCAAAGGGCAGGAAGGGAAAGGCCGTCAGCTTGCTCTCCAGGTTGCAGTTGAAGACCTGGAAACCCGCCTTCTTGAACTGCGGCTGCAGCTCCGTGAACCACTGCTGCAGCTTCGCGTAGGTGCTCATGTTGCCCTTCACCGCATGCGGGCTCCGGCCCTCCTCGAAGTGGTAGCGCTTCGTCGCCGACATGTCGAAGTCCACCCCCAGCAGATACACATGGCGGAAGCCCAGCAGATGCAGGATGCGCAGGGAGGCCAGCAGCACGCTGCGCCCACCGCCCCACTTGCCATGGTTCCCCCAGTTGACCGTCTCCTCATTCAGCCAGCGCGGCGCATGGAATTTTTCGTTCCGCCGGTAGCCCGCCACGTTCGGGCAGTCGCCCAGCTTGAGTTTGGATTCCTCCCAGCGCTGCACCCAGCCTTGATCCGTGTGCACCAGCCGGTTGTCCCACAGCGACTTCTCAAAATGGGACATCGGCGCAAATTTGAGGATCGTCGGGTCCACCACATGGAGAGGCTGAAGCGCGAGGGCTCGTCCACCGTGCAGTTCGCGTTCCCCCGGAAGGTCCGCGCCCCGTTGTTCAGCGTCATCACCCAGCGCCGGTGCAGCGGCGTCAGGTCCAACAGGCCCACTGACGGCCCGTTCGCCATCAGGAAGGCATGCCCGCCGCGATACTGACCCTCCAGCGGCAGCACCGCCCCGGCCCGTGTGTAAAAGAACGGCACCGGCTCCCCAAGCTGCCGCACCGGCACATCGTTTTCCTCCCGCCATCGTGGTGAGTGCAGCGCGGTGAGGTCAGGACCGTCTTTGGCGAGGGATCGGGAGGGGTTCATAGTAAAAGAGAGTGGTTCATGCGCATGAAGACTTGAGTCTGCCTCATCTGGCGGTAATCAGGCTGCCACATCGTCAGGACACAAACGCCGAAGGATGCAGGCGTTTGAGACGAAGCGCAGCGTAACCCGAAGGGTAAACCTGCGAGGAGCAGGTGAATCAACCGCATTTGAGGAGAACGACATGCCGCGATGAGCGGCACCTGCCACTGGCCGACGGAGGAGGAGACCACACGCTGCGTATTCTGAGTGGAACGAAGACAACATGGCGTTGGGTTGTTCAGTCAGAAGCAGGCAAACTTTCGTTCCCTCCAACGTGACACGGGAAGGATGCCACGAACCTCTCTCACAAGTGTGCCAGCGCGGGGCGGTGTTCCAGCATCAGGCCCGGTGACCTCATGAGCCGTTCATAGCCGAGATGCTGAGTGCATTTCATTTTCTCAAATGGATTGGCACAGCCAGTGCCATTGGTTGGCACATGGGTTCTCTATTAGTTGGCGAGCGGTTTCATTAATGCATTAAACACTCACATCAAAAACCTTGAACATCATACGGATAAACTCGGCGAACCCATTGGTTGCTTTGATGAGTACAAATGCAAGTGCTAACAAACCAACGCCGAATGCAATTAAGCAACCCTTCTTCAAGGTTGGTTTGCCCAAGTTATTTAAACCGTGCCGTGTTTTTTTCATCACTTGCATAACCAGTTTAGTGATTCGATCGTGCTTTTAATTTTTGCGATGTCTTCACTATCTATTTCAAGCTGGGATGCAGCAAACCTCGCTATCCAGTCGCCTAGCCAACTACTTCCGAAGACTTTCGCGTCTGTGCCGATCAATTTCCCGGTCTCATCAAAGACCAAGTATGTAGCAACTGCGGATCCATCAATCAGAACACTTTTATTCACCTCGAAAGTAACTTTCTTATCGTAGCAGCAAACACTGGCACTGGTGCCCGGCTGCAAAATAATTGTGTGACCTTCTTTGTTTATAGTTCCAGAACCACGCTCGTCAGTTAATTTAGCGATAACACCGATGACTTTACCATCCTTGCAACACACTTGAACATCACTAGTTCCAACTTTTCGGATATTAGTAATGACCGGAGGCGTAGCATCTGGACAACCTGGCGTCGGCTGTGGCTTAAACCTTGGATCCCTGGGATCTGGCGGAGGCATATACGGAAACCAATTTGTTCCAGGAGGATAAAGCAGTCCTAGATAATCCACACCGTTGATAGGAGCATTCGCTGCAATCTCATACAGATTGATTCCACCTCTCTCCTTGATTGGATCTTTGCAGGTCCAGCGTCCCAAATATGGTGTGTAATACCGGAAGCCATAGTTCATCAGCCCGCTCTCAATGTCGAGGAACTGACCTTGGAACGCGAACTCCATCGCACACTCACTGGCACTCCTTGTCGTGAAGTCAGGATTCAGAATCGTGCGCACCCCGAACGCGCTAAACGCATAGCGCTCCTTCACCACACCACACTCGTCCGTGATCGCCGCAGGATTAAAGTAGTCCATGAGCACATAGCGCGTTTCGTTGAGCGTGGTGCCGCCCACGGCACGATCTCGCCGCACCAAGTCATCGCGGTGGCGTGCGCCCCAGAGGTAGCTGCTAGCTGCGGTAGTCTCGGCATCCTTGCGCTCCTCCACGGGTCGCCATGCATCGTTGTAGTAGCTATGCAGGGTTTCGCCATCCACCTCACGCGTGACACGTCGATGGGTTCCGTCATAGGCGTATTCACCGACCACTTCGCCATTGTTCTTCACACTCGTGATCCGGCTCCAGCCATCCCAGGTGAGTTCCAGCTTGCCATCCCAATCTCCCTCCGCATCCGGAACCATCTGGCGCATCCGCCCCACGCGATCGAGGATCATGTTGTGGGGATTGTCTTCGATCTGCGTCAACCGGTTGCCACGGTCATGCACGCGGTGCTGGTCGAGGGTTGACGTGCCAGCGGCGGCGGTATGGTAGCTGCGCCAGTTGCCGGTGGGATCGTAGTCCCAGATCTCAGCGCTCGCGGGTCGACCGCAGATCGCGGTTTTGTTCAGATTCAAACTTCCGCGTGTGGCAGCGCTTACTTGGCTCAAGGCATCATAACCGTACTGCTGGTCCTGCGTGTCGGTCAGCGGACGCTTCTGCCACGTCCGGCGGCTGTTACGGTCAAAACCGTATTGTATTTGTTCCAAGGTTGTTGGCATGGCGGATAAAACTCAGAGGTTGGGTGGGCCTACAGAAAACACTAAACAGACGGAAGGATGAGGATGCCTGATGGATGATTTGGCTGTTCAGGTTTCTGCGCCTTCTGTGTGTTCCGTAGGCGGCTATTCTTTATCTATTTTTTCGGTCATCTGGAGATGAGATTCGTCCAGTTGATGTTCACCGTGCGACCGAAACGGCCGCAGCCACAAGTGTGAGATCGCTGCTGCGTGAACTTTGTGCCTCGGCTTCAACATAGGAGGGTTCGGGACATAGCTGCGAAGCCCGAGTGCAATGATAAACCTGTCTTGATTTCATTTTATCAAATAGGTTGAAACGTTCAATTCTATTAGTTAGTGCGTGGGTTCATTTTGGCGCCTGCTTTCTTTTTGATCCATGGTGGTAAATCTTTGTCTGGAATTGCCACCCCATCTATAGCTAAGACGCTTTTGGCGATTAGCTCTGAGTGAAAGACCTGTGTCTTTGCTCTTCGTCCATGCAGCGGCTGATAAATTGGCGGCTCACTAAATTTCGCTTCCGCCTTGTGGAAGATCACAATACCATGCTCTTGAACAATGACCATGTAGTATTCATCTGTGTTCGTATCATGAAGAAGCATGTGCCCAAGCTGCTCAGACATGGGGAGTGTTGATGGGTCTATCTTATGCTTAATAGATGCCTCTTTGATTAAATTTACCAAGTCACTATTCAGCGGCTTGGCTTCCGATTTTGCGGTGTAATAAACCACGGCAATGTCTTCATATATCGCGGTACCGACATGGATTTCTGGAAACACTTGCACATGACAACGCAGTGGCGACCAACGCCAACAAGTCACATCTGCGGCCCTATCTTGAACAGCGCTCAATGTCAACAAGAACCAAATCAATGCTGACAGATGCATTTTTTTCACACAAATGTTCATGGTTTAGCTGGTGAAGTTGGGTGGGCCGTTTGCCAGTGATCAATCCGCAGCCCGGACCATTTCTTGGTCTTGCAATCAAATATATTCTGATAATTACACGGATTCTTATATGCTCCATGCTTGGTTCCCAAGTTTTCGTAGCTAGCCCAACCACCCTGCTGCATAGCCGCCTCTCCAGCTCCACCACGAGTGCAGGTCACCTTGACTTCAATGGTCTTGCAGCAAGTTTCTGTGTTGGCGCATTCAGCTTGAGCCTGGCTTTCAGCGTTGGCAATTGCGCCATATGCGTAATCATCGAGGTCTCCATCCTGCTCTGGATCATAATCCGGAGATTTCTCGGGCCTGTTCTGAGGGTCAGGATAAAGGTATCGTGACACCCCGGGAGAATTAGGAATGACATTGTTTCCAAAAGCCCCCTGAGGCACATTCAACTGAGTGCTGTAACAACTCACGCCACAAGATCTGTCTCCAGGCCGCTTCTGATTCTGTTCGTGTTGCCTTCTAATATGATGCGTGTGTCCGATATAAACGGTAAATCGGCAGTCTCGCTTCTGCACTTCTGCAAGACCTAGAAAATCAACACTATTTACTGGATCATTTCCAACCAGACCGCAAAGATTCAACCCACCTCTTTCTCCAATGGGATCCTTGCACGTCCATCTCCCCAGTAATGGCGAGTAATACCTGTAGCCGTAGTTCATGAGACTGCTCTCTCCGTCGAGGAACTGCCCCTGGAACGCGAACTCCATCCCGCACTCGCTGGAACTGCGCACCGTGAAGTCTGGATTCAGGATTCTGCGCACTCCGAAAGCGCTGAACGCGTAGCGCTCCTTCACCACACCGCTCTCGTCCGTGATCGCAGCCGGATTGAAATAATCCATCAGCACATAGCGCTTTTCGCTCAGCGTTGTGCCGCTAACGGCGCGATCTCTCCGCACCAGATCATCCCGATGTCGTGCGCCCCACAGGTAACTGATGCTCGCTGTCGTCTCAACATTCTTGCGTTCCTCGACGGGCCGCCACGCATCGTTGTAATAACTGTGCAGGGTTTCGCCTTCCATTTCGCGGATGATCCGTCCATGGAGGCCATCATACTGGTAGTTTCCAACCACCGTCCCATTGTTCTTCACTCGCGTGATCCGGCTCCACGCGTCCCACGTCAATTCGAGCGTGCCGTCCCAGTCGCCTTGCGCATCGGGTGCCATCTGCCGCATCCTTCCGACACGATCCAAGATCATGTTGTGGGGATTTTCTTCGATTTGCGTCAACCGGTTGCCACGGTCATGCACCCGGTGCTGGTCGAGGGTTGGCGTGCCGTTGGCGGCGCTGTGGTAGCCACGCCAGTTGCCCGTGGGATCATAGTCCCAACTTTCTTTAGCGGCGGGAACACCGCTGATCGCCGTGGCATTGAGATTCAGGCTGCCGCGTGCGGCGGCACCTACTTGGCTTAGCGCGTCGTAACTGTAGTGCTGGTCCTGCGTGTCCGTCAGCGGGCGCTTCTGCCAGGTCCGGCGACTGTCACGGTCGAAGCCGTATTGGATTTGTTCGAGGGTCGTGGGCATGAATTGAAGATGGTTGGCCGAAAGAAGGAAAAGAGGTGAAAAAAATCCGGGGCAGTTCTTTTTTTATTTTCTTGTTTCTTTCGGCAATGCAGTTCAGGTAATAGGACTGAGCCATTTGATGTCCACGGTGCGGCCGAAACGGTCGTAGTCGCAAGTGTGCGAAGCTCGCGGCGGGGACTTCATGATGCTGCTTCAACATAGGAGGGTTCGGGAGCGAGCAGCTTACTTGATTTCATTTCCCCAAATAGGTTGGCACGACCAATCCTATTGGTTGGTGCGCAGGTTCATTTTTGTTAAATATCCACACAGTAAACAAAGCTCCATTCCTCTTTCTTTGAACGCAAGATATAAACTGATGAGCGACTTTTTTTGCCAACGATCATGAAGAAATCAGCATTGTTCAAATCGCTGGCGGTTGGCATATAAGTTCGTATTTTCTCTATTAGAGATTTAGCACTTGTTATCTGTTCGCGTGACAGTTCATTCAGAAAATTCTTTTTATTCAAACTGTTGGTCGGCACTTTGAATAGTGTTCTATCCTCTCCTCGTTTGGTTCTTGTTATTTCGAGAATAGCAACAGAATCAAGACTGGTGACTATCTCGTCTTTAATAAGCCGCTCTCCGACGATAGGCGGTTTTGAAGGACCACATCCAAGGATAGTTGTAGCGATAATAAAGAGTGTCGATGGTAGTTTCATTTATTTTATGCAACACCCTATGCCTTCTAGATTCCAGATGGCTCGTTTGGTCATTCTATTTGGAGCCAGAAGTCTCCCAACTGCATTTGATTGGTCTGCATTATATCCAAGCCTGTCCTCCAAATATAGAGTGGTTTTCCAACTAAATATCAATGCTGAGTCACTGGATCTTTTGTATGCAATAATAATTGGAGTCGTAATATCAAGGGCAAAACTTCCAAACTCTTCTGTCTCTTCAACGTGGGTTTCCTCCCTGTCCCCAAACTTGGTAATCGCCAATTGGTTTGGCACACTGGGATCGGTTTGAGGTCCAGGAACCACTGCAATTCGTTTAGATGGCCCCCCAAAGGGGGATTTCCCACAATTCATAACCACCCAGCTATTGACCTGTGCTGTAAATTGCGAACGTGCTTGTTCAAGCAAATTTGGGATGCGCTGTTCCCAATATTTTTCTTCGCCAAGATAGTCTCCCCCTCCCACCGGCCAGAATGCATTATCCATCCCATCAGGAGCTGGGCCATCTGCCAGTAATTGCATTTCATAACCAGCACCAAAAAGGCCTAAACGGTCGACAAGGTTTGTCGTGCTATTGACGCTTATGACATAAAGATTCACACCGCCCTTCTCCCCAATCGGATCCTTGCAGGTCCATCTGCCGATCTGCGGGGAGTAGTAGCGGTAACCATAATTCATCAGCCCGCTCTCGAGGTCGAGGAACTGCCCCTGGAACCCAAACTCCATTCCACACTCGCTGCTGCTGCGCACCGTGAAGTCTGGATTGAGAATCGTGCGCACGCCGAAAGCGCTAAACGCATAGCGCTCCTTCACCACCCCGCCTGCATCGGTGATCGCCGCCGGATTGAAGTAGTCCATCAGCACATACCGCGTCTCGTTGAACGTTGTGCCACTAACCGCCCGGTCTCGTCGCACCAGATCATCCCGGTGCCGCGCTCCCCACAAGTAGCTCATGTTCGCGGTGGTCTCCGCATCCTTGCGCTCCTCCACAGGCCGCCACTGGTTGTTGTAATAGCTGTGCAGGGTTTCGCCATCCACATCACGGGTGATGCGACGGTGCCTACCGTCATAGCTGTACTCTCCTACCACCGTCCCGTTGTTCTTCACATTCGTGATCCGGCTCCAGGCATCCCAGGTGATCTCCAGCTTGCCGTCCCAATCCCCTTCAGCATCAGGAGCCATCTGCCGCATCCTACCCACACGATCCAAAATCATGTTGAGGGGGTTGTCCTCAATTTGGGTGAGACGGTTGCCACGGTCATGTACGCGATGCTGGTCCTGCGTGGAGCTTCCATTTACTGCCGTGTGATAGCCGCGCCAGTTCCCGGTGGGATCGTAATCCCAGCTTTGGGCACTCGCTGGAATGCCGCTGATCGCGGTCATGTTCAGGTTGAGACTCCCTCTAGCGGCAACGCCAACCTGCCCCAGCGCATCATAGCTGTAGTGCTTGTCCTGGGTGTCGGTCAGCGAACGTCGCTGCCACGTGCGGCGACTGTCACGGTCAAAACCGTATTGAATCTGTTCAAGGGTCGTTGACATGGCTTAGAGGTGGTTGGCCGAAAAAGAGAAAAGAGGTAAAAAATCCGGGGCAGTTTTTTCTATTTTTTCGTTTCTTTCGGCCATGCAGTTCAGGTGATCGGACTGGTCCAGTTGATGTCCACGGTGCGCCCAAAGCGATCATAGCCATTGTAGGGATCACCGGCGTCACCGTCAGGCTGGCCCGCCTGCTTGCGGTAATTGCACATGATGTCCGGCTCGGGATAGGCCAGACGGACCTGCCAGTTTTGACCGACGTAACGATACTCCACCAAGTTCTGGCTCTCGCCGGTGACTTTCTCCGCGCTCACTCGATTGAGGTGGTCGTCCATGGAGTTTGTGGTTCCATAGAGGTATTCCAGAACACGCCCGTTCGGGTAGGTCACCGACACCTTGCGCATCTGGTTGCCCGCGCCGCTGGTGAACGCATACACCACCTTCGGTGTGCCGCCGGTGACAACGCCGCTGTGGCTCTGCCAGTCCTTCACCAGATTGCGGAAAGCATCGTACTCAAAGGCCGTTTCGTTGACCACGGCACCTCCCGTTGCGGCGCTGTAGCTCGTGACCTTCGCGGTCAGATTGCGGTTGTTGTAGCTGTAGCCGATGCGTCGCACATCGCCGTTCAATCCGGCGGCCAGCACGGTCACGCGATCCTCGGTGATCCCGCCCAGCTTGTTGTAGCTGTACTCATGCGTGGTGCCATCCGCGTCCTTGAACGCCGTCTGCTGGCCCTGGCGGTTGTAGCGGTATTCGAGGCGGGAATACACCCCGTCAGGTCCGTCCGCCGCAGGCGCGGGACGGTCGTCGCTCTCGGGATAAATCTTCGTGCGCACCAGGCCGTTGCTGGCGATGGCGCTGTCGGCCAAGGTGGTGCCGAAGAGCCAGCGCGTGACTTGGTTGCCAGTTTCCGCGTTCACGAGGATGAGTTTGCCCAATTGGCCGCTCGGGTGCCAGACAAATTCGGTGATTCTGGGGGTTGGATGGGGTGGATTGGGGGGATTGTTGCATGAACCGGATGGGGATGAGGGCATCCCCGCTCCTGCGGCAATGCCTTCGATCAAGCGGATGCGTCTTCCGGCCTGGTCGTTTTCCCAGCGGGTTTCGATGCCCATGGGGTCCACGACGGCGTTGGCGTCGCCGCTGTCTTTGTAGCGGTTGGTGGTCACCAGGATCGTGTCGCTCCTCTGCGGCGCTACTTCGCGGCGTGTGGGCACGCTGCCGCCATTGGTGCCGTAGTCCGCGCTCACTCGCGGACGCCCGAGCGCATCCGGCCAGGTCATTCCATAGGTGTCGCGCGACTTCGGCACGCCCACCGGTGCGTTGGGACCGCCAAGCACGCCGGTGCCCGTGGCATCGTCGAAGCGCTGCTTGCGTGTCTGCATGATCACATTGCCACCACGGTCATAGAGCGTGTTCGCCTGCTCGATCACCGTGTCGGCCACCACGCTGTTGTCATCACCGCTGGGGACACCGGGCACGCCTGGACGGCAGCACAAATAAGCCACCGTGGGCCGGTTCAGCTCATCATACACGGTCTTGGTGAAGGCCGTGTTCCCCGGCTGTGACTGCTTGATCACATTGCCGACAAGATCGTACCAGTTCTGCCCGGTGAGCGTACCGGTGACATCGCCCGTGGCGGGATCGATGCCGTCCGTCTCGGTTTTAAAGACGCGCCCCAGCGCGTCAAAGAAGGTCCGGCTCTGCGCGATGCGGTTCGCGTTGCTCACGCTGGTGTGATAACGCACGCTGGCCGTCACGCGGTCCAGGTTGTCGTAGGTCGCCTTGGTGATCCAAACCGTCGTGCCATCGGTCTGCGTCGTCGTGTCGCGCCGGTCGCGGAAGTCGTAAGCGTAGGTGGTGATGCGGTCATTGCCTGACGTGGCGTCCACCGGCAGGGTTTCCTCGGTGAGGTTGCCATCGCCGCCTGCGGTGCCGTGGTCGTATTCCAGCAGCGCCACCGCCACCATGTTGTTCCCCGTGGCCCCGCCGCCGGTGGGATCGCTGTCGGTGGCTCCGGTGTCGTCTGTGCCCACCCACTGGCTCACCACTTGATCCCGCACATCATAAACCGTGCGCTGGATCGTGTAGGCCGGATCAATCACGCGGTTCTGGCGGCCCATGGCGTCATAGCCGTAGATCGTTTCGAGGTAGTTGGTGATTTCCTCGCCGACAGCATCGGAACCGCATAGGGGACTATGCGGACCACTATTCGGAATGGCGTGATACACCCGCTGCGCGTAGAGGCGGCCCCAGGGATCGTAGATGCGGTGCGTCCAGCGGCTCCACTGCGTCTGCGGCAGCGCCTCGCCCGGCGTCAGCGGCCCGGTGGGGCAGCAGCGCACCGCCTGGATTTCATCCACCACGCGCCCGTTCGCATCGCTGCGCGTCACCCGCACCGCGCCTACCACCGTGAAGGTCGGTGTCGGGTTGTCCCCGGTCAGGTAGCCGCTGGCGCTGCGCACCTCATGCGCTTCATCATCATACGTCGTGAACTCCACCCGCCGGATCGCCGTGGCCGTCGTGTCCCCTTCCCGGAGCTGCACCTCATGCCACGGCCCGCGCTCCTGGACTGTGCGCCCCAGCCCGTCACTCACATAGTCCGTGATCAGATGCTCCCCATACGCCACCCAACCTGTGGGCACACCGCTCATCAGCGTCGTGTTCACATCCTCAATGCGCTGGAGCAGCGCCCCCGTGGCCTCCACATGGCTCATGAAGGTGATAACCCCGCGTTGGTTCATCTCCCACGTCATCCGCCCAAAGCGGTCGTACACCTGCTTCGTCACCCCAGCCACGCCGTTGCCGTTCTCCGTCGTGGGCACCACGGGCTGTGTCGTGATGAGTTCCTTCACCTGGAAGCTCTCCGCCGAGCCGTCATTGTAGTAGGTGCGCGCATAGGTCGTGGTCGGCACGTCCTCGTCGTCCATGCCCGCCACCGGATACACCAGGCGCTCCTGGATGGCATGCAGGCTCTGGCCGCCCACCGTCTGAGTGTCGTACTTGAGCTTCTCCAATAGTTGCGGCGTGCCGCCGGAACCTTCCTTCACACTGCGGGTGCACACATAGCCCGCCACCGCGCCGGTCGTGGGATTGCTCGTGGCGTAATACTCCGTCAGCTCGATCTTCCCCGCCGCGCTGCGCAGATTCACCGTCAGCGTCGTGCTTCCGCCCGCAGGCTCCGTGACCGACTCCACTGCCGAGGGATGCGCGTGCAGCAGCGGCCGGCTCTCCGCCGTGTAGGTCCAATAATCCACCCATTGGTCCGAGCTTCCCGCCTTCTGCAAAATTTTGACCAGCATCACATTCCCGCCGTTGGAGTACACCCGGTTTTGACTGCCGTCCGGCAGCGTCTCCACGGTCTTCGTCTTCCAGGTGTTCACGTCGCTCTCTTCATCGTGATCTGGATTGGTCGCGTAGGCAAAGGCATACTGCCGCCGCCCGCCCTCCAGCCGCTCCAGCGTCACCCGCTTGTCCGCGTCATACTCGTAGTAGAAATCAGCGTAGTTGATGAGTTCCGCCTCTGTGGCCGTTTCCGGGTTCAGTCCGGCGTCCAGCATCAGTTGATACGCCCCGGCCCCGATCACCAGCTTCAACCCGCTGGCAAAGCCGTGCGTGTCCTCTTCCATGTAGTAGCGGTAATGCTTCCGCTCCACGATCCGCCAGCTTTCAGTGCCCTTGTCATACTGCTCGATGGTGGCCGACTTCAAATCATCCAGGCTGCCGCCGGTCTCACCGATGTCATAGTAGGCGAAGCGCACCCGCCGCACGTCGCGGTCGTCCAGCTTCAGCGTCACCGAGGCGATCGAGCTGATGGCCGTCCAGGTGTAGTAGAACCCGGAGGCCTGACCGTCCTCCACTTGCTCGAATTTCTCCAGGTTGCCATCAGGATCGTAATCGCAGCTCACCCTCCGCCCGGCGGGATCTATGACTCGTTTCAACTGCCCACGCAGCTCCGCCGCAGCCGCGTGATCGTAAAACACCCACTGCTGCCCGCTGCGCGCCTGCGTCAGCGTGAACTCCTCCTCTTCCTCGTCCCAGGCCAGCATGTTCCAGCCCGTGAACTCATTCACATACACCCCGCCGGAGAGGATGAAGTACTCACTTGAGTTCGCCCCGTCCGCCACGACCACCCGCGTGGGCTCGGAAGCCCCTCCGGCAAACTCAAAGGCCAGCGCCTTCAACTGCCGCACATACCAGAGACTACCATTCAACGCCGAGCCGTGACCGCCCGTGCCTTCCAGCACGTTCGCATAGGTCCGCGTGTGCCCCCAGGGGATGCCAAAGGCGTTCGAGGACAAATCCGTCTCCGCATGCACCATCTGCCCGGTGGCATAGCTCACCGGCCCGCCGCTGGTGCCATCCGGCGGGCATGTTTGCCCCTCCGGCACCGAGTTCTCGCCACCACAGCCCCCGCAACCCGTCGTCCCTGCTGGCGGCACGTCCACATCCTCCGTGGGAGGTTCAGTCTGGGAGGAGGCATCCGACACCGAGGAACCCGAACGAGCCTCTGATGACAACGACGGAAACGACTCATCTGAACTCACATCCGAAGGCGGATCGACATGCGAAGACTCGCTCGATTGCCAGGGGCCTGAGGACTCGCTGGATGCGGAGGACTCCGAGGAGTATGACGAGTCCGATGACACCGGTCCCAGCGATTGCGCGGAGGACCAGCTGGAGGCAGACGAGACAGACGAAACACTGGAGATCGACGACTCGCTGGAGGACAGCGAGCTGTTGACCGAGGACTCGCTGGAGGACGAAGAGCTGTTGGCCGAGGACAGCGAGGATTCGGAGCTGGGATCATCCGAAGGGCCGTCAGAAGAGAGCGTGGATTCACTGGATGACGACGAGCTATTAACCGACGACTCGCTGGACAAAGAAGAGGACAAAGAAGACGATTCAGAACTGGGCACATCCGAAGGGCCATCAGACGACTGCGAGCTGTCCTCGGATTTGTTCGAATCTGACGACGCAGAACTATTGACCGAGGAGGAAGACGATTGCGAAAGGCTGGAGCCATCCGACTGGCTGGAACCATCCGAATGGTCATTGGATGAACCCGAACTGGACTCCTGAAAGTTGGATGACAACGAAGACGCACTGGAAGCCGAGCCTGAGGATTCGGATGAAGGCAGCTCCGAAAGGCTGGATGCCGAGGAGTTCGAACTGTCCCCACCAACGGAATCGCTGGAACTGCTGCTGCTCTCCAACGGCGAGCTTTCGCTGCTATCGGAGTTGTAGTCATAGTCTGAACTCAACGACGAAGAAGAGGAAGAGGAAGAACTCATGAAGGAGAAGTGGGGATGAGGAAATTCGGACGGGCAATCAAAAGCAGGGACCTCCAATCAAGGCAGCGGCGTGGGCGGAGTTTCCGCACCGGGTCCATGCCCGAGATCGCGCACAGTGCGGGCGGCGTGGTAGCCGCCCACGAAGGTTTTGTCCGTGAACTGCTCCACCAAACCGTCGAGGCTGGCGAACACCGCCTCCACGGTGTTGAAGCGATCCCGCATCTGCGCCGTGGTGGCCTTCCTGCCCGCGATGGCCTGCTGCGGGGCGCTGATGACCGCCTCGTAGTCGTCCGCCTCCTTTTTGCAGGCCGCTACCGTGGCGACCGTGATGCCACACTCCGCCGCTGCGGCGGAATGCGCGCCCGCCAGCAGCCCCTCGGCGATGCGGATGACCTCCCGAGCATTTGCCAGCAAGGCCGCGTCCCGCATGCCGCGCCAGGCGCTCTTTGGAAAGGTGCAGCGGGCGGCGTCTGCCGCATTCCCCAAACCCCGGCAGCACTCCGCCACCGCCTGCCCCATCACAAAGGCCGCGTCCTCCAGCTCCTTCTCCTCCCGCGCCTTGTCCATCGCCGCGCCTTTGATCACTGCGCCCTGCTGCTGGCAAAACGCCGCCAGCGCCGCCAGTGCCGTGACGGCCTCCGCCACGCGGCTGGTAAAGCGCAAGGGCGGCTGCCCGTCCCACTTGGGTTTGTTGGCCGGTGCCTGCAAAAAATCGAGCGTGGTGCGGAAGGCACCGAGGCGGTTGGTGAATTCGTCTTTCATGGTTTTCTATCTTGTTCGCGGTTCTCTGTTCTCAGTTCGCTGTTGTCCGTAGGACAGGTGTGCCACCTGTCTCCATTGGAGTGGGCATTTTGCCCGCCTGCTTGAGCCAGGGGCAAAATGCCCCAGACACTCGTGA
>JBIKYB010000518.1:0-2984 GCA_044355475.1 Prosthecobacter sp.
CTGGGAGGAGCTGCCGAACCTTTTCGGTCTTCGACCACGCCGTTTGGACGCCCGACGCGGCGATTTGGACAGCCGACCCGGCGATTCGAGCCTCCGGCCAGGCCGTTTCTGGAAACGAAGCGCCGATTGGCGAAGGCGACTGTCGCTTCTGAGTAGACGACCGCGTCGTTTGGGAGTCCGACCGCCATATTTCGACCACCGACCACGCGATTTGAACGCTCGACCGCCCGGTTTGAAACGGCTTCTTGACAGTCCAACCCGTCAACATCGCGAACCGCGAACCGCGAACCGCGAACCGCGAACCGCGAACCGATGAAGCGTTGGAAGGAGGGCGCTCATGATTTTCTCCGAATTTCCAATGAGATTACCTCAAACACGGATCAAACATCAACACCAGGCTTTGCAAGCATCGTATCAACACTTAAGACCAACTAATCCAAGAGCTTGATTTTCAAACACCAAAGCACGGTTAAAAATATTTTTCACTTTAGGCATGGTGATAACGGACCTTACAAGGATTTTAACACAAGCCATTACAGACGAGCGGGCGGATCCGGGAAAGTCAGCGCCCTCATCTGCAAGACTCCCCGTCTCTGGGCTATCAACCATCAACTCCCAACCATCAACCACTGCGCTACTCCCTCCGCAGCGCCTCAGTGAGCTTCCCGCGCACGGCGGACGAAACAGCGATCACGCACACCAGCAGGCCAAAAACGAGCACCCCTGCAATGAGCTCGACCAAGAACGCTACAGGCAGCGATCCGCTGCTGCCGATCAACTGAGGAATCACCACCAGTGCGGCGGTGGCGGCACCAAGGATGACACCCAGCACCAGCAGCACGCTGTGCTCGCCCAGAATCATCAGGCGGAGCGATCCTGGCAGGAACCCAAGCGCCTGCATGAGTCCGAGTTCTCCGCGACGTTCGAGCACGTGCCGTGCGATGAGCACGCCGATGCCTGCGGTGCCAAGCAAGACTCCCAAGCCGCCCAGCACTGTGAAGATGCCGATGTAGGTGTTTTGCACGCTCATGAACAATTCCAGCCGTTGCTTCGCCGGTTCGAGTGCTAGACCGCGCTGCTCAAGCTGGCGCGTCAGATGCGCGGCGATCTCGGCGGCTTGCTCACGCGGGGCGTCGATCAGGAAGAAGCGATAGCCCGCCGCGTCGGGATATTTTGCCAGGAAGGCCTGCTCGGTGATGATCATCTTGCCCTGGAGCACCGAACCGGCCAGCAGACCGACGATCTTCACCTGAAACGTGTTCCCGCTCGCGTCCTGATAATCCAGCGTGTCGCCCACGCCCTTGCCGAGACCCCACATCGCCGTCGCTTGATCGGCGATGGCAGGAACAGCCTGTAGTGCAAGCGTCTCGCTTGCTCCCTGCAACCGAGACGGTTGCACCACATCCTCCCACGATCCTGAGGCAAAGGCGAACGAACCCACCAGCTTCGTGGCATCCACGCCCACCAGCAGCGGCTTCTGCGCACGGTTGAGGTTCAAGCAACTCGCGTCATCGCCTTCGCGAACACGAAACGGCACCACACGCGCCTGCGGCATGAGTTTTTCATCCAGACCGAAGGCTTCCCAGCCCGTCTTCACATTCAGATCCTCATACACCGGCAGCGACGACTCGCCGATGAGCGCAAAGCCGCCTGTGCCGGAGTTGCGCAGCGTGTCATCCCCCGCGCTCATGCGGAAGGCGTTCACCGCCACCACGAGGAAGATGCCGCCTGCCATCATGCCGATCACCGCCAGACTGCGGGAAGGACGACGCGAGATGTTTCGCGAGCCGATCTGCCACAGCGAAGCTGCCAAAGCACCGCTGTCACGCCGCATCCAACCGCGCAGCCAGAGCAGGCCCGCGATCATGAGCAGCATGCCAGAGCCGAAGAACATCCCGGCCACCGCCTCAGGGTTTTTCATGAAGAATCCCGCGCCGAGCAACAGCACGGCCAGCACCGCGAGAATGAGCATCAGCTTCGAGTTCTTGCGGACGGCCAGCGGCGACAAATCATCGCTCCAAGAGCCTGACAGCAGGTCGCGCGTCTCCACCTTGAACATCTTCCGGCTGGCCCAGAACAGTGTGAGCAGCACCACGACGAGCGTGGCGAGCGCCGCATTGAACAAGGTGCCAAAACTCGCGCTAAACACGAGCTCCAGCCCCTGCGTAGCACCACTCCACACGGCAGAGAGACCATGCAGTGCCGTCTGTGTGTAGGCGATGCCACCGAGCACACCCAGCAGGATGCCCGCGAGCGCAATCACGCCCGCCTCCATGAGCCAGGCGCGCCGCACCATGCCGCGCGTCCACCCCACGGCCAGCAGCAGGCCGATCTGCGAGGCACGACGCTCCAGCGTGAACAAAAACAGCAGCGCCGCGAACACCAGCGCCGCCGCGATGAGGAACATGCTCAGGCCGATGAACAACCCACCGAAGTCCACGCTGCCCTGTGCCGCCGCACTGGCATCAGCTTTGAAATCACGCGGCACGAGGCCGATGTCGGAGAGGTTCAGCCGCAGCGCCAGCATGTTGGACTTCGCTTCGGCAGTCTGGCCTTCATCCGGCATGCGGATGGCGGTGAGATTGCCAAAACGATTGGCCCAGAGCTTCTGCCCGGCTGCGAGCGAGATGAAACCCTTCGGCGTGCCTTTGAACTCGTCCCAGTACTCCTCGTCCTTGTCGCGGATGGCCTTCATGTCCATCGGGATGCCCGGCTCCCAGTCACGGCAGTTGTCCACGTCGGACACACCCGGAAACTCTGGCGTCCATGCCTTCGTCACCATCGGATGATCCATCGGCAGGATGCCCGCCACTTTGAACTTGGCCGACTGCTGCTTCAGCTCACGCCCCAGGCCGACAACGAAGTAATTCACCTCGAGTTCATTGCCAATCGCGAGCTTCTGGTCGTCCGCGAGCCATTGCGTGATGGTGATCTCATCATCCTTGCCGTTGCCGACGGATGTCACCATCGAGTAAGGCGTGCCG
>JBIKYB010000350.1:0-5254 GCA_044355475.1 Prosthecobacter sp.
TGTACGCTGCACCGAGGATAGCTTCACGTGATCGTGCCATTGCAGTGTTTTGTGAGCCTCCATCACTTTGCTGGCGCACAGGTCCGCCACCTCGCGGGCTTTTTCGAAGGGTTGATACTTCTTCTTCGGCTGCGGACCGCGCTTGGCCAGTTCCTCGTCGGAGTAGCGCTCCAGGTTGTTCACGTCGCCGCTGCTGCCGTTGGCCATAATGCCGACAAACGGCGGATCTTGATGGCGGTCCGCACCGAGCAGCTCGCCCACGCGGTCAGCGAAAATGGCGAAGTAGTCGGCCGAGATGGTGTTCTCCGTCACACCGCCGACATAGTGCAGGCCGTAGGAAGCCATCAGCGAGATCGGTTTGCCTGAAGTGGATCTCACGGACACAAACGTGATCTGCGGGTCCACGGGGCCAGCGGGCCGCAGCAGACCTTTGTAACCGGGATTCGTGTCCACTTTCTCGACGTTGTCGTGCGCACCGTAGATCGGGCCGCGTTCAGGCATCACGAACCATCGGCGATTGAAGACCTGCGTCGGCTCCTCGGCGACGCTCCAACCAATCTGCGCCGGTTCCAGCTGATTGTGAGCCCGCAACACGCCATCGGCGATGCGCCGGGTGAGGAAAGCGCTGTATTCAAAAAACGGCTCGCCCTCGCGCTCCTCCAGCTTCGCACCACCCGTGGTGTGCGAATGCGTCGCCGAAATCACCACGCACTGCGGCGGGATGCCCGTCGTCTTCTCGATGATCACTTTGGCGGCAGCGGCCACTTCAGCCGAAATATGCCGCAAATCGCACACGACCAGCGCCAGCTTCGCCTCCCCATCATCAAGAACGAGACAACGGGCATGCAGCTCATCATGAACATGCGTCGCCGGCGGTCGGCTGGTGCGAGCGCCCGATTCGACGGCGATGGTCGGCGTGATGTTGCTCGTGGCCGCGCCCGCCCGAAAAACCGGCGCCGCAGCGACAAGATCCAGCGATGCGAATGCCAGACAAAAGCTGGTGAGGAGGAGCAGGGATTGGTGGCGCATGATTTCATCTGTGAACGGCACACGCATCGGCAACTTGCGGCACAACACCGCGAACTCCGGTGCCTTTCTCGATGAGGAGCAACGCGACGCCTCACGGCACCATCGTGATGTCCTTCCGCAGTTTCAGGCGACCGAGCTTGTGCTCGCCGATGAGCCAGACTTGCAGCTTGCCGGGCTTTTTGAGCAGATTCGCGGGAATGGTGAGTGATCCGGTGCGGCGTTGCTCCTCGGTGAGGAAGAGCGGATGGCGGCCGTAGCTATCCGCCTCGTTCCAGAGGTAGATGACGATGGGTTGGATGTTCTCTGCGCTGAATCCGACCTGCCAGCCGCCCTTCATCGACACTTTGTCCTTCGGCATCGTGAGCTTGAGATCACAGACAGCGAACTCACATGCGTGACTGGGCTTTCCATCGCGATGGATGACCTGCGCGGTGTAGTCGCCGCAGGTGTCAAAGATCCGCTCATGCACGCCGGGGCCAGCGAGAGCAATTTCCTCCACCAACTGGTCGCCGCGACGGATGACGAGCGACTTCACGCCGAGCTGATCGCGGTCCATGACGTTGAACTTCACGGGGTTGCCCTTCTCATAAGGCACCCAGTCGCCGAGATCGAGGAGCAGCGCGCGATTGATCGTCGGCTTCGTGGCATCGGCCTCGTAGTTCGGAAAAAACAGCGGTTCAGAGCGATTCGCACCGCGCCAAGCCTCACGATCCGTAATGCGAAAGAGCTGCTTGTTCCGCGAGGCGAGATGCGCGTTGAAGGCAGCGGCGCTGCGCTCCGTCGTGGCGGTGGTCGGCGGGCGGCTTTCGTCCACGCGCACGGAGATCACACGACCTGCGACATCCTTGATAACCGCTGTGACCATCTCCACATGCGAGCCGGAGGTCTCGGTGGCATGCGGTGTGTAGATCACATCACCCGGCTGCGCCGCGTCTGCAGACTGCGGCTCGACCAACCGGATGCCATCACTGATTTGCGGACCATAGCGACGACTCACCTCCCAGATCCCGCAGCCCAGCGCGTAGCTGGTGTAGGCGGAGCAAACGCTGCCGTAGTAGGCCGCAGCGTTCGAGACCTTGCCTGTGAGGTTCTCCGTGTAGAGCACGCTCTGCGGATTCTCCACCGCTGCGAGAAACGTGCGCAATCCGATGTCAAAACCAATGTAACGCCCCTCCGACCGCACGCTGGAGTAAGGCACGCCGATGTTCTCCTTACCCACCTCAAAGAACCCGCCCTTCCGATTCGGCATCGTCCCCGCGACAGGCGTCCATCGCACCTGAGAGAGAATGCGGGCGCGATCCACCGAGCTCAGGAGCACCGTCTTTGAAGCGGACGATTCCGGCTTATCCTCCGCCCACAGTTCACACGGCAACACGATGAGGGCGATTGAGGCCACGAACAATGAATGACGCATGAAGGCGGTCACCGCAAAAGTCAGGAGCGCGAAGCGGAGGGAAGTGGGGCGTAAATTCATGATGCAGGCAAAACAGTCAGTCCTTCGGCAACGCGTCTCGGTCAGCTTTGGCGAGCTTGTTTAATTGGGCGCTCAGCGCGGCGACTTTCTCCGGCATCTTTGCGGCAAGGTCAGTGGTTTCGTTGGGATCTTGAGCGAGATCGTAGAGTTCGGCTGTTTCGGCAGCAGACGTTGCGCCCTTCTTTGCCGCTCCTTTGCGATTAACGATGAGTTTCCAATCTCCATCACTCACGGCGCTTGCGTTGAAGCCGGGACCGACGGTGTAAATTGTGCGCGGTTTGACCGGTTCTGTGCCGCTGAGCTGCGGCCACAGATTGATGCCATCCCATTTCAAATCTTGGGTTGGCTTTGCTTCGGCGAGCGCGCACAGCGTGGGCATCCAGTCGGTGATTTGAGCGACGCCATTGTAGGTGCCCGGCTTCAATTTTGCGGGCCACGAAAGCAGCGTGGGCACACGCGTGCCGCCCTCGTAAACGCTGCCTTTCTGGCCACGAAGCGGTTGGTTGTTACCGGGGAGTTTACCGCTGGGGCAATTGTCGTCGGGATATTTGAGGTCGTTGTTTTCCGACGTGCTGCCGCCGTTGTCACTGGTGAAAACGACGATCGTATTTTCGCGGCGACCATTCTTTTCCAGCGCGGCCATGATGCGGCCGATGGCATCGTCGAGATGCATCACGGAGGCTGCGTAATGACGAGCTACATCGCCAGTGATTCCATCGGGTACTTTTGCAACCCACTCCGCAGGTTCCTTCACCGGCAGATGCACCGCAGTGAACGGCACATAGAGAAAAAAGGGCGCGTCGCCGCGTGACTCGATCCATTTCGTGGCCTCCGCCGCAATGAGATCGGTGACGTGACCTTCTTCCTCGATGAGCCGCTCATCCCGATGCCAAGTGACGGAAAACGGCCCCTCTTTGTAGCGATGATTCCACGGGCTCACACCGCCTGCGAGTGAACCATAAGAGTGATCAAAGCCGAAGTGATTCGGCCCCTCCTCTGGCCACGAACCGAGGTGCCATTTACCCGTGAGGCAGGTTTCGTAACCAGCAGCCTTCAGCGCACGTGGGAGTGTGACCGTGTCCCACGGCAGTGCACGATTGTTTTGCGGTGTCGTCACGCCAAAGCGGCTCCAACAGCGGCCCGTCATCAATCCAGTGCGCGTGGGGCTGCACACGGGTGCGACGTAATGCTGCGTGAGTTCCACGCCCTCGCGCTTCAGTCGATCAAGATGAGGCGTGGGTGCATTTCCGCCGTGAAAAGCCACGTCCGCCCAGCCGAGGTCATCAGCGATGATGAAAACAATGTCGGGCTTTGGCGCGGCAGCATGAGCGCCTGCCATCAGAGCGAGAAGGAGGGATGCCAGGAACAGGAGGTGTTTCATGAGATGAGGTGCAGGCACCGCATAACGCCCAGTCTCCCGATGTCTTGCGCTCACCTCCCTGCAGCAATAGAAAGCGCTTCATGGAGGTTGAAGATGCCATCGGCACCGATCGCTCCCAAATAGACGGACAGTACTGCGATGGGAGCTTTGCACATGGAGCGCTGCTTCTTGGCGCAGCGCTCCTTCAAATTGCCTGTTCAGCTCTCAAAATAAGTGTATCCGCGCAGACCGGCCTCAAAGCTCTCCATGATCTCGCGGCGCTCGGTGGCGGTGATTCGTTTGGAGGCGACGGCGCTTTCGGCGAGGTTGCGGAAGCGTGTGACCATGTCCTTGGGCTCGTATTCGACGTAGGTGAGCACTTCGGAGACGCTGTCGCCCTCCATCTCGCTGTATTTGATTTTGCCGCCCTCAATGTGCACGGAGATGACGTTGGTGTCGCCGAGGAGGTTGTGCAGGTCTCCCAGCGTTTCCTGATACGCACCGACGAGGAAGATGCCGAGCATGTATTCCTCACCCTTTTCGATCTCGGGATCGTGCAGCGGCAAGCTGCGGCGGATGCCGTCTGAGAGGGCAAATTTGTCGATTTTGCCGTCGCTATCGCAGGTGATGTCGGAGAGCACGGCGTTGCGCGTGGGCTTCTCTTTGAGGCGGTGGATCGGCATCACGGGGAAGATCTGGTCGATGGCCCACAAGTCTGGCAGGCTCTGGAAGACGCTGAAGTTGCCGTAGTAGTAGTCCGTGAGGATGGCCTCCAGGCGCTCCATCTGGGAGCCGTCGTGGTCGCATTTCTCACGCATTCCAGCGATCCAGGTGAGGATGTCCCAGTAGAGCTCCTCGCCGTGAGCACGTTCGCGCAGGTTGACTTTGCCGTAGTTGAACTCGGTGCGCAGCTTGTCGCGGTAATAAACGGCGTCGTTGTAGATCTCCTGCAAGCGGTCGCGGCTGGTCTTGGCGGCGTTGCGCGTGGATTCGACCCGCAGCTCGTGCAGGTTGCGCAGCAGCGCAGGAGATTCCTTGTCGATCTCGATGTCGCTGATGGTTTTGCGCGGCTCGAAGCGGTTGATGTCGAGGATGTTGATGACCAGCACGCTGTAGTAGGCCACGATGGCGCGGCCAGACTCGGTGATGATGTCCGGGTGCGGCACACCAGCTTCGGCGGTGACCTCCGAGATCGCTTCAATGATGTCGGCGCAGTATTCCTTGGTGCCGTAGTTGCTGCTGGCAGCGGAGGCACCTTTTTGGCCGTCGTAACTGATGGCGAGGCCGCCGCCGAGGTCGAGGATGCCCATGCGGGCTCCTTCCTGCACGAGGCCGACATACACACGCGTGGCTTCGTTCACCGCCTGGCGGATGGCACGGATGTTTGGAAT
>JBIKYB010000090.1:0-16994 GCA_044355475.1 Prosthecobacter sp.
ATCGACGTTCATGGACCAAACCTCGGCCACATCGCCTTTCGGCGTGAAGCGACGCCAGCAGATGCGCTGGCCATCGGCGCTGAAAAAAGGCCCGCCGTCGTAGCCGGGCACGTTGGTGAGGCGCTTCACGTTCGAGCCATCGGCATCGGCGGTGTAGATCTCCATGAAGTACTGCTTGTCGATCTTCAGCCGCTCCTCGTCCTCCTTGCTCAGTTTCGTTTCATAAGCTTGGCGATTGCTCGCGAAGACGATCTTTTTTCCGTCCGGCGACCAACCGCCCTCGGCATCATAGCCACGCGTGTTCGTGAGATTTTTGAGCGACTTGTCGGCGAGCGTGTATTCCCAGATGTCGTAGTGCTCGTCGTAGTCCCAGGAGTATTTGCGCACCTTGGTGTTCTTGCGTTCGTCATATTCGGCCTGCTGGAGCTTTTTCGAGTCAGGATCGGTGTGCGTCGAGGCAAACAGCACGCGCTTGCCATCGGGGTGAATCCACGCGCAGGTCGTCTTGCCCATTCCAGGCGAAATGCGCTCCTGATCGCCCGTTTCGAGGTCCATCAGGTAAATTTGATAAAACGGGTTCCCCTCCTCGCGCTCAGACTGGAAGATCATTTTCTTTCCATCGGCCGAAAAGTAGCCCTCCCCTGCCCTGCGACCCTCAAACGTGAGCTGGCGGGTGTTCGTGATGAAATCCGCCTCGGTTTGGGCAAGGACGGCGGTGGCGGCGAGGCAGAGGGAAAGCAGGAGGCGCATGGGTGACAGAGAACAGACATGGAAATGGGATGTTTGCATGGAAATCCCACCTTACGGTCCAAACGAGCATTCACTACCACGAGCAGCCTGCCTTCCAGTTCAAACAAGCACCCTCGTTCATTAGGCCACGGCAGGGTTGGAAAAGAAAGCTACTGCAGCCCTCAAAGCGTAACGCCGAAGGTTAGATAAATCCTTTCGGCACAACCCGGGGCTTCATTGTTCCGGCTGTTTTATTTATGGAGTGCCGACGATTCGTCGGCATATCATCCCGTGTCATGTCCATGATCCTCACTGACGGCCAAGTGCTGCCAACACAACATACTGTCGAGCGCTTCCTCGGTGAGGGAGCCTTCGCGCAGGTTTATCGGGTGAAGCACCGTGTCTTTGGCAGGCAGGCCATGAAAGTTTTCAAACAGCCGGTGCAGCCTGGTCAGGACGTTGCTGAAATGCTCTCAGAGGCCATTCTGCTTTCCAAGATTGGTCATCCCAACATCGTCCGCGTCTTTGATGCTGGCACCCTTGAATTGGATGGTGAGCACCACGGTTACCTCACCATGGAATATGCCGGTGGGGGCACCTTGCATGATCTCTGGCGTTCGCAGGGCATGCGGACGCTTCCAGTCACGACAACAGTGGACCTTATTCGCCAGACTGCATCAGGACTGGCTGTTGCGCACCGTTCGGCCCCGCCCGTCATCCATCGGGACATCAAGCCCGGCAACATTCTCGTCGCCATCACCCCAGAAGGTTATCAGGCCAAGGTGAGCGACTTCGGCCTCGCCAAGCAGGTGAATCCGCTGACCCTCATGGCAACTGCCGCAGGCACGCTGCCCTTCAAGGCCCCCGAGGTCTTCATCACTGAGAAGACCGACTCTCCCGCTGGCGATGTGTGGTCGCTGGGCGTCACGCTTTACATGCTGCTCACCGATCAAATGCCCTACGCCGTGCCAGATGGAGTCACGCCGTCGCGCCGCTTGTATGAAACACCGCCACCGCCGCCGTCCCGCTTGAATTTCGAGTGTGATTCCCGTCTCGACGCCATCGTCCGTCGTGCGCTGGCCTTTGAGCCACAGGATCGCTACCCGCATGCCGATGCCTTGCTGGCAGCTCTCGCTGCTTGGAAGCCGCAGGCAGCACCTGTCGATGAATGCCCGCCATTAGCCGTCGCCTCCAGCGCATCTCTCAAAGCCATTCTTCCCGCCGCACGCACCGCAGATCGCGATCAGGCCGCCCAGTGGGTGAAGCAAGCGTATGCCCAGGCTCGCACCGGCCAGCTCCAGCCTGCCGCTGATCTGTTGGAGGAAGCCCTTCGTGCTGATCCTGCGCTGCGTGCCAGTCATGAATCACGCGTCCGCCTCTGGCGCATGGGTGTGGCGATGTAAGAGCGTGGCAGCAAAGCTGCGCACTGGTTAAGAATCCGCCTTGAAACGATTCCACTGGCTGCCTATTCTCGCTGCATGACCGCGACCTTGAAAGCACACTACGACGGCAAAGCCATCCTGTTGGACGAACCCTTCCCGCTGCCGCAGGCCGCACGCCTGCTGGTCACGGTCTTGGAGGATGACGAAGAATCTCGTTACTGGAATGCACTCGGAGCCGAGGCATTCTCCCGTGCAGGCACGGTGGCTGAACCTGAATACACTGCCGCCGACTGCATTGCATGAAGCCCGGTGATGTCATCCTCACTTCGCTGCCGCAGTTTGATGGCCGCATCAAGACCCGCCCCGCCGTCGTCCTCTGTCTGGTTGAACCGCATAATGATCCGCTCATCTGCGGCATCAGCACCCAGCTTCACGAGGAAGTGCGTGGTCTGGATGCCCTCATCGTCCCTGGCGATGCAGACTTCGCTGGCAGCGGCTTGAAGGCCCCATCATTGATTCGCGCAGCGTTTCTCACCGTCATCATGCCAAATCGCATCACCGGACGGATTGGCAGCATCAGCGCCGCACGGCTGAAGCGCCTGCTTTCCCGCCTGGGCCAGCACTTGCTGGATCACGCCGCACGTTTGCCGTAGCCTGCCCGCCCCCACTGCCCATGCCCGCCTCGGACGCCAGCCTCAGTCTCCTGCTCAAAGCTGCCACGCCCGATCTGTATCGGCGGAATGCTTTTCGTCTCACCGGCCTGCCAGTGACGGCCAGTACTCGCGAAGTGGCACGGCAGGCGGACAAACTCAAAATGCTCGCCGATCTCGGCGGTCAGGCTGCCCAGCATCTCGCCGTTGTCCCTGGCATGACACCACCAACACCGGAGGAGGTGCGTGAAGCCACTCAGCGGCTCAAGGATGTGGAAGCCCGCGCCTTGGACGAGTTTTTCTGGTTCTGGCCGGAGGATTGGGAAAAGCCGGATTCTGACGAAGCCTTCGCAGCCGTGAAGCGCAATGAGCTGGATGCCGCCTTCGCCATCTGGAAGCAGCGGGAGGCTGAGGCAAAGTCATTTATTGCTTCGCGAAACCTTGCTTTGATCTTCCACATGCGTGCGCTGGAATGGGCGCACCTCGATTTGATAGAAACCTTGCCGAAAGAGCGCGTTGCCAAGGTCGCAGGCTACTGGAAGCAGTCATTTGACCGTTGGGAGTGGCTCGCCGATGACGACCGTCACTGGGAAGCTTTCAAGTCACGCATTCGCCAAGTGAACGATCCGGCATTGACGGCCGGTTTCGCTCGTCGCCTGCGCAGCGAATTGCCGCAGGCGTTCGATAAAATCAATGCGGAGCTCGCACTGACTTATGCTGAACAAGGCAGGCGCAAGGATGCCGAATGGCATGTGACTTTTTTGAAGTCCACGCATTCTGGCAGTGACAATGTCACAGCGACACTTGATGTGGTTCTCGCACCGACGCGTGCAAGACTCGAGCGCAGCATGGAATCGGCCATGCAGGCAACTCAAAAAGACAAGCGCAGTGGCATTGCAGAGGCCTCGAGGTTGCTGGATGCCGCCGAGCCGCTACTTGCCGTCTTTGAAATGTTTCATGAGACGGATAGCAGAGATCGTTGTCATTTGTTTGATGAGGTCGCCAAAACCTGCTTGGGATGCGCGGTCGACGGCTATAATGCCACAAACACCGAGGCAAAAGAGCCACCACCTCTGCCTGTGGCTGGCAGGCCTGACCCGAGAAAGCTGTCTAAAGATAAGTTTATTCAAGTGCTGAGCCGTGCCAAAGCGCTTGCGACAGACTTGGAGCTTCGCCGCCGATTGGAGCAAAACATCGCCACCGCGCGTGGTGATCTTCAATTTGAAACTCTGATCAAGCCGTTGCTTGATAAGCTGGTTGGAATACAACAACAGCAAACGACACAACCGAAAGAACGGCTTCGTAGCATCAAAAATGAAATCATCCCCGAGGCTGAGGCGCTCATCTCATCGGGCGTTCTACAGGAAGATGCGCGATTCATGCTCAGCAATTCGATTGCCATCGTGCTTCGTGGCATCGCCATCTCTGCCAACAATGATTTTCAGCAACCGGCCGTGGGGATGGAAGCGCTGACTCTTGCTGTAAAATATGCACGCGATCCAGAATTGCTGGCGCAAGTCAAGAGAGATGCGGACACGATGAGCCACAACATGGCTGCTCGTGGCGCGCAGGCCGGAGCAAGCGCATCGGAGGGTAAATCAAATAATGGGTGTCTTTGGGTGTTTGTTGTTGGTTTTGTTTTAGTGGTCATCAGCAACATGGGCGGCGGCTCGAAAAATAGGCCCACTTCGTATTCACCCCCAATTCCAACAGCCGCTAATCCCCAGCCTGTTTACACGCCCCAACCATCATACACCCCTCCAAGATACGTCCCGCCGCCGCCCACATACGAACCGATCAAACCGATGGTGTCCCCACCTCCGCTGGTCACACCAACGGTGCAGCCGCCGAAAGAAGTTAAAACACTGGCAGACTGGCAGATCGAGCCCGATGTCTGGCATACGCTGCGCAACCGGGATGACAAAGAGATCACCGCCAAGATCGACTCATTCGATGGCACCAATGTGATCCTGACCACGAGCACGAACACGCACACTTATCCGATCAACAAGCTTTCCAACGAAAGCCAGCAGCTTGTGCGAGAGGTGGACAGACTCAGAAAACGCCCCAAACCACAGCCGCTGCCACTGACAGACGTGCTAAGTGGACGAGTGCAGCAGTCCAGCACAACGGGGCCGTTGATCATCCAGACGCGTTTCGGCTCTGGGAACTACTATGTAAAATTGGTGGAAAAGACCACGCGAATCACCCAGATGACAGTTTTCGTGCGCGAAGGTGCGACAACAAACACACTGGTTGTACCTGCGGGCAACTATGAAATGCGCTACGCGACCGGCAGAACCTGGTATGGTGAGGAAGCGCTTTTCGGCGACGACACCACCTATAACAAAGCAGACTCGGATTTTAACATCGGCAACGGTCGTGGTTACACAGTCGAGCTCTACCTGCAACAGTCCGGCAACCTCGAAACACACCGCCTGAGCAAAGAGAACTTCTGATCGCCCATGAATCCAAACCTGAACATACCACCCAATGACTGGCAGAAGGAAATGCCAAAGCTCAAACAAATGGCTGCCGCCGAGTTGATGGACAAAGTCCAGATGCAGAGTGAATTGTTCACCGCCGCGTTCTGCGAAATCGCCATCCATGCCTGGCGAGCAAAGCGTCGGATGACAGACCGGCACTCGGGCGAGGTGAAAGATGAACACAAAGCCACCTTTCGTAGCATTGAGGGAATTCTCGCCAGTCTAGAAAGCGTCGGCTTCACCCTGCGGGACCGTGAAGGCGAATTTTATGATTACGGTCTGCCGGAAAAAGTCGTGGCCGCTGAGAAACGCGCAGGCATCAGCCGTGAGATGGTGGTGGAGACGATCCGGCCCAGCATCAAGTATGGCGAACAGCTCGTGAAGCCCGGAGAGATCGTCATTGCCGTGCCGGATGAAGTCGCCGTCACCGCTCCGCATGACGAGCCGCCAGCAGCGCCAGCACCCCAAGCCGCCGAATAAACTTCTATTAGCCTCATTTCAAAACACATCTTCTCACTCCCATGCCACGCCAGACTATTGATTTCGGAATTGACCTCGGAACCACCAACAGCGCCATCGCCGTCATGGAGGGCGTGGAGCCGCTGATCATCAAGAACAACCAGGGCCAGGACATCACGCCTTCCGCTGTCGGTTTCACCAAGGCAGGCGTGCTGCGGCTGGGAGATGCCGCCAAGCGTCTGCAACTCGGTAGTCCCACGGACGCCTACACCGAGTTCAAGCGGCGCATGGGCTCCGACCACATCTATGAATTTCCCGCCACGGGAAAGCGGTTGAAGCCCGAAGACCTCTCCGCTGAAGTGCTCAAGACGCTTAAGGGTGACGTGGAACAGAGTCGTGGTGAGGCCGTGGAAGCCGCCGTCATCACGGTGCCTGCCGCCTTTGAGCAGCATCAGTGCTCAGCCACAACCCGCGCTGCGGAATTGGCTGGATTCAGTGTTTCACGGCTCTTGCTGGAACCGGTGGCAGCCGCGTTGGCTTACGGCTGTCAGAAGGACGAAGAGAGAGCCTACTGGCTGGTCTATGATTTCGGTGGCGGCACCTTTGACGCAGCGCTCATCCGTGCGGAGGAAGGCATCATCAATGTCGTGGAGCATGAGGGTGACAACTTTCTGGGAGGCTCCGACATTGATTGGGCCATTCTGCAAGACCTGTTGCTGCCGAGACTGACAAAGGATTTCGATCTGCCCGACTTCCGGCGTGGCAACGCACGCTGGGAAATCGCGATTTTGAAGCTCAAGTCCGCAATTGAGAAAGCGAAGATCGAAGCCAGCCGCAGTCCCCGCGCTCCGCTCATCGAGTGTCGCTTTGAAGACGCCTCGGGCGAGGAAGTGGATGTGGAGGCGCTTGGCCTCGAACTGACACAGCAGGACATCGCCCGTATCGCTGCTCCATTCATCTCCAAATCTATTTCTCTGGTGAAGAAGGTGCTGGCCTCCAAGAACCTGCGTGCTGGCGATCTGCATAAAGCCATCCTCGTCGGCGGCCCCACCCAGGCACCTTACTTCCGGGAGCAACTTCGGGCGGAACTAGGAGCACCTGTGGACTTTAGCGTGGACCCGATGACCGTCGTCGCTCGTGGTGCGGCAGTCTTTGCCAGCACGCAACTTGCAGGCAAGAAAGCCGCTGCTCCTGTGCAGGTGGGCGAGTTCAACCTTGATTTGAAATACAAACCCACCGGCATCGAACCCGATCCGCTGGTCGGTGGTCGTGTGTTGGCATCCAGCACGGCGAGCTTCACCGGGCATACCATCGAGTTCACCAACGACAAATCCGGCTGGACCAGCGGTCAGGCACCCGTGCATGACGATGGCACATTCACCGTGATGCTCTCGGCTGAACGCAAAATGCGGAATCAATATCGCATTATGCTTCGCAACAAGACCGGCCAGGTTCAGAAGGTAACGCCGGACAGCCTCCACTACACAATCATGGCTGCGGTCGAAGAACAGCCAATCATTCATAGTATTGGTGTCGGCCTGGAAAATAACAGCGTGCGTCCTTACTTTGCCAAAGGGAATGGTCTGCCTCAGAAGAAGATGCAAAAGTTTTACACCACTCGTGCCGTGAAACCTGGACAGGCAGACAGTTTCATCCGTGTTGTTGTGGTGGAGGGGGAAAGAGATTTGAGTGATCGAAATCGCCTGATTGGCTATCTCGACATCACTGGCAAACACATACGCCGTGAACTCCCGGAGGGGCAGGAGGTCGAGGTCACGTTGCGAATGGATGAAAATCGCGAGATCACCGTTGAAGTTTTTGTTCCGTATTTGGATGAAGATTTCAACGTCAGATTAGAAATGGGTCGCAAGGCATCCGCGAACAGCCCCGAGGTGTTGCGTGAACGACTGGCGAAAGAGCAGAAGCGCCTGGAAACACTGAAGAACCAAGCGGACGAAACAGAGGATCGGGGTGCTAATAAGCTGTTGGGTGAAATCGACCGCGAAGACGCCACCAAAGATCTGCGGCGTAGGCTGCGAGATGCCGAGGGGGATTTCGTGGCGGGTGAACAGTGTGATAAAATGCTGCTCGATATGGCCTGCCGATTGGATGAGGTAGAGGCGCAGATCAAGTGGCCCGCGTTGGTGAAAACGGTGCGTGCGCTCGATCAAGATTTGCACAACATCGCCAAAGAGTCTGGCTCACGGCAGCAACAGGACAAAGCCGAGGATCTGCATGATCAAGCGGAGGAGCACATCCAGTCGAAGAACTCAGACAAGCTCAAGCGCACGGAAGACCAGATGAACGAACTTTACCGTGCCATCCTGTTTGAGCAGCCTGGCTTCTGGGCCGGTTTCTTCCGCAACCTCGAACAAGACTTGCCTCTAATGAACGATCCAGATCGTGCTAAGCGCCTTATTGCTCATGGACGCCAAGCCATCGCCGAGAACAATCTGGCCGGGTTACGCAACGCTTGCGTTCAGCTCTTGCAACTCCTGCCGCGCGAAGTCGCTGAAGAAGCCCAACGTGGTTGGAATGCTGGTGTGATTTGATCTGCCCATGCAAGCCAGTCAAAGCCAGTTCCAACGGCGGTTACGCCTGCTGCTAGCCCAAGAGTTCGCCGCACGTGGCTACTTCTTGGATGCCGAAGGCTTTTTTCATCAAGTGCCCGTGGAGGATTTGGATGCCGAGGAACTGGCTCTCTTGGGAAAGGTGGCGCTGGCGGCAAAGAATCAAAAGCAGGCTGTTTCCCGCTTTGAGCGGATGGTACGATTACAGCCCACGAATGAGGAGGCCAAAGCCGGGCTAATGGCGGCTGAAGGATTGAAAGCAGGCGTTTGGCAGCGATTGAAGGTATTTGGAAAATCCAGAAAGCCTCCCGGCCCAACAAATTGAGAGTTCCTAGCACTAGCGTCCCAAATCGATCCGCTAACGAGCGTAGAGGGTGGTAGCCCTGATGTCGTCGGCTTCCAGATCCGGCATCTCATCGTGGATTTCGGCGGCGGTGAGGCCATGGGTGAGGAGATCGAGCACATCGGTGACGCGAATGCGCATGCCTCGGATGCACGGCCGTCCGCCACACTGGGCAGGATTCACGGTGATGCGTTCGAGCAGAGTCTTCATGGGCGGATTGTAGGCCCCCTGCGGTGAACTTCAAGCCCGCAACAAGCTGGCAGCCCAAGACGGAAACTTTGCGCATGGCATGTGGCGACTGGAAGGACGGCTTGGTGCGACAGGCGCGGGCATTAGAAAGCAGGTGATCACCTACTTGCCCATCATTTGAACTCGGCTGAATCTGCGGTACCGAATGGGCGTGCCTCCCGATGACAAAAAAAAGACCCGCCGCTTGTGGAGGTGGCTGAAACGAGTGCTCCTTGCCGTCTTTGTGCTGCTGGTGCTGGCGGTGGTTTTTCATGAGCCGCTGTTGCGCTGGGCGGTCGGTTACGGCGGGACGAAGTGGGCCAAGATCGCGGGTGTGACGCTGACGTGGCAGGTGGAGGGCTCTGTGCTGGGTGATTTGAAGCTCAGCGAGATCGAAGCGAGTGGAGCGATGGTGGAGAGGGCAACACTCGGGGAACTGACGGTAGAGTATGATTTGTGGTCGGCGGCGCGGACGCGGAACATCGACGTGGTGAAGCGTCTGGCTATCAAGGACATGGATGCGATGCTGGACCTGCGAAAGCTGCCTCAAATGGACGTGAAGGTGCAGAAAACAGCCGAAGCACGTGCAGGCAGACCGCCGCCGGTGGTGTGGCCGAAGGTGATCGACATCGAGAATGTGAATGCGGTGGTGACGCTGGCCGATGGCCGTAGGGTCACGGTGAGGGGCCTGTCACTGCGGGTGGGTGAGGGCATGCCGGGCATTTTCCAATGCGCGGAGTTCAGGATGGAGCCGGGAGAGCTGCATGTGGTGGACGTGAAGGCGGCGGTGGAGTGGGGGGAGCGGACAATCACGATTTCGGAGCTGAATCTGCCCTATGCAGGAAAATTGAAATCGCTGATGGTGGATTTGTCGAAGATCAGCGAGGACGCCATCACGGTGCGAAGTGAGGCGGCGATAGGGAACTCGGTGGCGCGAGTGGATGCGAGCGCGAGCGGGTTGTTTGCGCCGCCTTTGAAGGCGGTGGTGGATGTGAAAATCACGGAGCTGAGCAGCACTGATCTGGTGGCGTTCAAGCTGCCGCCGGGACTCACGTTTGAGCATGTGAACCTCGATCTGCACGCGGAGGGACCGGAGAATCTGAGCGTGAAGGGTGAGGTGAGCGTGGCGGGTGTCCAGGCCGCAGGGGCAATGCTCGATGAAGTGAGGGTGCCGATCGAGGTGGTGAACGGACATGCGAAGATCCCGATGCTGAGACTGGTGCGCGGTACAAACCTGTTGGAGATGAGCGCGGTAGCGGAGTTGCCGACCGATTTGACGCAGTGGCAAAAAATCGCCTGGAAGACGCATGTGGAGGTGCTGGTCCGTGATGTGACCGAGCTGCTGACCGAGGCGCCGCCAGTGCTGGGCACGGTGGCGCTATCGGTGGATGCGCAAGGCGTGGGTGCTACGCCCACGAGTGCGCGGGGACATGTGGAGGGCACGGAGCTGGCTTTTCAAGCCTACAAACTGCCCAAGCTGGCGGCCGATTTTGCCGTCAATGGCAAGTCGGCGACGCTGACAATGCCCGCCTTGAGTCTTGGAGCTGGAAACACCCTGGCTTTGAATGCCGAGATGCTGATGGAAGATGTGATCCCGCTGAAGGTGGACTGGGAGGTGCGGTTGGACGATCCCGCCGTGCTGATGCAGACAGTTGGCCTGCCATCGCCAGAGCGACCTTTGACAGCGAAGATCACGACCGCCGGCAAAGCGTCGATGCGGATGAATGATGTGATGAATCTGGAAGCCGAGATGGATTTGAGCGTGAAGGAGGGTCGATTTGGCGATGCGCCGCTGCCGGTGGTCGATGTGAAGGCGCACGTGGCGAAGGGCGAGGCTGTGGTGGAGTCTCTCCAGGTGATCGTGGACACACGGAATCGTGTGGATTTGAAGGGCCGGGCGGCGTTGAAGGAGCCGTGGAGTTTTGGAGTAGATGGCGTGGTGGAGATGCCGGAACTGAAAGCACTGAACGCTTTATTGGCGGTCTTAAAGGCTCCGCAAATCGAGAGCGGCAGCGTGTTGGCAAAGATTCAGGCCGCGGGAGATGCGCGGCCTTACCGGCTGAAGCCGGGACTCCTAACTCTGACCGCGAAGGCAGTGAAAGTGGCGGGCATGCCAGAGGCGGCGGACGTGGATTTACGGACGACGTTTGAAGGAACCACGGCCACGATTGAAGCTGTGCAGGCCGTTTTGGGGCCGTGGAAGCTGCTCACCAAGGGAACGGTGACGGACCAGATGGCGGATTTGATCGAACTGAGCTTTTGGCAGAAGGACCGCCAGCTCATGAGCGGACGGGCGAAAGCGGCGTTTGATTTGAGCGTCCTGGACGTGCTCTTGAATGCCAAAGATCTGCCGGTGCATGAGATCGCGGCGGCAGCAGGCATCAAAGGCGTGCCGCAGGCCGTTTTGAGCACGGAGATCGCGATTCGCGGATTGGAGGACGCGAGCGTCGCCGTGAACCTGAAGGACGTGAAGACTCCAGGCGCGCCGAAATCGTTCCAACCCGCGCAGGTGGCTGCTTTGACGACGTTGAAGGGCGGAAAGCTCGCTTTGGACGCCAAGTTGGATCAGAGGCCATTGCAGCCCCTGCTACTGAAAGCGGAAGTGCCGGTGGTCGTGCGTGATTTGATGAAGACGCCCGAGATGGCGATGGATTTGCCACTGAAGGCCACCCTGGACATGGCGGAGAGCGATTTGATTTTTGCGCGTGAGTTTGCGCCGGAGGTGGTGCGGTCAGTCCCGGCGAAAATGCGGCTGAATGCGAAGGTTGGCGGCACAGTGAAGGAGCCATTGATTGACTCGGCGCTCGACGTGGATGTGACGGAGGTCGGCTTTGTGAGCGCGGACATGCCAAGCGTGCGGGAGGTGAAGATGCGCGTGCGCACGCATGACCGGAAAGCGGTGATCGAGGACATTTCGGCGATGCTGGCAGGTGGCCGTGTGAAACTCGGCGGCAGCATCGACGCGACGCAGATGGACAACCCGCGCTTCGACCTGAAGGTGATGGCGCGGGAGGCGCTGGTGTTTCGCAATCCTACCTCCAGCCTACGAGCGAACGCGGACATCGCCTGCGTTGGAAGTTTGAAGGCCGCGCGTGTCAGTGGCTTGGTGGAGGCGGTGCGTGGTCGCGTCTTTCAAGAAGTGAATTTACTGCCGAATGTGATGAGCGTGGTGAAACAGAGCGAGCCGCTGCCACCGCCGCCGCCTTCCACATCGAAGGTGAGCCAGAAGGTGGAGCTGCCACCGATGTTGAAGGACTGGACCTTTGACCTGCGCGTGAAGACGCGTGATCCGGTGCTGCTGGCTGGCAATCTCGTGAACGGGGCGATCTCAGCGGATGTGAAACTCGGCGGCACGGGCGCGAAACCGCTGCTGACGGGTTTTGCCAACGTGGACCGGTTGCTGCTGAAGCTGCCGTTCAGTCTGATGAAGATCACGAAGGGCGTGGTGACGATGAACCCGGAGAATCCATTCGCGCCGAAGCTGGATGTGCGCGGTGAGTCACGGATCGGCAGCAACGACATCGCTCTTTATGTCTATGGCGACGCGACCAACCCGAAAACGCGCTTCACCAGCACACCGCCGATGAGCGAGGCGGACATCGTGACACTGATCGGCACCGGCATGACGCTGGGTGGTGACAACGCGCAAATGGCGAGCGAGGCGATGACACGCGCCGCGATGCTGGTGGTCATGGAGACTTACCGGAAGCTCTTCAACAAGGAGAAAAAGGTCAGCGACGAACCACCGAAGCTGCACCTGAGCATGAACCCCAGCGGCGGCGACCGCGCGAACGACAGCATGCAGGCAATGTATGAGGTGACGCCCAAGGTGCGGTTCACGGGGCGGTTTACCCAAAGTGGACGGATGAAGGCGCTGCTGGGCTATGTGCTGCGCTTTGGCAAGGCCGCGAGAGCGGTGGAGGAGGAACAATGACGAATGTGGAATGCCGAATGACGAATGCAGGGCGGCTGCTCGGCCACTGGCTTTGCTGGCTGGTGCTTTGTGGGATCGCATCGGCGCTGGAAGTGAAGCATGGCGGCACCACAGTGCGGGTGGAGGGCGTTGAAGACACGCAATTGAAGGAGCTGGGAAGCATGCTGAAGGATCAGCTCACACTGAACGGCAACGGCCCGGTGGCGGAGCCGCTGGCGGATGATCTAGCGTTTTTCACGCGGCAGCACTTGATCCGCGAGGGATGGCCTGAGGCAGAGGTGGGATGGAAGCTGGAGAAGGGTGTCATCGCCCTGACCGTGAAGGCGGGTGATCGTGTGCGTGTCGGCAAGGTGACGCTGAAGGGCGGGACGGTGGTGCCGGAGGAGGAACTGAAGAAATACCTCCTAAAACCAACGTTGGAACGCCCCGAGGTGGATCAACAACTGCCGCAATGGGTGGAGGCGGATTTGCAGCAAGGCGCAGGCCTGGTGCAGCGGCGGCTCAGGGCGGAGGGTTATCTGAATGCCACCACATTGCTGCTGCCAGCGCCGAACCATGACGCGGAGATGAAGCGTGATCTCACACTGGAGATGGTGCCGGGGCCGAAGTTTGTGTTTGGGCAGGCATCGCTGATCGGCGGCCCGGCTGAACTGAACGCCCAGATGCAAGTGCTGATCACGGAGCAGTCAGGAACGCCCTTCAACGAGGCGCGGGTGCAGCAGATCGAGCAACGGCTGCGGTCCATGTGCTCGGAGCATGGCTGGCTGCATGCAGAGACGACCGCCGAGTATGAGCTGGGAAAATCCGGTGGCGCGGTGGATGTGCAGTTTAAAGTGAAGCCGGGCGAGCGTGTGCGGATCACGCGAATTGTGACACATGCTGGCTTTTCCAAGGGCAGCGAGCGCGTTTTGAAGGCAAAGTTCAAGCCGCTGGAAGGCCGCATTTACGAGGCGGAGGACGCGGACTTCTTTTTCAAGCGAGCGCTGGATACCGGCATGTTCGCGCTGCTGGACACGGAAGTGGTGCCGGTGAACGCAGACAAATCGCTCGGCGAGCTCCGCATCACCGGCGAGGAAACCCAGCCGATCACGCTCGGCTTTGAAGTCGGCTTTGACACCTTTCTCGGCGGCCAGGCCGGTGTGACCTACAAGAACACGAACTGGCGTGACAGCGGCAACACGCTGGCGGCGGAGCTGAGCTACAGCGTGGCGGGGCCGGTGGGTTTTGTGAGCCACACCAACCCGGCGCTGCGCGGATCGCCCTACGCGCTGACCTCGCGCCTGGCGCTGGAGCAGTTCAATCTCTTCGAATACGACCGCATCGGCACGACGCTGGGCTTTGACCTCGTGCGGCGTGTGAGCGGACCGCTGAGCTACGGCTTTTTTCTCACTTCATCGGTGAACACGGTGAACTCGCAAAAGCTGACGAAGGCCGAGACCGGGCCGGCGGATTACACGCTGGAGAGCCTCGGCATGAACCTCCTGTACGACCGGCGTGACAGCCCAATCCTGCCCAAGAAGGGCTGGCTCATCTCCGGGCGCCTGGAACAGACGGTCAGCCTGCTGGGCGGGGATGTAAGCTTCATGCGCACAGACATCCGCGCCGCGTGGTATCAGCCGATCTCGAAGAAATTTCGCTTCGCCACCGGCCTGGAGCTAGCCAACATCATGGGCGCGGCAGCCGAGAAGATCCCGATAGACGCGCGTGTCTTCAACGGTGGGCCAAACAGCGTGCGCAGTTTCGCGCAGCGTGAGCTTGGGCCGGTAACACCAGGCGGCACGCCGCTGGGCGGCACCTCGGCGCTATTCATGAGCGCCGAGTTCTCATACGAGATCATGACGAATTTCGAGTTCGCGGTGTTTGGCGATCTGGGCAGCCTGGGGCACGGAGAGAACTCCTCACCGCTTGATTTCTCCTCGGACTTCCGGCAGGCGATCGGCGCGGGGCTGCGCTATCACCTGCCCTTTGGCCCGATCCGCATCGACTACGGCCACAATCTCAGCCCGCGCGTCGGTGAAGGCAGCGGGATGCTGCATGTGACAGTGGGCTTTGCGTTTTGAGTCAGGCTTTGGCCTTCATGCGACCGCCCACCACCGTCTGAAAGCTGCCCCAGAGCACAAGCACACCGCCGATGACTTGCGGCATCGTGAACGGCTCGGCAAACAGGCTGATGCTGCACAGCGTGATGATAACAGGCACGGTGACCTGGAAAGCCCCGCCCGCCGCGACGGAGAGAAAGCGGAAGCCTTCCGTCATGGCAAGCTGACCGAAGGTCGCGCACATCGCTGCGGCGCATAGCAGCGCGACATCCGTCCAATTCAGCGCGGTGAAATTCATCCACGCGATAGGCACGGCAAGCAGCACGCCATAGACGCACTGCGAGGCGAAGATGGTGGCGCTCGTTTCCGTGCGTGTGAGCTGACGAATGACCACCACGACCGCCGCCGCGAGCACCGCGCCGACCAGGGCGATGAGTTCATACTGACCGAACTGCGTCAGCGTGCCCGGAGCCATGCCTGTGAGCAATCCCAAGCCAAACAAGGCGAGCAAAATGCCACCCAGCTTGACCAGACCAAGTCGTTCGTGCAGGACGAAAGCCGCCATGACCGCAGCAAAAACCGTCCAGGTGTTGCCAATGAGCGTGGCCTTCCCTGCGCCGAGCGGGCCGATGGTGACATAATACGCAGCCGTGCCGATGGCCCCCAGAATGCCGCGCGAGGCCAGCAGCCAGCTTTGAAACGAACGCCGCAGCCGCAACGAACCCGCCGGCGCGAACAGCACGATGGTCACTAGCAATCCCAGCACGGCGCGAAACGCGAGCGACATCCAAGGATCGACATGACGGCTGGATGACAGCACCTTGAGCAGCAGCGCGTTGCCGGTGAAACAAGTGAGGGAGACAGTCATCCACAGCGTACCACGCCGGGAATGGTGTTGGAGTTCGGAAGTATGAGTGCTCATGGAGGTGCCGGTCTGAGGGCTACCTTCTGGCATCATGTCTGATCGTTTTGTCGTGTGATGATGAGCGCTTCAGCGCAGGTTCCTCAAACCGTGGAGTTAGGCATGCCAAAGGGCGCGTACCGTTTTTACAACGGCACGAATCGCAATTCGGCTGGCAGGTTTGAGGTTCATCAGACGGGCGGAGAGTGGATGTGATCCTCCAAACTGCCAATGGGAATCTTCACGCCAAGAGATTCGCCGCGCTTGATGGTCGTTCCGCTGGTTCATCCTTCCCCGGCAGCTCTGGGGGACGCAGAGTGCCAAACCACTGTGGCAGGGTGACTCCGGCATCCCAGTTGATCAGATCGGGTTCACAAAACTTTTCCATCGCGCATTCTCCCAATGCCCGATAGGACTCGAATTGGGCTTCGTCGAAGATTTGGTCGCTGGTGGACTGGTGCGGGAACTCGGGGTGTTCGCGGCGGTAGTCGAGCACATGCGCAGGCTCGGTGCCGGTGACGGCCAGTTTGACGTAGAGCATCCAACCCGCCTGGTTTCCGGCACCGTAGTCGATGCGCACGAGCAGGCCGTAGGCAGGACAGGTGCCATCCGGCGTGAGCGCGAGTCCGCGTGGATCAAAGGACATGCGAATGCCGAGATCGATCTCGGCGTAGCGCTGGAGGCGCACGAGGTCGGCGCATTCCATGCCGGATTCCTGACCGCCGTCCACACAGACGATGAACTTCACGCGGCGGCGCAGCAGTTCATAGACCGCGAGATTTTCGATGTGCCCGCCGTCAGAGAGGTTCAGGTAAGAATCGTGCTCGCTCATCAGCCCAAACATCTCTTTGAACAGGTATTTGGGGCCGGGGCCGCGCAGCCAGGGCAAAGCGGGCATCAGCGCTGGGTTCGGCAGCCAGTAGCCGAGACGCACATTCGTCAGTGTCATCAGCAGGCGCAGGCTGTTGAGTGTCTTCCAGCCCATGTTGGATGACGCGGCCGCGCCGGACACGGCCAGCGCGGTGCCCAGATCGACATGCGGGTCGCGCTTTTCGATTTCCTCCGTCCTCACATAGCCGCACACGGGGCTGCCGCAGACTTTCGGGCTGATGAGGAAGAAGTCGCCGTTCCTACCGCGCAGCTCACGCGACTTGCTGGTGGTCAAGTTGACGGTGGTATTGATCAAATGATACGGAGGCACATGATTGGCACCGACCTCGCTCAAGGGCAGTTGTTGTAGCGTGCCGAACACGCCGGATTGGATCGGCGAGGG
>JBIKYB010000407.1:0-4302 GCA_044355475.1 Prosthecobacter sp.
GGTTTCCGCCCCCACTTTCATGGCTACCTCGGCGCTGATCGGTTTCACTGGTGTGCTGCTGACCAAGCGCGTCCGCCGCCGCAACCGTCTGTTCATGGCCGGGCTCTACGTCGGTCTGGTGGCCATGGCCTTCTCCCTCCTGCTGCATGAGGCGGCGGGGGTGATCATGGAGGAAAAGCTTGGCCGCATGGTGGGCCTGCCGCTGGCGGTGGGCGTCCTGACCGGCATGGCCATCGGCGGCCTGCTGCCGGTGCTGGAGTCTGTGTTTGGCGTGACCACCGAAGTGTCTTGGCTGGAACTTGCCGACTTGAACCACCCGCTGATGCGCCGCCTCAGCATCGAGGCTCCCGGCACCTACCATCACAGCCTTGTCGTGGCGAATTTGTCCGAGGCCGCCGCTGAACGCATCGGTGCTAGTGCCAGCATGTGCCGGGTGAGCGCGTATTTTCATGACATCGGGAAGCTCAGCAAGCCGGAGTACTTCATCGAGAACATGGACCCCGAGGCCAATCCGCACGATGACCTCACCCCGCGCATGAGCGCCTTGGTCATCATCGCGCACGTCAAAGATGGTGTCGATCTCGCCATCAAGAACAACCTCAACTCACGCATCATCGACGTGATCGAGCAGCATCACGGCACCTCGCTCGCTTATTACTTCTACCGTCAGGCGCTCGATCAGAAGGCCGAGGTGGAACGTCTGGTGAAACTGGGTAAATCCAAGGAGGACGATGTACCGCAGGTCAGCGAAGAAACCTTCCGCTATCCCGGACCGAGGCCGCAGTTCAAGGAAGCGGCCATCATCTCGCTGGCGGACGCCGTCGAAAGCGCCTCCCGCACGCTCGAAAAACCCAACGCCTCACGCATTGAGACGATGATCGACGAGATCGTGCAGGGCCGGATGATGGACGGCCAGCTCGATGAATGCGATCTGACCATCTCCGAACTCGCCCGCATCAAGGCCAGCTTCGCCAAGACCCTGCTCAGCATGATGCATGGCCGCATCAAGTATCAGAAAGCGGTGGAATCCAAGCCCGCCCCCGTCCGGGAGGAACCCAAGCCGATGCTGGCTGGTGATGACGAACCTGCCGCTGCCAGCTCCGGCAACATCGTCGCAGCCTCATTCACCGGCGCACAGCCTGAGCCGGTGGTCAAAAAGCCTCGTGGGCGCAAACCGTCCGCTGCCTGATGCCGCTGCCCAAGCTCCGCATCTACAACCGGCAGAAGGTGCATGCGCTCCCGTTGCCCTGGCTGCGCCGCATTGGCAAAGCCGCTCTCCCGGCCTGCCTTGAGGCTGCCAAATCGCCCGAGGCACCGCTCGTTTCATTGCCAGAGATCGAGATCACGATTGTGGATGACGCCGACATCGCCCGCGTGCATGGCGACTTTCTCGACGATCCCACGCCGACCGATGTCATCACCTTCCACCATGGTGAGATCCTGATCAGCGCCGAAACCGCGCTGCGCCAGGGCAGGGAACACGGCCAGTCACTCGACCACGAGACCGCCCTCTATCTTGTCCACGGCCTGCTTCATCTCGCTGGCTGGGACGATCACGAGGAAACTGAAGCGCGCGAGATGGCCCGGCTTCAAGAAGCCATCCTGCGCGATGTACTGTCCTCACTTGCCTGAGACATTCTTCAACGCCGCAAGCCCCTGCAGCACGCGCACTTTGCCGCTGCGCGCACGCTGGGCGATGTTTTCAAAGTGCTCCAACTGCGGCACCTTCTCCTTGTCCTGATCCTTGCCGATAAAGATGACGAAGTTGATCTGCGGCTTCGGTTTGCCCTTGGCTTGGTAATGTAGGCGGATGGCGTTTTTCACCTGGTCCTCACGTTGTTCGGCGGTGATCTGGATTTCACCCGGTGGGTTGCGCGGAGGACGCAGTCCCATGTCGCGCCAGACCTCGCCGATGTTCACGATCACGCGCTGGGGGATGCCCTTGGCCTTGCGTGCGGCGTTTTCCTTGGCCAGCCAGTCCTGGCCTTTTTTGATCGCTTCTTGCCAGGCCTGGGAGTCCTTTTCTGTCCAGCGCATCTTTTTCAGCAGCTCTTCACGATCTTCCTTCGTGCGCGGGACAGTCATGCTGCGGTAGCCGCTGCAAATGATGAAAACCGCATCCACATCCGTCTCCAGAGCAAACTGGATCGCCCGGAGATAGCCACTTAAATGCTGGGCCTCCACCGGTTCCACCTCGCTGCTGACTGTTTGTACCGGATAGCCGATGGGGCGGATGCCCAGCTTCTCGAAGTCGCGGTTCACCGGGTAGAGCCAGTCGCGGATCTTGTCCTTGTTGGCGGTCGTGGCGGGCAGCAGCTTGTCTGAATAGGCGGAAACCGCGCTGCCCTCATACAGGATGACATTGAAGTAGGTCTCCAGCCCCAGCTTGCCGATCATGCCAGCGATCTCGTTTTTGACGATCTCGTAGGCCGGATACCCGCCGCGCGGATCGGTCAGCATGTAGCGCTCCACGTCGATCAAGAAGGCCACGCGGCGGCCCTGGGACTTGATGCCGAAGAAATTCACCTGCGACGTGCCCTTGGGCGAGAAAGGCATCGCAAAACTCGCCCCCAGGTCCGTCGTGGCGATGTCCATCGCGATGGGGCCGTCGGATTTTGACTCAAAGTCTGGCAGTGAGATCGAGGAGATGCCCGCCGCAGTGATCGCCCGTGAAGGCGCGGCGGCCACAGCGGTCGGCGTGGGCATCGCTGTCGGCGTGATCTGCTTGGTCTCTGGCTTCTCTTGCTCCGCCTCTGGAGCCACGATGCCTACCAACTCCGCCACGGGTGGCTCGGGAACGATCACCACCAGCAGGCCCAGCAGCAGGACCAGGATGGCATGGATCACCAGCGCCAAGGTGATCGCGGATGCTTTGTGAATCGTGTGAGCATTGCTCTTGGGCGTGATGACAGGCGGGAGAGCCTCGGCTTCAGCCACAGCCATCGCTTGGGCTTCTTCGACCTTGGGTGCAAGCACGACGACGGCCTGAGCCTCCTCGGTCTTGCTTGTGGGCGCTTCTGCCTTTCGTGGCTCGACCACCGCCACAGGCTGCAAAACAGGTTCTTCAATAGGAATAGCCGTAATCTCAGGGGGGGACTCTTCGGCGATCATCGCCAGAATGGGGTCCGCCTCTTCTTCCATCACCACCGCTGCGACCGCTTCTTCTTCCGGTTCTTGCACCACAGCCACAGGACGGACAGCTTCGGGTTCCGCTGCTTCCTGAATGGGCTTTGAGAAATCAGCATGGGCATCAATCGCCAATCCTTCAGCGGCCAGCCAGCTCATCAGCGCCGTTTCACGCGCACAACGATTCGCATCAAGCGCGGCGGCCACCGTGGCAAAGCGGTGCGCCTCCTCCGGCTCATGGCGGTGCTGATGAATGCGCGCCCGCACCAGTGCCGCCTCCACATTGGACTCATCCTGCGCCAGCGCACGATCCGTGAAACGCATGGCGAGTTTGGGGTCCAGCTTCATCACCAGCAGCGCGGCCCGCAGCACCGAATCAATGTCCGGTGGATCTTTCGGTGCGGTGGAGATCAGCACCGCCGCCTGCTGGCCGCTGCCTTCACGCACCAGAGCTTCCGCCAGTTCAAGACGAACACCCCAGTCTGCCGGGGAACGGCGGAGTTGGGCACGAAGCTGGTCGATTCTGGCTGCCATGGGAGGATTTCAGCCCAGAACCGGTCGCCAAGGCAAGATTAATCTTTGGCGTTGTTGCCCGGAGCGCGGAAGCCCTCGTCCGCTTTCATTTTTTCAGCGGGTGGGGGGGCACCCGCGCTCCGCAAGAAGGCTAGCAAATCACTCATCTGCTCCTTCGTGATGGCGGCATTGACACGTAGAACGAGTTTTCCAACTCGTTCCCTTGTCTTGATCAACGAGTTAGAAAACTCGTTTTACTTCCCCAGCAAAAACGCCAACAGGTCGCTCATCTGCTCTTTGCTGATCGCCGCTTCGAGACCATCTGGCATCAGCGTGCGGTCGAGGGACTTCATTTCTTTGATGGCGCTGCGGGAGATGGTTTCTTTGGCTCCGCCCATCATGGCGAGGACGATGGCATCGCTGGTTTCGTTTTGGATGAGGCCGCTGAGGGTGCGACCGTCCTTCGTCTCGACCGAGTAGGCGCTCCAGCGGGCTTCGAACATGCGGTTGGGGTCGAGGATGTCGCTGAGGAGGCCTTCGGGGGGCTTCACTTTGACGTCGGAGAGCGGCGGGCCGACATCGACGCCGAGCTGGCCGTGGCGGTGGCAGGTGATGCAGATGGTGGCGAAGAGTTGCTGGCCTTTTTTGGCGTCGCCGGGCTTT
>JBIKYB010000351.1:0-5211 GCA_044355475.1 Prosthecobacter sp.
CGCATGTAAATGGCGATCGTGATGCCGCGGGCGACGGAATCGCCGGAGAGGTCGTTGTACTCGCGGGTCACTTCGACCAGCTTGGCCTCGACTTCGGCACGCAGCTCGGTCAGGCGCTCGATTTCCTCCTCATACTCGCGCACTTTGCGCTCCGCCTCGACGCGCAGGGCGTTTTCAGCCTCCAGACGTTTCACCAGATCCAGAATGTGCCCGCGCAGGCGAGCCTCGCGCTGCCATTGCACGACACAGACGGCGCAGAGGCCGAGGGAGATCAAAACCAGCAGCGTGAGGAGCAGGCGCTTCATTTCGGCTGGGCGGCGGCGTTGGCCGGTTTGACGTTGAAGGCGACCTTGGTGAAGCCGACGCGCTTGGCGGCGTCGAGCACTTTTACCAAGTCCGCGTAGCGTGTGTTCACATCAGCGCTGATGTAAACCGGCGTGGCGGGGTCTTTGCCGAAGCGTTCGGCGAGTTTGCGGTCGAGTTCCGGCAGCGTGGTGGAGGTTTTGTCGAAAAAGACATCGCCGGTGGCATTGACGGCCAGATTGATCATGTCCGGCTTGAAGTCGGACTGCGCGGAGGAGGCCACGGGCAGGTTGACCTTGATGGTCTGCTGCTTCGACATGGTGAGGCTGACCATCATGAAGGAGGCCAGCAGGAAGAACATCACGTCGATGAGCGGGATGATTTCCAGCCGCGTTTTGCGCTCGGGAAGTGGGGAGTGCAGTTTCACGTCGTGATCAGGCCTTCGGAGTGACTTTGTCGAAACCGTGCTGGGCGGCGAGGATGAGCACGTTGTTGGCGGCGGCTTCGAGATCGAATTTCAAGGCGGCGAGACGCGAGTGGAAGTAGTTCATGGGCACCAGCGTGCCGATGGCGATGCCGAGACCGGCGGCGGTGGCGATGAGAGCCTCGCCGATGCCGCCGGTGACTTTTTCGACGGCAAGCTCACTGCTGCCGATGCTGGTGAAACTGCCCATGATGCCGGTGACGGTGCCGAGCAGGCCGAGCAGCGGCGCAAGCGTGACGATGGTGTCCATGGCGCTCAAAAAGCGGCCCGCATCGCGCAGTTCCTGGCCTGCGGCGACTTCGAGCGCACCCTGCATGCTGGTGTGACGATGATTGAGGCCATGATGGATCATGCGCACCACGGGATCAGTCGATTTGGCGGAGTGGGCGATGGCTTGGGCGAGGTTGCCTGCCTCCAGCTTTTCGTAAACCTCATCGAGCTGCTTCACGGAGCGCTTGGCGCTGAAGCGCAGCCACCAGAACACGCGCTCGATGAAAATGCAGATGGCAAACACGGTCACCACCGCGATGGGGTACATGATGGGGCCGCCCTGGATGAAGAGATCGACGACGACGTTGGCGAGCATGGGAGGCATGTGAAAAGTCAGAGGTGAGACGTGAGAAGGCTTTAGCGCAGGCGGAAGGTGAGCGGAAGGGTGTAGCGGTTGGAAGCACCGCCGGGCCAGCGCCAGTTCCGGCGCACCCAGGAGGCGGCGTAGCTGTCGAGAGCGCTGAAACCGGTGCTGCCGATGACGCTGACGCCTTCCACCGCGCCGGACGGTCCAACGCTGATGCTCAGGCGCACCGTGCCCTGCATGCCGCCGCTGCGGGCGAAGCTGGGGTAGGGCGGGGAGGGGAATTTGCCTTTTCCCCCGCTGCCAGAGGTGCCAGTTCCGCCTGCGGTGCCTGCTTGCGGTGTGGCAGAGCGTGTGCCGCCGCTACTGGCGACCGGGGTGCGCGGACGTGGGGGCGTGGGGGCGGGCTTGGGTTTGACCACAGGATCGACGGGCCGCAGAGCATCCTCGATTTTGGGCGCGGTCGGGACGGCGAAAATGTCTTCCAACGTCATCGCCTCGGCGATTTCGGGCAAATCGAGGCTTTCCGGCGGCATTTCGACGGTTTCGGGGATTTCCACCGGCAGCAGCGGTTCCTGCTCGGTCGGCTGCTCCTCCGCCTCAGCGAGGCTTTGCAGCTCGGCCATGGAGGTTTCGATCATCGGCACATCGTCCGCAGTTTCGAGGTCTTGGAGCGTTTTGAGATGAATCGGCGGCAGGTCGGCGGCGAACATGCCGACGATGCCGACCACGAGGAAAGTGGCGCTCAGACCCACGAGCCAGGATAAGCTGATCACAGCCTCCAGAGTGCCCCGGCGCTGCCAGATCACCGACTTGGCGGAGCCTGAGGCAGACGATTGGAGAGGCTTGGCGAGGTCGAAACCCATGGCGGGCAGCGTGTTTATCACCTGGGAGGTCATGTCACAAGGAGGAGGATGGTTATTGATCATGAATCGCAAGAAAGGAGCGTCAACTTGCAATTGAGACTCCATCGCAGAAAAAACTTGCGTGTTTCATGGACCTGTCCAGAATCCGCGATCTCTGCGACAGAATCTCAGTATCATTCCTTTTTCATGAAGCCAACCTTGCTCACACACCTCCAACGTTCCGCCGGGCCTGTTGCTGCTTTGGCGGCCTTGTTGTTTCTGGCCCTTGCTTCCCATTCACTCTCTCAAACGGTGAGCAGCCCTGCGCCTCAGTCCGGCGCAGGTGGGCCGACAGAGTTGGATGCCATCACTGTTTACGGCGAGGCCGAGAGTGATTTCTACACCCAGCCTGTTTTCCCTGAGGCTGTCGAAGGCACGAAAATCTTTGCCGGCAAGCGTGCCACGATCATCGACCTCGACGCGCTGCCAAAGGTGCAGGCCAATAACTACCGTCAGGCCCTAGCGCAGACTCCCGGCTTGTTGTTTTCAGAAGAAACGACGCCGCTTGTCAGCATCGGCTACCGTGGCCTTGGCGAGCCGCACCGCTTTCAGTTCATGCAGGTGTTGAAGGACGGGGTTCCGATCCACGCCGACCCCTTCGGCTATCCTGAAGCCTACTACACCCCGCCGCTGGATGTGGTGGACCGCATTGAATTCATCCGTGGCGGTGGCGGCCTGATGTATGGCTCCCAGCCTGGTGGTGCCTTCAATTACATCACTTACATGCCGCGTCGTGACAAGGCCTTCGGCTTCCGCACCCAGAACATCTTCGGAACGGACGATTTGTTCTCCAGCTACACCGCCGTGGATGGAACGGTGGGCAATCTCGGCTACTACGGTTACTTCAATCACCGCAGCAGCGAAGGCTTCCGTAACTCCAACAGCGACTACCGCCTCGACGGTGGCAATGTGAAGCTCGTCTATCATTTCGATGATGACACGCGGCTCATTTTCGGCGTGGACCTGTATGAGGAAGAGCACGGCGAGCCGGGCGGACTCACGGCGGAGGCTTTCGCTACCACGCCTGAGATGACCACCCGTCAAAACGACCGTTTCCGCCTCCGCCGCTACATGGCCAACGCCGAGCTTCAGCACCAGATCCAGCCCGGCACCGAACTCAGTGTGAAGGCCTGGGGCGGCTACTACCAGCGCTGGAGCAAGCGCCAGAATGGCGGCGGATTTGGCACCGCACCCGTGGGCGTGGCGGCCAATACGAACAACATCGAGAACCAGGAGTTCTACAGCTTTGGCATTGAGCCGCGCATCCGCCACGACTGGGCCGCCTGGGGCAATGAGCACACGCTGGCCGCCGGGATGCAGCTCTACTACAACTTTTCTCCCCGCGTGGACAAGCGGGGTGCCAGTGCTGACGCCGAGGACGGCATCATCACCGCCGACTCCCGCCGTGAGGTCTTCTACGGCGCCCTGTTCCTCGAAAACAAATTCACGTTTGGCCGCTTTTCCATCACCCCCGGCTTCCGCATGGAGCTGATCAATCAGAACGTCCACACGCGGAACTTCGCCGCTGGCACCGGAGCTTTCACGGGCGAGTCCAGCAAGAGCGTGTTCGAGCCGCAGCCGCTCTTCGGCCTCGGCATGGCCTACGACCTCGGTCATGAGACCTCGCTTTATGCCAACGTCTCGCAGAGCTACCGCACCACGATCTTCGCCGAGTCCATCATCGCCCAGCCGGGCCTCGTCGCCACGGATGTCGATCCTAGTATGAGTTGGACCTACGAGCTGGGTTATCGCGGCAAGCCTGCCACCTGGTTCACCTTCGACACCAGCGTGTTCCTCATCGACATGGACAACCGCTTCGGCGTCAATGGTGGGCGGCTCACCAGCGTGGGCCGCAGCATCAACTACGGCTGGGACGGTGCCTTTGAGTTGGACCTCATCGGCCTAGCGGACAAACTGCGTGGTGCCGAGGCCAATCGTGCTGGCTCCCTTAGCCTCTACGGCAACGTTTCCCTGCTGGAGGCCGAGCTGCACGGCGGCCCCAATGACGGCGGCGAGCCTCAATATGCCCCCGAATACATGGTGCGCGGTGGCTTGATCTACAAATTCCGCGACAAGCTCAAGATCGGCTTCCTCGGTACTTTTGTGGGCGACCACCGGGCTCAGGACAACAACGACCCGCGTTTCAACATCCCGGCCTACATGACCTGGGATCTCACCGCCGAGGCGAAGATCAACGAGCACTTCACCGTCATGGCCGGCCTGAACAACGTCTTCAACGAAAGCTACTTCGCCCGCGTCCGCGCCGATGGCATCGATCCCGCCTACGGACGCAACTTTTACGTCGGCGGCAGCGTGACCTTCTGATCCATGTTTTAGGTTGGATCGAGACCCTGCGGGGCGCGGAAGTGGTGTTCCGCCCTCGCAGGGATTTTTTTGTCCTCAAAGTGGGCTGGAGTTCACTTCTCGACCACCAGATCCTTCACGCTGGCCGTGCCGAAGCTGAAGCCGATGCTGAGATTGGTCTTGGGGCGTGAGAAGGAGGCGTGCTCGTAGGTTTTGGCGAAATCACCGATCTTCACGGCGGCTTTGGGACCGCGCAGATCGACGCTGACCTGGGTCCATTCGCCCGGTTTGAGAGGAACGGTTGGCTCATTGCCGAGAGCGATGGATTTGTGGTCTTTTTCCCCCGGCGGGAAGGCACGGATACCCGCGCCCCGGCTGCTCAGCACGAAACGGAAAACATGGCCGTCCGCGCCGTTGCAGGTGAAGACGACGGTCTTCGTGCTGGCGTCTGGTTTGAAGGCGAAACGGATGGCCGCGTCGGTGTGGGCGAGGTCGTAAAAGAGGATGGGGCCGTGGTCCTTGTTCTTTTTGTAGAGCTCGTCGTCCTGGGTGCAGGTGGCGGTGTTGTCGGCGAATTTCCAGTCGCCACGCGAGGCGCGGCGTTGTTCGAGCTTTGGGGCGGAGAAATCGTCTTTGAGCAG
>JBIKYB010000353.1:0-5205 GCA_044355475.1 Prosthecobacter sp.
AAGGGCTGTAGGCCATAGCGGTGACGGCCGTGGTGCGCGGGGTGACGACGACGGGTTCCAACAGGACGTGCTCGGGTTTGGCGATGGGTCCTTCCGGTTTACCGCCGGTGACGGCGACGGCCATGTCCACTTTCGGTTTGGCGGATTTTTTGGCGATGGACGACTTGGTGTCGAGGATGCCGCCCTTGATCCAAGCAGCGAGTAAATCGAGATCCTTGGTGCTCAACGGAGCGCCTTCTGGCGGCATGAAGGGTTCTTCTTTTTTCGCGCAGGTGGTCCACAGGCGGCTGCTGTCCGCGTTGCCTGCGTCCACCACGGCTCCACCGCCGCCGCCGGTCATGAGGGCACCGAAGCTGGTGAGGTCGAGATCACCTTTTTTCTTGTCCGGGTTGTGGCAGGAGAAGCATTTGTTCTCAAGCAGGGGCCGGATGTGGTCCTGATAAGTGATTTTTTCGCCAGCGTCCTGGGCGTGAAGGGACACTGAAGCAAAGGCCGCGCAAGTCAGCGAGAGGGTGGTTTTGGACATCATAGGGGGATGATGCCCTGAATTACGCACCAGGGGAGCGTGGACTTTCGGCAGAGACAGAGAGGTTAAGAAATGATCAAGGGCGTCGAGGCTGGGGTGGTATGCGCCATTTTGACGTTCTTGGCTGGAGTCAGCGGGTGGATGCCCGATTACAGAAGAGGTTAGGTGAGAGCAGAAGATTGCCTTCCGAGGGGGCGCGGGTATGGCTGGTGCATGAACGCTGCCGAACTGTTTGACCGGGCCAAGCTTGCCGCGACCAAGGCCCATGCGCCGTATTCTCATTTCCAGGTTGGATGCGCGTTGCTGACGGCGCTGGGAAACCTCTTCACCGGCTGCAATGTGGAGAACGCCAGCTATGGGCTGACGATTTGCGCGGAGCGGAACACGATTTTTCATGCGGTGGCCGAGGAAGGGCCGGAGATGAAGATCGCCATGCTGGCGGTGATTGCGTTGGGACATGAGTTTCCGCCATGCGGGGCTTGCCGACAGGTAATCGCGGAGTTTGCGGGTCCGGAGACGGCGGTGTGGTTTTTGAGGGATGGAAAACCGTTCGCGATGACGATGGCGGAGTTGCTGCCAGCGGGGTTCAGGATATGAATCCCGCCGCATGACTCTTCCTCCCTCCGTCACCCTCATCGAAGAACCCGCTGGTTATCCGATCCTCGTCATCAACCACGCTGCGGCGGCGGGGCGCATCGCGCTGAACGGGGCGCATGTGATGGAATGGACGCCCGCTGGCGAGCAGCCGGTGCTGTTCATGAGTGCTCAGGCCGCTTTTGAGCCGGGGAAGCCGATTCGCGGCGGCATTCCCGTCTGTTGGCCGTGGTTTGGCGGGCATCCGACGGAGTCTGACAAACCAGCCCATGGTTTTGTGCGCAACCTGATGTGGAAGATGGGCGAGGTGACGGAAAACATCGCTGGTGTGACTCTGGAGTTCCTTTTGAGTGACAGCGATGAATCACGCGCCTTCTGGCCGCATCGCTTTGATCTACGCCTGGAGGTGAAACTGGGCGCACAGCTTAGCATCGCGCTGCACATCAAGAACACGGACGAAGCTGCTTGGTCGATGACCGGGGCGCTGCACACCTACCTCTGCGTCGAGGATGTGACCGAGGCCGCCGTGATCGGCCTAGACGATGCTTATTATGTGGAGAGCCGTCTTTCACCGGAGCGCATTGAGCAAAGCGGTCCCGTCTATTTTGATCGTGAAGTGGACCGAAACTACGAATCCAAGGGCACCGTGCGCCTGCTCGACAGAAAAGGCCGTCGGACCATCGTGGTCGAAAAATCTGGCAGCCGCTCCACCATCGTGTGGAATCCGTGGATTGAGAAATCGAAGCGCCTGACCGACCTGCCGGACGATGCCTATCCGCATTTTGTCTGCATCGAAGCTGCCAACGCGGCACCGGATGTCATCGCGATGCCTCCGAGCAAGGATCATGTGCTTTCACAGCGCTTGAGAGTTCAGAGGGATTAAAAGTCACGCAATGGTTTTGTGAGGTGTTGGCCGCCACATGGCATGCGGACGTGCGCGTTGCTTGACCCCGCCTCATGCCTCGCCATGACTTGCGACCGTGTCGGACGGACCACCATTGATCGACCGAGTTCGCCTGCGCTCTAACCAGTGGCGCAAGCTGCGGTCGATTGTGCTCAATCTGGCCACGACGGACAGCTTCTACGGTAAAAAAATCCGCGAGTGGGAGTTGAAGGTCAGCCGTTTGAATCGCATCGACGATTTCATCGCCCAGGTGCCGTTCACGACGAAGGCGGACATCCAGGCGGATCGTGCGGACAATCCACCCTTCGGCACGAACCTGACTCGTGCGATTCATCAATACACGCGCTTTTGCCAGACCAGTGGCACCAGCACCGGGCAGCCGATGGCTTGGCTGGACACGCCGGAAAGCTGGGAGGCGATGCTGAAATGCTGGCAGCGCGTGTTTGAAGCCGCTGGACTGGTCAAAGGACGTGACCGCATCTTCTTTGCCTTCTCTTTTGGACCGTTTCTTGGTTTCTGGACGGCGTACGAGGCCGCTGCGAAGGATTATCTCGTGATTCCAGCGGGTGGTTTGTCCAGTCAGGCCAGGCTGGAGGCGATGGCACGTTACGGGGCCACCGTTTTGTGCTGTACCCCGACGTATGCGCTGCGCCTGGGCGAATTGATCGGCGAATCCTCCGGCGTGGAGCGCATGAGCCTGCGCATAAACAAAATCATCGTCGCTGGAGAGACGGGAGGCAGTGTGCCGGAGGTGCGCAGTCGTCTCGAAAAGCTCTGGGAATCGCGGGTGTTCGACCATCACGGCATGACTGAGGTCGGGCCGGTCAGTTATGAGGCCGAGGACATGCCACGGCAGCTCATCGTGCTGGAGGATGCGTATCTGGCCGAGGTGGTCGATCCACAGACCGGCAAGGAAGTGGAAGATGGTGAATGCGGCGAGCTGGTTCTTTCGACGCTGGACCGCACGGCCTGCCCGCTGCTGCGTTACCGCACCGGTGACTGGGTGAAGAAGAAGCTGCATCGCGGCCGCTTGATCCTCGATGGAGGCATTTTGAGCCGTTTGGACGACATGGTCGTGGTGCGCGGCGTGAACATCTACCCCAGCGCGGTCGAGGCCGTGGTGCGGCAGTTCCCGGAGGTCATTGAGTTCATGGTGGAGCAGCGCAAAGTCGATGCGATGGACGAGATCGAGCTGCTAGTCGAGGTGGACGGCAATGTCGCGAAACCGTTGCTCAAAAAGATCGAATCGAAGCTCCGTGACACGTTTTCCCTGCGCATTCCGGTAAGGCTGGCCGAGCCGGGAAGCCTGCCGCGCCATGAGTTCAAAGCGAAGCGCTGGAGGCTTGTCCCTGCCGGGAATGACGAATGAATTCCCAAGCCCGAAAAAAGCCCACCCACTCACCGCAAAGTTCGCGTCATCCTGTTCGTCATTCGTCATTCTGAATTCGTCATTTTAGCTCCGTTGCTCCCAGCGCACCGAAACCAGCCCAGCCATGCCACTCATCGAACTCACCAACCTCTCAAAGTCCTACACCGATCCCGGCAGCGGGGCGCGTGTGCCGGTGCTGCGTAGCATCAATCTGACGATCGAGCAGGGAGAATCGCTCGCGATCGTCGGCCCTTCCGGTTGCGGCAAGAGCACGCTGCTAAACATCCTCGGCACGCTCGACACACCGGACGAGGGGGGCATCGTCTTCGATGGCGAATCGCTCGCGCAAAGCACGCCGAAGCAACTCGCCGCTGTGCGCAGCCAGAAGATCGGCTTCATTTTCCAGCTTCATCACCTGATGCCGCAATGCTCGGTGCTGGAAAACGTGCTACTTCCCACCCTGGCGCTGAAATCAGCCTCCATCCTCGCGCGTCAGCGGGCGGAGACGCTGCTGGAGCAGGTCGGGCTGAAAGACCGCATGAGCTGGAAACCGGCGCAGCTTTCCGGCGGTGAGCGGCAGCGCGTGGCGTTTGTGCGCGCACTGATCAACCAGCCGCGTTTGATACTGGCCGACGAGCCGACTGGAGCGCTTGATGAAAGCAATGCTGTCGTCTTGACGGAACTGCTGTTGGAGTTGCAGAAGACCAACGGCGTCACGCTGGTGCTCGTCACGCATCATCGCGAGCAGGCGGAGTGCATGGGCCGTGTGCTGAAGATTCACGAAGGTGTTCTGTCATGAAATTGCAGGATTACGTCCTCCAGTCCGCGCGGCATTACTGGCGCGGGCACCTCGGTTTGTTGTTCGGCACCTTCCTGGCAGGAACGATTCTTACCGGGTCCTTGCTGGTGGGTGATTCGGTGCGTGCGAGCCTGCGGCGTGTGGCAGAACTGCGCCTGGGGAAGGCGGAAGGCGGTGTGCTCGGTGGAGACCGCTGGTTTACTGAGAATCTGGCCCGCAAAACGAAGTCCGCGCCGCTGATCATCGCCACCGGCTCTGCCAGCGCGGCGAATGGCAAGGTGCGTGTGAATGGAGCGCAGGTGCTCGGTGTGGACGAGGCATTTTGGAAGCTCAGCAGGAGCGGCAAGCCCATCGCCTTGGACAAATCTTTCGTGGTGATCAACGAGTCCCTGGCCCGCAAGCTCAATGCCAAGCCGGGTGACACGATCCTGGTACGCCTGGAGCGTCCCAGCGCCATTTCGCGTGACGCGCCGCTCTCTGGCAGCACGAACCAGGACATCACAATGCGTCGCACGATCGGAGCGATTGTGAGCGCGGAGGATTTTGGCGCGTTCCAGCTCACCGCGTCCCAGATTCCGCCAGATTCGGTGTTTGTACACCTGGCGGACCTGCAAAACCAACTGGAGATGGACGGGCGCGTGAACGCGTTGCTGCATCCGCAGTTCACCGCCCTGCGCGCGCAGCTTGAGGAGCAGCGCACGCTCGCAGACTTCGCCCTCAAGCTCACGCGCATCCCCGGTGAGACGAAAGAGTGGGAACTCAGCACCAGCCGCGTGTTTTTGGACCGCACGCTGGCGGAGAAGATTTTTGAGTTCAAAGGCAGTCGTGGCGTGCTGACCTACCTGGTGAACGGCATCACCTCGGCGCAGGGCGGCACGCCTTACTCGATGGTGACATCCGTCGGCAACGGCAAGGATGATGAGATCACCATCACGCAATGGCTCGCGGACGACCAGAAGCTCGCGATTGGCAATGAACTCGAGGTGAATTACTTCGTCGTCGGCCTAGGGCGC
>JBIKYB010000091.1:0-16858 GCA_044355475.1 Prosthecobacter sp.
AGAACGGTGAAAACGATCCACGCGAGGCCTACTGGCTCCATGAAATCGACCAAGCCTTTGAGAAAAGAGTTCATCGGGAAGAAAAAGCCGCCAGTACCGGCTGCGGAGGCTTTTTCAAGGAAGTTTGCATGCCGCCGTCCAGCAGAAGCCTCCATCCGCGGCCAGGTCTGCGCCGAACTGTCCCTTGCATTCACCCTCGCGCTAGCTAACCACGTTATTCCCTTATCCAAACAGGGCTTCAGGAAACGACCTGAAGACTCCGCATGTCAGAACACAAAAACTCAAACAGTTGGACCCTGGCCCTCGTGGCTTTGGGTGTGGTTTTCGGGGATATCGGCACCAGTCCGTTGTACGCGCTCAAGGAGTGCCTGCATCACGCCAAACCCACGCCGGGTGATCCGCTTGGCGTGCTCGGCCCGCTCTCGCTGATGTTCTGGTCGCTGATCTTGATGGTCTGCTTCAAGTACCTCGGCTTCATCACCCGAGCCACCAACCAGGGCGAGGGCGGCATGTTTGCCCTGCTGACGCTTTTCCGCTCCGCCAAAGCTCGGTTCAAACCGCAGACGAGCGGTGCCATCGTGCTGATCGGTATTTTCGGTGCCTGCCTGCTGTATGGCGACGGCATGATCACCCCGGCCATCTCGGTGCTCTCTGCCGTGGAGGGCCTAGCCCTCCTGGATGCCAAGCTGGGCACCGATCTGGCGCATTACGTCGTCCCCATCTCTGCAGGGATCATCATGAGCCTGTTTCTGGTGCAGCGGCACGGTACCGCCCGCATCGGCCAGGCCTTCGGGCCGATCATGGTGCTCTGGTTCCTAACCCTGGCCGTGCTCGGCATCATCAACATCAGCAGCTACCCAGGTGTGTTTTCGGCCCTTTCACCACATCATGGGATCAACTTCCTGCTGCACCACGGCCATGAGAGCTTCGTGCTGATGGGACTCGTACTGCTGGCCGTGACCGGGTGTGAAGCCATGTATGCCGACATTGGCCATTTCGGTCGCCCACCCCTGGTGCGGAGCTGGTACTTCATCGTGCTGCCGGCGCTCATGCTGAACTACCTCGGGCAAGGCGCGCTCGTCCTCTCAGACGTGAATGCCTCGCTACAGCCGGGGTATCACCACTTTTTCAGCCTTGTGCCGAAGGCCGCACTGATCCCAGTCCTGCTCCTGGCCACGGCAGCCACCATCATCGCCTCCCAGGCCATGATCACGGGCGTGTACTCGCTCACCCAGCAAGCCGTACAACTTGGCTACCTGCCACGCCTGAAGATCATCCACACCAATCCCGACGTGCGCGGCCAGATCTACATGCCGCAGGTAAACTACCTCCTCATGGTCTCCTGCCTCGCGCTGGTCTTCCATTTTGAGTCCTCCACCAATCTCGCCGCCGCCTACGGCCTCTCCGTGGCACTCGACATGACCTTCACCAGCCTGCTGTTTTTCCTCGTGGCCCGCGAGGTCTGGCAGTGGCCGCTCTGGAAAGCAGGCATCCCGGTCATCATCTTCCTCATCCCTGAAATCGGCTACGTCTCCGGCAGCTTGCTCAAGTTCATGGCCGGGGCCTGGTTCCCGCTCGTCATTGGCCTGAGCATCTGGATCATCATGAAAACATGGACGGATGGACGCGCCATCCTCTTCCAGGCCATGCAGCGTGGTCGCCTGCCCGTGCAGTTCCTTGTGGATGAGATCAAGAAAGACCGCATCATCCGTGTACCCGGCACCGCCGTCTTCATGTCTGCCAGCGCGGACGGCCTGCCGCTGGCGCTGCTGCACCATCTGAAGCACAACAAGGCGCTGCACCAGCAGGTGGTCCTGCTCACCGTGCGCTTTGAGGACGCTCCTTATGTGCGGGACGAGAAGCGCCACGAGATCAGCGAGTATCATGACGAATTCTACCGCATCCTTTTGCGCTACGGCTTCTCCGAGTCACCCGATGTGTTCAATGACCTCTGCCAGGCCATGAGCGAGAAGACGAAAGTGAAGCGCAACGGCATCACCTTCTACCAAAGCCGCGAGGTACTGCTGACCAACGGTCCCGGCAAGATGGCCGCATGGCGCAAAAAACTCTTCGTCATGCTTTCCCGCCTCTCCCGCCCCGCCACCGGCTACTTTGAGCTTCCGCCGCGCCAGGTCATCGAACTGGGCATCCAGTTGGAGGTTTAAGCCCCAAAAGACGACATCAAAACCGGCTCAAGGGCACCTCTGGAAACCTCATTTCCCCAGGAGAGGCTTTCGCTGGGCGCATTCATGAGCCACTTAGAGGGGCATGAAACACTACCGCACGACCCAGCGAGGAGGAGGGCTTTTCAGCGCCATCGAACACGAGCAGGCCGTCGCTGCCAAGACCACCGGCATCCTCAAGCTACGCGAGCTTATCCCTTGGGAGAGCTTCCGCCCGCTGCTCGAAGAACTCACCGGCTACGCTACTCGCGACTGGCGTAAAGGCGGCAAGCCACCCTTCGACCCCGTGCTCATGCTCAAGGTGCTCGTGCTGCAAAAGTTCCACGGGCTCAGCGACGACACCACTGAGGAGCAAATCTTTGACCGCACGAGCTTCAAAAACTTCCTCGGCCTGCGCATCGGCGATTTGATCCCCAATGCCAAAACGATCTGGGACTTCAAGCAACGCCTCGAAGAGAGTGGACGCGAAGGCAGCCGCAAACTCTTCGAAGCCTTCACCCTCCAGCTCGAAGCCCAAGGCTACATCGCCAGCGAAGGCAGCATCATCGACGCCAGCTTCACCGAAGCCCCGCGCCAGCGTAACAGCCGCGAGCAAAACCAGAGCATCAAAGAGGGCGGGCGGCCCGAGGAGTTCGATACCAACCCTGCCGAGGGTCGGCAGAAGAACAGCGAAGCCCACTACGGCTGGAAGAACCATGTGAAGGCCGACTTGAAAACCAAGCTCATCATCAAAGCCACCACCACCCCGGCGCATGTGCACGACAGCTAGGTGTTTGAAGAACTGCTCGATGAGAAAGACCAAGCCGTGCTCGCCGACTCAGCCTATCATAGTGCGGAGCACGAAGAGCATCTCATCAAGCTCAACGCGCAGGAGTTCCTCATGCGCAAGGCGACGCGAGGGCATGCGTTGAGTGACAAGGAGCAGCAGACCAACCACACGATCAGCCGGATGCGGGTGCGAGTGGAGCACATCTTCGCGAGGATGGCGCAGATAGGAGCCGACTGGTGTCGTAGCATCGGGTTGAAACGAGCCACGCAGCACAACCACCTGAGCAACCTAGTTTACAACATGGACCGCTATGCCTGCCTGGCCCGTTGAGACGGGCAGAGCGCCGTAGAACGGGCAAAAGAAGACAAAACGAGCCAGAAACCCCACTCAAAAGTCAGATGAAGCGAACCTCGACCGCCAGCTCACGCGGAGAACGGTGCCCCCAAATGCTGATTTTTCGGACCTCGGAGCCGCTTGCAAAAAATACACCCCCTATCCAGGGATACCCTCAAAATCATAAACCAAGCGTCTTTTTGAAATAAGCGATGGTTCGGTCAATACCCTCTTCAAGAGGCACTTTCGGCTCCCAACCCAGTAGCTTTTTGGCCAGGGTGATGTCGGGACAACGCTGCTTGGGGTCATCCGAAGGAAGCGGATGAAACGTGATTTTGGAACTACCTCCAACTTTTTTCACCACCAGTTCGGCAAGCTGCAACATGGTGAACTCACTGGGATTTCCAATATTGACCGGACTGCTGATACCTTCTGTCTCCATGAGGCGGACAAAACCTTCGATAAGATCGTCAACATAGCAAAAGCTGCGAGTCTGGCTGCCATCGCCATAAATCGTCAGATTGTGCCCGCGAAGCGCTTGAACGATGAAGTTCGAGACGACACGGCCATCATCAGGACGCATCCTTGGCCCATAAGTGTTGAAGATACGAACAACACGGACGTCCACATTGTTTTGGCGGTGATAATCAAAGAAGAGGGTCTCCGCGACACGCTTCCCCTCATCGTAACATGAGCGAATCCCAATCGGATTTACGTGGCCCCAGTAACTTTCGGATTGAGGATGAACTTCTGGATCGCCATAGACCTCAGACGTCGATGCCTGAAAAGCACGAGCACGAGTTCTCTTGGCCAGACCAAGAACATTGATAGCACCCATGACAGACGTCTTGATCGTCTTTATGGCGTTGTATTGGTAGTGAGGAGGGGAGGCTGGACATGCAAGGTTGTAAATTCGATCCACCTCGGCTTTGAACGAGTCTATCACATCGTGTCGAATGAACTCAAATCGAGGGTTGGGCAAAAGGTTGATGATATTGTCCCTGCTTCCCGTGAAAAAATTATCCAAGCAGATTACTTCGTGCCCTTCATCAAGCAATCGCTCACAGAGATGAGAACCTAGAAAGCCCGCGCCGCCAGTTATTAAAATACGCATGATAAAACAAAAAAATGATTAAAATCTCAAATTTAAACTAACGCTCTGCAATGGCACCAACAACTGAAGATTCTACAAAATAATTCATTTAACGACAATCACTTAAATGTGATTGTATTGGGGGGATGGCTCGCTCAAAATTTTGCAGAGAGTCCAGAAGGGGAATATGTCATTCTTTCAAGCCAGAAATGGCACCTCACGGCATGAATTCAAAAGGTAGTAGCGTCTTGGTTTATGCCTGCGCCGTGGCGGAGGTGCGGCGGTCATCTCGGAAGAAGTTCTCCATGCGCTGTCGCAGATCAGCGTAGAAGTTGCGGGACATTTCTTCGAGCGCATCGGCTGTGTGACTGACGCCACTGGTGGCGGCCAGCTCGCGGGCAGCACGGTTTTTCTCCTCAAACTCACGTTCAAGATCCATTAGATACACCAAAAACTCCTTCGCCGAACGAGCGCCGTCCACGCTTGTGATCAGGCCGCGTTCGAGGCTCTTGTTGCGAGTGAAATTCAGCAGCTTGCTCTCACCCAACTCCTTCATCTGGCGGCTGAAACCTTCGAGGAATGCCTTTCGCTCTCCTTCAAAGCTGATTTCCTCGCGGTCCAGCAGCGTGTCATACGGGCCAGGTTTGGAGAAGAACTTCACAACGAGCGGAATCGTGTCCACCAGCATGAAGAGCATCGTCAGCACCAGATAGGCCACGAGCGCGAACGTGCCGCCCTGCGCGCCTTTCTCAAAAAGCTCATGCAGCGCGAGCGTTTGCGTGAGGATGTCCCGCCGCGGCTCGGCGCGGATGCCGGCGATGCGTGTGTCCTCGTCCTTCACCAACTGGCCGATCTCGGTGTGCAGATTTTGAAGCTGGAGCAGCAGCGCGTCGATCTGCGTCTTCAAGGTCTCGCGGATGGCGTTCTGCTGGCCCACAAACGCATCCGCTTGCTCTGTTTGCACCTTCTGCTTCAGCGCGGCGACACGCGCCTGCTCGGCTTTGATCAGCGCGGCTTCTTCGGCGGCCTTGGCATCGAGCGCGGCATTCACCCCGTCTTCGGCGGCTTTGATTTCAGCCACGAGAGCGACGCGATTCTTCGTCATCGTGTCCAGCACACCGCTCAGACGGGCGGATTCGGCGCGGCGCCAGGTGAGCTGGTCTTCCTGGATGCTCTTGGCGCGCGGCCCGAGGCCAACAATGCCGCTGCGCTGACCATTCACCTCGCGCTCGAACTCGGTCTGCCAGTGATTCAGTTCTTCGGCGATCTTTTGATAATCGGCGCTGAGCTTCGCCATTTCGGTGTCGAGCGTTTCGAGCCGCGTTTTGCCAGGGGCGACCGCATCGCCAATTTTCGCTTCACGCTCGGTCTTGAGCCGTTTTTCGTCGTCGGTGAGCGGCTTTTCGACCGGCTTGCCATTTTCATCGAGGAACTTGGCGCTGAAGGTCGCGGTCCAGTTCTCGCGCTGTTTGGCGATCTCGGCTTCCAACGGCACGATGCGCGCTTCCACGGCGACTTTCTGCTGCTTGGAAGTCTCACGCGCGGCCTCGATCTCGTTCTGACGATGTTTCTCGATGACCGAGGTAATGGTGTCCTTGAACAGCAGCAGCGTCAGCGGATGAGAGATGGTGATCCCCATCAGCGCTGCCACCACCATGCGCAGTCCGAATTGTGCCGCCTTGCGGAAAAAGCCCTGGTAGGCGCGATAAGTCGCCAGCAAGGCTCGGTCCACCGTGAGGATGATGAAGGCCCACACCAGTGAGACGGGGGCGATGACCCAGACATTGTCTGTGAGCGTGGATAGCGCGTAGGCGCAGGCGATGATGGCAAAGGTGGAGGGCACGAGCACCGTGGCACCAAAGGCCACATATTTGCGCCGCTCCCAGGCCGGGCAGGCATCAAGGTTGTCAGATGAAGCTGCGGAGAGCCAGAAGAAGACGCGTTCGATGCGTTGCAGGAAGTTCATGAGCGTTAGGGGCTGCCGGTTTCGAGTGTGCGGGCGGGACTGCGGTTGTCAATCCGCGCCGCCGGATTATTGAGGCTCTGTGACGCCTGAACTCGACGACGCATTCATCTGTGATTCCGTGCCTGCGGAATTCATGGACAGGCTGTGGGCGGCGGGCTGGAGGCATTTCGGCCGGTATTTCTTTCGATACAGCTCCCAAACCGACGAACAAGGAGCCATGCAGACCATCACGCCGCTGCGCATCGATCTTGCGTCCTGCTCCTTCACCAAAAGTCAGCGCCGCGTGGTGTCCAAGAACACCGATCTGCATCACGACATCGTGCCCGCCGCGCTCGATGACGACCTGCGGGCCATGTTCCAGCGTCACAAGGAGCGCTTCACCCACAACGTGCCCGAGTCACTCGAAACCTTCCTCGGTCCCGATCCCGCCACCGGTCCCTGCGAATGCCGCATGCTGCGCGTTTTTGAGGGCGAGCGCCTCGTCGCCGCCAGCTTCTTCGACATGGGCTTAACCGCCGCGTCCAGCGTGTATGGCCTCTTTGAGCCGGAGTTCACCAAACGCAGCCTCGGCATCTTCACGATGCTTCTTGAAATCCAGCACTGCCGCGAGTCTGGCCTGCGCTGGCTTTATCCTGGCTACGCCACGCATGAACCCAGTGCTTACGACTATAAAAAGCAGTTTCGTGGCACTGAATGGCTCGACTGGAGCAAGGGTGAGTGGTTTCCGACGACCTAGGCTGGAAAAAACGATCTTCCATCTGTCGGCCACAGCCGTAACTACGGGTCCATTTCCTTTCTTTACCAAGCTCCATGACGAATCATGAATCTCCCGTTGATGTGCTGATCATTGGCACAGGTGTCTCAGGCCTCATCGCAGCGCGTGCGCTTCAGAGCGCTGGTCGCAGCGTGTTGTTGCTGGATAAAGGGCGCGGCCTCGGCGGCAGGCTGGCCAGTCGCCGCATTGGCGCGGCCACCTTTGATCATGGAGCGCAGTTCATCACCAGCCGGGATCTCCGATTTGAAGAGATCCTCAAACAGGGTGCGGAGGCAGGCATGATGAAGGAATGGTGCCAGGGCTTCTCCACTGCGGCTGACGGGCACACGCGCTGGCGTGGTCAGCCAGCCATGACGGCCGTCGCCAAGTATCTGGCGCAGGGTCTGGAAATAAGGATGGAAAAGCAAGTCGTGGCACTCAGACGTGCCGGTGATCACTACTCGGTCGAGACCAGCACGGGAGATTTTTACTCAGCGGCGGCAGTGCTGCTCACACCTCCGGTGCCACAATCTCTTGCGCTGCTGGCAGCGGATGAGATCGAACTTGATCCTGCGATGAGGACACGGCTTGAAGGCATTCATTACGAACGCTGCCTGGCCGTCATGGCCGTGCTGAAAGGTCCGTCTTCGATTCCGCCTCCAGGTGGACTTGTGCCGACCAGCGGCCCTGTCTCATGGATAGCGGACAATCAGCTCAAAGGCATCTCTGCGGAACCTGCGGTCACGATTCATGCCAATCATGAGTTCAGTCTCGCGCACTGGGATGAGGATCGCATGGAAAGCGGGCGGATGCTCCTGGATGCCTCACAACCATGGCTGGGTGCCGAAGTGCTCAGCTATCAGGTCCACGGATGGCGCTACAGCAAGCCCCTTCAAGTCGATGCTCAGCCCTGCGCTCTTTTGCAGGCATCTCCACCCCTCATCATGGCTGGAGACGCCTTTGCAGGACCACGAGTCGAGGGCGCAGCGATCTCAGGAATGGCCGCAGCCAAGATGCTGCTGGCCCATCTGTCTCAGTCATGAGCTCAAAAGCCAGTGTCCACGCTTTTTTAGCATCTGCTATCAGCGTTGGGTGAACCGCATTCGCTCTGACCGAAGTTTTGACAAGTTGTGCGGAACTTTGTCCACACGAGAAGCGTCACCCGTAAACGATAAGGCGATTTCTGCCTGCCCCACTTCCCTCATGAAACAAACGCCTCTGATGCTCATCATTCTGATCGGTCTTCTTAGTTCCTGCGCATCGACGCAGATCTGCACCCGATCCATCACCACCTCCGACCCCGGAGCAATGGCGCTCGTCACGGCCTCACAAAAAGCTCATGGAAGTGCCGCCTTTGAGCGAATCAGGGATCTCAGCGTGCGCTATGAAGGCAAGTGGGCAGCCATCGGGCCACGCTTTCAGCCCGTGCTAGTGGACTCGAAATTCCGTGGAGCATCAGAAGAAAGGATCATCCTTTCACCAAGAATCATCGCACAATCCCACACCGGACCTGGGGGTTTGAAGAGGGTGCTGCGTGAGCCCGGTCAAATCGCCATCGCCTACAATGGCACCGTCTCACAGGATACCGAGGCCAAGCAGGCCGCAGCGCTCGTGGCGGATGCCTATGCGGTGTTTTTGCTTGGACCGTTCTACTTCCAGCAAAGCAGCACGGTCTTCGCCATGAATGGTGAGTCCCTCGTGGATCAGGCTCTCTGCGATGAGGTGCTCGCCATTCTGCGCCCCGGCATTGGCATGGCAAAAGAGGACCGCGTCATCCTCCACATCGACCGCCACAGCAAGCTGCTACGACGAGTGCGCCTGACACTCAACGGCCTGGACAGCACCCGTGGAGCCGAGGTGGATGTGACCTTCCGTGATTTCAAAAGCATCGACGGCGTCATCTGGCCGACGAACTTTGATGAGCGAATCCGCAGCCCCTTCAAGCTCCACGCCCATCATTGGAATCTGCGCGGCCTGGAGAGCAATCGTGGTCTGAACGCTCGTGATTTAAAACTTGATCGATGGACTAGCAAGGCCACCAAACCGAGCGCAGCCATCACACCTTGAGCCACATGGAGAAGATTCAGGACTCACTCACAGGCCTCGCCTTGGGCGGCTTCATTGGTGACGCTCTCGCCATGCCCGTGCATTGGTATTACGACCGCTCAGCGCTGCGCCAGGACTACGGCATCGTCCGTGACTACGTAGCCCCGAAATCTCCGCATCTCGGCAGCATACTGTGGCGGTCTGAATACACCGCGCTCAATGCGCGCGGGGATATTCTGCATGATCAGGCACGCTACTGGGGACAGCGCGGCATCCACTATCACCAATTCCTGCGGGCGGGTGAAAACACGCTGAACCTACAGCTCGCCGAGGTGTTGATGGACTCCTTGATCGCCTGCGGCAGCTACGATGCGGATGACTATCTCACGCGCTACATCGACTTCATGCTCACGGCTGGGAAGCATCGGGACACCTACGTCGAGGAGTGTCATCGCAAGTTCTTCACCGCCTATGCGCGCGGCACCGATCCAAGAAAATGCGCGGGCACAGACATCCACATCGGTGGCCTGGCCCATGTCGGTGTGCTCTGCGCCTATTTTCGGGGCGACCTCGACGCCACACGGGAAGCCGTGCGTGAGCACATCAGCCTCACACACCGCTCCCCTGAAGCGCTCACCGCGGCAGACGCCATGGTGAGGATGGCTTGTGACCTACTCAAGGGCGCGCCATTGCGTGAGGCCATACTCGCCCATGGCAGCGACTGGTTCTCTCAACGCAAAGCTCTAGAATGGTCCAAAGATCCCGACGAGGTCGTGATCGGCAGGCGCGTCAGCCCAGCATGCTACATTGCCGAAGCCTTCCCAGCATCTTTGTATCTGGCATGGAAATATGCCGATGACTTTGAAAGCGGCGTCATCGCCAATGCGAATGTCGGCGGTGACAACTGCCATCGTGGAGCCGTGCTCGGTGCCCTGATTGGCGGGGCTGTGGGCGTTTCAAAGATGCCTCAAAGGTATGTCGATGGCCTCGACGACTCCCGCCGCCTCAAAGGTCAGATCGAAACCATCGTCACTCGTCCATGAAGACCACCCTCAGCAGCGAACAAGCCTCTTTCGTCGTGCGACTCGCCTGGGAGGACCGCACGAGCTTTGAAGAAATCCGAGAGCGCACAGGCTTGGTAGAAAGCCAGGTCATCGACCTCATGCGCCATGAGCTCAAACCCTCCAGCTTTCGCTGCTGGCGGAAGCGCGTCAGCGGTCGTGTCACCAAGCACCGCAAGCTGCTTGAGTTAAGGCTCAAAGGCTGACCACATTGCAGGCTAGGCACCTGTTTCGCTGCATTTAGCAGACATGTTGCCCCAATCACTGCATGGCGGACGTATCATTTGCAACCAATGATTCACTGGCCCCAGGTGATTCAAAGTCTTCGTCTTGAAAACCGCCCTCATCCTCTTCTCCGCCCTTTCCTTCCTCGGTTATGGATCAGCATGCTTCTTTTCGAGCCGCATGAAGCAGGAGTTTCTTCGCTACCGTCTCGCCTCGCAGCGCATGATCGTGGGTGCCTTGCAGTGGTTCGCGGGGATCGGCCTGCTGGCAGGAATGATCCAGCCATGGCTGGGTCAGTTGGCAGCAGGAGGACTGGCGCTGATGATGCTGATTGCCGTCATCGTGCGCATCCAGATCAGAGACAGCCTGCCGCAAACGCTCCCGGCGCTGTTTTATCTGGCGCTCAACGCCTATCTCTGCCTTGCCGGATTCTGATCCGCACGCCGCCTAGAGCAGCGCAATGGCGGCGCACATCGCCAGCACCGCGAGAGAGGGCAGCGCCTTGCTGATCGGATCTTTCACTTTGAGGTGCATGAAAAAGGCACCCAGCATCAACGCCCCCATGCCAACCGCCGCAGGTTGCGCCAAACTGGGAATCCAAAGCGAAGCCAGGAGCGCCAAAGCGAAGCCAACTTTAAAAATGCCGATGAGGCAGAAAATCGGAAAAGGCAGCCCATAAACAGCGAACTCCTCGCGCAGGGTTCTCGCGTCCTTGCCACGATACGCTGTCGCCTTGCTGCGACGTAGGAGCCAGACGTTCAGAATGCCAAGCGCCACGATGAGTTTCAGAGCAATGAGGAGGTAGTCCATGGTAATGAGGCAAACGATTCGACTTCGGTGGAATCAAGCACGGTTGAGCTTGCTTCACTCACTCTAAAACAGCAAGCAAATCCCTGCCATCGGTCTCAAACCGCTTCTTCGCTCCACACCGAAGTCCAATCCTGTACCACACCCGGAAATGCACTTTCAAAAATACCTCATCACACACAAATCCGAATCCTCCCCGCCGCTGAGTCCGCGTCATAGCTCCGCGAAAACCGCGAAATCAGCCTCCACACGTTTTGGGTTGGCAGATGGAGGGCGAACAGCTCCCGGCGCATGGAGGCGTCACTCACAGTCACACCCCATCTCCGCGCCACGCCCAGGACCAACTCGACCCGCCCCCTCAAAAGCAACTTCCTGGCAGTCGTCGGGAGCAAGTTTGAAGCCACCGGTTTTTTCCGCCCCCTAAGCAGGCTATGGCGGCGTATCAAAAGAATGCGATACTTGCGTTATCCCGCTGTCAAAGTTGCCCTAGTCTGTTGGTTCGGCTTGGTGCCTTTGGCTTGGCTTGCTGATTGGATGTCCTTCGAGGGGCCGCGTCCTGTTGTTGGGCCGTGGATGCTGTTCGTTCTCATGTTCGGCCCCCTCCTCTTCAGTGCGGCTTTTTCACTCGCGGTCGTGCGTTTACCCGCCGTGGATGCCGTATCTCCTCATCCAAACCTGATCGCAGCCTGCGGGCTGATGTTGTGTTTTTCTAGCGGAGTCAAGGGGGCGGATGAACCCGGCACGGCACGCGCACATTCGATCACGGAGTTTGACGGCAAAGACGGTATCGACTGGCAGGTTGTGAATGATGGAGTGATGGGCGGGCTGTCCGAGGGAAAACTGACGCCGAACCAAGCCGGGACGATGATGTTCAGCGGCATGCTATCGCTGGAGAACAACGGTGGCTTTTCGACCTTCCGCAGCAGCGATTTGAAACTGGACCTCAGCAACGATACCGGACTGCTACTGCGTGTGAAGGGCGATGGTCGCAAGTATCAGGTACTACTCGCTACCGACGCCCTCTTTCGCGGTATGGAGGTGTCATTCGCGGCCGAGTTTGCCACCATCAAAGGCGAGTGGGTCGAAGTGAAGGTTCCCTTTGCCGAATTTAAGGGCAGCTTCCGAGGCCTTGCGTTGCCCGAAGAGCGACTGGACACCTCCAAGGTTCGCCGAGTCAGTATTTTGATCGGCGATAAAAAGCAGGCCCCCTTCGCAGTCGAACTCGACTTCATTCGAACTTATGGCGCAACTGCACCAAAGGGTTAAGGCCGAAGAATGGAGCTTTGATGTTGCGAGTTCGAGCCACCTCTAAGTCGTAGGCCATTGTCCACACGGAACACCAATCGGGCCATCAAAGGCGTATCCGATCTCAATTTATGATGCGCTCCAAGTTTCTCCACCTCCTAACGGCAATAGCAGCGCTGCCGATGTCGGCTTGTCGTCTGCTTCCCGCCCGCCCGACGCGGCCTCTGCGGAAGCTCCAATTTGAACCCCAAGGCAACGAGACTCGGGAACTGGTGCTGCTCTTGCCGGGACGATTGAGTCCGCCTGAGGAATTTGTACAATATGGCATTGTGGAAATTGTCCGGAAGGAGCGTCCCCTGGCGCGAATCGTGGCTCCCGATCTGCATCTGGGCTATTACATGAGGGGCCTGGCAGATGTCTGCCTGCATGAGGAAATCATTGGCCCGGCAAAAAAACAGGGGTTGCGTGTGACGATCATCGGTGTCTCGATGGGTGGGCTCGGGGCACTCACATACTCCCTTCGTTTCCCTGGGGAGGTGGATGAAATGCTTCTCCTCTCGCCCTTTGTTGGAGACAAACAGCTTTTGGCTGAGATCGAGCGAGCTGGCGGCCTGGAGAAATGGGAGAGCCCAGTGGGAACTCCGCGCAGCAAGGCCGAGGCGCTTCAGAAAATGTGGATCGAGATGAAGCGCCAGTGGCTTTCTCGTTCAGGCCCGCCTTTTCCCATCGCGCTCGCGGTGGGGAAAAGCGACAAACTACTGACCAGCAATCAATTCTTTGCGCTCTCTATTTTGAAGCCCGATCAACTGATCGAAATCGAGGGTGGTCACGATTGGGATTGCTGGAGAAGAGGGGCGGCGATCTTGCTCTCGAACTCGAAGGGCTGATTTATTTGAACACGAAACGTTCAACAACATATTCAATGAGGGTCTTCGAGCTAAAAGTGAAGAAATTGAAGCGCGGCGCTTATGTTTCATTGCATGTTTGCCACCGGCACGAGCACCTCGTTGCGCCGCATGAAGCCAGGCGTCCACGGCGGGTCGTAGTAGGCGCTGAAGGCTGCCCCGGACTCCGTGAGCTTGTTCTGCTGCATCCAGGCTTTCAGCTTTGCCAATGCCTGTGCTTCGGCTTCCTGCGAACGGGAGCCATTGTATCGGCACACCGCCACCCGCCGGGCCTTCAGCGTGTCCACCATGACCTCGGCTGACGCCGGGGCAGGCGTGGCGGACTTGTGCTTCTCCGGCACCACAAAGGCCATCTTGCCCTCCACCATGAAGACCGGTGTCGTCATCGCGATCTTCTCCTTCGCCACATTGCCTCCGTCGATATAGCGAAACAGACGCATGAAGCTTGAGTTGTCCTTGTCGCGCGCGGTCGTGGCGATCTTCAGCTCGGGATACTCACGAATCTCGAAGTCGCCGTCGGTGCGGATGACCGTGTAGGGCGCGGTTTCATAACCCGAACGGGAGGTGGCGCAGGCGGCGATGCTGAAGGCTGCTGCCAAAAGACCCAGAGTGACGCGAAACAGGTTTTTCATGAACTGAGCATACGCTCTTCGTCGCTGTTCAGGACCGGGAAAGTCCGCTTATTCCACCAGAGACCATGATGTCACACTGGTTAAGGCCGGTAGGCACTCTAGAAGTGAGGCGCGGAAAGGTTGCATTCAACCCCCGTCTGTCACAGCATCCGCCGCATGACCGCACCCGACGAGACCACCGCCAATCCTGCTGAGTTCCCGGATGATCTGGCGACACTGCGAGTCAGCCCGCCTTCACCTGCGATGATGCTCGATGACATGCAGACCATCGCCGTGGCGAAGCCGGTGGCGGCTGCGCCTTCCGAAGTGGCCGTGATGGGGGCGAATCCAGACTCGCCCGTGCCCTTCGTTTTTGGCAAACGCATCGCCAAGGGCGGCATGGGGGCGATTATGGAGGGCGAGGACTGCAAACTCGGCCGCACCATCGCGGTGAAGGTCATGCTCGATGCCAACGCCAGCGACGACCAAGCAAGACGCTTCGTCCAAGAGGCTGCCGTGCTGGGAAAGCTGGCCCATCCGAACATCGTGCCGGTTTACGACCTCGGACGCGATAGCGAGGGCGCGCTCTACTACACCATGAAGCTGGTGAAGGGCCGCACGCTGCAGGACATCATCAATGACCTGCGCCATGAGAAGAAGGAGGCGCTGGAGCACTACACGCTGGATCGCATGCTCACCATCTTCCGCAAAGTGTGCGACGCGCTGGCCTTCGCGCATGCCAGCAACATCATCCACCGCGATTTAAAGCCAGAAAACGTGATGGTCGGTGAGTTCGGCGAGGTCTTGGTGATGGACTGGGGCATTGCGAAGGTCTTGGACTCTGAGGTAGGGCGGGCTGTCCCCAGCCCGCCGCGTGAGGCCCACACGCCTGCGCACGTCTCAACGCATGAACGAAGCCTTGGAGCCTCCGACGACGGCGCTGAGGGGACACAGCGCCCTACCTCACTCACCGCCACCATGGAAGGCGCGGTGATGGGCACACCGAACTACATGTCTCCCGAGCAGGCGATGGGAAAGGTGAACGAACTCGACGAGCGCTCCGACATCTTCTCTCTCGGTGGCATTCTTTACGCCATCCTCACGCTGCGGCCTCCGGTCGAGGGCAAGGACGTATGGGAGGTGCTGGAGAAGGTGCAAATGGCGAACATCACCGAACCCACGAAATTTGGTGCCACGACGGGCACGGGCACTGCGAAGGCCAAGGGAGACGTGCTCGAAGCGAAGAAGATCACGCCGCTGCCGCACATGACGGGCGGTCGTGTGCCGAATGCCTTGTCAGCGGTGGTGATGAAGGCGCTGACGCTCGACAAGACGAAGCGCTACCAGCACGTCGCCGCATTCAGCGCGGACATTGAGGCGTATCAGGGCGGTTTTGCCACCTCGGCTGAAAATGCCGGCGCGTTGAAGCAGTTGAAGCTGCTCATGCTGCGGCATAAGGCCGTCACTGCCGCTTTGGCAGCCATGTTGCTGTTAAGCATTGGCTTTGTGCTCAAGGTGATGGCCAGTGAACGTCGAGCCACTCAGAATGAGCACATCGCCTTGCAGGAGCGTGAAACGGCACGGCAGGCGCTCGGCCGCTCCGCGATCTCGCTGGCCGAGGCGGCGCTGCGGGAGGGCAATGGCCCCGCGATGGAGGTCGCGCTCCAGGACGTGCCGGAGAACCTGCGTGACTCCACCTGGCGCTACTTGCTCGGCCAGTCGGACACCTCCATCGCCCGCATCAATGTGGGCGCGCCGATTGATGGCGTGGTCGCGCATCCCCGGCTGCCCAGCGTCTTCGCGGTGGTGGATCACCGGGGCAAAGTGACCATCCTGAACGTGCGCACCGGGGAGCGGCTGCAGGAGTTCGCTGCCGGATTTTCGACGAAAGGGACGCCGCTTTCCTACAGCATGGCGATCTCGCCAGATGGGGAGCGCATCGCTCTCGGGCGCTGGGGATACTTCGGCGATCTGGTGATACATGACGTGCGGGGCGGAAAGAGAATCCTCGAGCTAAAGACAGCGGCGAACCCGTTTCTGCGCTTCAGCCCCGATGGTCGCTGGATTCTCCGGGGCGGTCGAGAAAAGCAAGATGTCGGAATCCTCAATGCGCAGACCGGTCAGTCTCGCTGGACCCGCGATGTTTCGAAAAACGTCTACTCCGCAGCATTCACACCGGATGGCGGGCAGGTTCTCTTGCAGGTGGGGTCGGACGATACGGAACTGCGGAGTGCGGAGGATGGTTCCCTTGTCCGCGCCGTCGCCACACATAGTCCATCGTTTTCGGCGTTACGTCCCGATGGGCAGTTCATCGTGTCAGGAGGCCGGCAAGGAGCGATCCAAGGGGTCGATCTTTCGGATGGACGCACGGTCTTTGAATTCCGCACCGACGACCGGCAGATCGATCAGCTTGCCTTCTTCGCGAACGGCACGCGCTTTGCCAGCATCGCTGTCATGGCCGATGGACGGCAGACGGTCCGCCTGTGGGATGCTCGGACCGGCGCTCCCGCGCAATCGCTGCTCGGCGGCAGCGGCCTGGTGCGGGGTGTCAGCGTGCATCCACTCTCGAACGAGCTGGTGGTATGTGGCCCGGATACCCGCGCCTGGAGTCTTGGCGGTGCCCGCTGGTCCTTGTTGGGTGGAGCATTTGCTCAATGCTCCTTTTGGGGCGAGGACGACGTTCTCTTTGCCCCGGCTAAGGAGTCGGATGCTGCGCTGGTGCGGTTGCAGGAGCCCTCCACGACGACGCTCTGGGCCTTCTCCTCGACAGGCTACCGCAGTGCTGATGTGAGTGCGGACGGGCGCTATGCTGTCTTGGGGGCGCGGCTCAGCAAAGAGCCCTTAGTGCTGCTGCGGAGAA
>JBIKYB010000092.1:0-16850 GCA_044355475.1 Prosthecobacter sp.
TGTTGAGTTTGCCAGGGAAACGCAGGGACGCCGTGACCGAGCTCATGATGAGCGCGATGATGTGGTTGAGATCCATGTAGTTTGGGCTGCGGTGCAGCTTTGACTTGGCGATGCGGAAGAGCGCCTCGTTGTCGAGCAGCACGGCGGCATCAGCGTTGTCGAGAATGCGCTGGAGCGTGAGCACCGCGTTATAAGGCTCGACTGCGGAATCGGAGATCAGCGGCGAAGGAACGACCGAGAAAGTGAAGATGCGCTTTTTCGGATACGCCTGACGCAGGCGCTCCAGAATCAGGGAGCCAAGGCCAGAGCCAGAGCCGCCCCCGATGGAGTGCGTGATGAGGAAACCCTGCAAGGATTTGGTTTTCTCCACCGCAGCGTCGATCACGTTCATGATCTGGTCGATGATGCGCTCGCCTTCAACGTTGTAACCACGCGCCCAGTTATTAGCAGCACCAGGAATTTTTCGGATGATGCAGCTTTCGTCAAAGAGCTGCGCCATGTCCCCGCCTTCGATACGGGCGATGACGCCGGGTTCGAGATCGATCAACACAGCCCGAGGGATGTATTTGCCGTCACGCACCTTATGGAAGAAGACCTCCATGTTGGCATTTGAAGCGGCATTGCTGCCCTCTTTGGGCGTACCGGCCTCGGTCAGGCCATGCTCACGAAGCACGAGCCGCCAGTAACGGTCGGCGATCTGGTTGCCACATTGTCCGACATGAATGCTCAGAATCTCTCTCACGGGTGTTCCTCCAAACTTGTTGTTGCTGTTCCTGATTCGATTTGTTAGGCGCGACGACGATCCACAAGGTCGCGTAGGCTCATGCCAGCGCGGCTGTCATCCTGGCTAGTGCCGCCGCGCGGAATGTCCGCCGAGCTGTCCTGCACCTTGGCCTTGGCACCACTTTCCTCTGCGACCTGATAGCTCTGGATGAGCTCCTGGGCGGAAGCGCGGAGAGCGTTGATCTGCTCCTCGGACATGCCTTCATTGAGGTACCAGTTGGCGAAGGCCTTGCGCTGCCAGAGCTTGTCAAAGTTGTGACAAATACGGTCAAGCACACGGGCGATCTCGGTGTTGTTGGCCAAGAGAACCATGCTCTTGCGGTGCGAGACACCCGACTGCTCGACGTAGCCGATTTTGAAAGCGGTCGGAATCCAATAAGTCAGCGGAAGCTGCTCGCGCATCGCGGCCAAGGCAGCGTCAGCCAGCGGTTTGTCATCCATGATGCCACGGTAGAGCACGGCGGTGCTGAGGAAGCGGCCTTCCATAGGAGAGCAAGCTGCAAAGACGGAACCGTTGTCAAACAGGCTGCGAATCATGTCTTCGACACCCATTTCCTCGAACTTGCTGCGGTCCGGCGGCGTGAGCGGGGCAAAGGCACACATGAGGAAATGCAGTGATGGCTGCGGCACGAGATTGGTGAGCAGCTCACGCAGACTGATTTCAACGGTCAGGAAGCCGCTGAAACGCATGGAGGCGGTCAAACCGGCCAACGCCTCGGTTATGAGCAAGTTCAAGTCATCGACCGTGGGGCTTTCAATGTTCCATTTGCGGTTCGCGAGTTCAAACAACGCCTCGTTGTCAAAGATCAGGCAGGCGTCAGCGGAGCGGCGCAGGGTATTGAGCGTGAAAACGGTGTTGTAAGGCTCGGTGACCACGCTGGAAACCTGGGGAGAGGGCAGCACGGCGCAGCTAAGGACCGGGAACTCGGGATACTTTTCCTTCACGGACTCAATGAGCAGGGCACCGAAGCCGGAGCCGGAGCCGCCACCCGTGGCATGAAGCACAATGATGCCTCCAACATTGTCACACTTGTCGATCTCAGCGTCGAGGCGGCCCATGACCTCAGGCAGCACCTCACGCCCAGCACCAAGATAACCAACAGCAAAATTACCGCCTGCGCCTTCGGTGCGACTGATCAGGTTGCCCGGATTGAAAAGTGAGCCCGAGGTGGCTTTTACATTGTCGATCACGCTAGGCTCCAAATCGACCATGATAGCACGAGGCACATAGCTCCCAGAGGTGGACTCGCCAAGTTTGGTGAAAAACGCGCTCCAGTTTCCGCGTGGTGGCTGGCCCTGCGCCGTTTGGCCCGTCAGCGGATCAATGCCGTGCTCCTGGCAGATGGTTTTCCAGAAAGACGCGGCAATCTGATTGCCTGCCTGTCCGATTGAAATGACAATTGTGTGTTGTTGACCTTCATCAGTCTCTCCTGGTTGCTCGGTTAAGGTGTGCGGAAGTGTTGTCGGCTTGACGTTTGTGACATGCTGGCGCGAAGGCCGCACCACCAATCCACCGATCATTTGCCCGGCGCTCCCCAGGCTTCGCTATCGAGTCGGCTTTGCATGCGGCGTTCGTCGCCACGTTCAAACTTTTACCTGTGGGAGAGCGTTGAGTCCAAGCAATATCCAACCTTTCGTGAGTATTCCCACGAATTGATTGCAAAGAAGGCTCGGTGCAGGCGGCGAAAATCACGGGTTAGTTTTGTTTTGCGGCGGCAGAGGCGACGCGGTGGACATGGCGGGTAATCGGCCAGTGCGGTTCTCGACATGCCCCTGCTTCATGCGCTCGATTTCCTCCTGGGTGGGGACAATCGCACGACGAATGGTGACGGGATCTTTGGGCGGCAGCGGAGCGGTGACCGGGGGCTTCTCCAATGTCACATCAGCAGACTTGTCCACCTTCACCACCGCTTGCGTTGGCGGGACCACGGCCATCTCCGCAGGCTTGTCAGTCGGCTTGGCTTCAGCCGGGGGCACCACGCCTGGAGGCTGAGATTTCATCACTGGCGTCTTCACAGCCACCACCACAGGCTTGATGGGCACCGTAGGAGGCACAGGCTTGGTTTCTTCTGGTGCCTCCACTTTCTTTTCAGCAACCGTTTTGGGAGATGTGGGTGTCTCGGCGGGGGCAGACTCTGCCAAAGCTGGAGTCAAAGGTGTCTCCAAAACAGATGATACCACGGCCTCGACCGGCTTGCCCCCAGGGATCAGCATCCAAGCACCAATCCCAAGAACCACCACGGCGGCGGCAGCAAGCACGCCCCACGGAAGGCTGCGTTTTTGAGGGTTCAAGGGATTGAAGTCATGCGTCTTCATGGCGCGCTTGATCGGAGATAGCGCCGTGTCTTCAAAAGGCTCTTCTTCCGCGCCATTGCCGCTCCAGTCCTCGTCGAAATCAGAAACCGAGCCAACGCTTTCCATTTCCTCGATCGCCACAGAGCTGCCACGCAGGCGGGTGGCCAGATCCACGGTCGGCGCGGAAAGCAGCCGCTCAAAATTCTCAATAAAATCTCCTGGTGTGGGTGATTTCCCAGCCCGGCGCGTCAGTTCCATGCACTCACGCACATAAGTGGCCGCAGCCTCCGGCACAGACTCGGCAAACTGCGGTGCACCACCGCCCAACCGCTCCCCCGTCAGCAAATAAGCCGCGAGAGTGACAAACGACCGATGCCGGAAATCACGATCCAGCAAATGCTCCTCCTGAGGCGTGTCCGCGATGTCGGTGTCCACCAGCAGCGGCTCATAAAGGCTGCGCATCGTCATGTGTGGTCGCAGTTTCACCACAAATGCAGGCCAAGCATCCAGACGCTTCTGCATCAGACGCTCCAACTCACGCGCCAGCAGCGGGCCGTTTTTACCCACCCGCAGCAAGATGTTGGAAGGATGCAAGTCCACACGCTGCACGCCGCACTCCACCGCTTGGTCAAGACCGGCGCGAATCTGCCTCATCAGCACCAGCACCTCGGCAGGATTCAACGTCAGACGCTCCGCCATCAGGCGACTGAGGGCAAAACCCGGCTCACGCTCCTCAGTCAAGAACGTCCAGTCAGGACTTTCCCACAAGCTCAGCGAGCGCAGGATGTTCGGATGCCGTTCAGGGTTGAATCGCCACATCTGCAGCGGCACCGCTTCGTACCGCGTTTTTTCTACAATCCGCGAAGGCGGCAGAAGATGCACCGTGACGGGCTGCTCAGCCTTGGCGTTGACCGCCGGAATCGAAAACGGGTAACGCCGGGTGTGATCCGCATCCTCGACCCGAAAACGCGTGCCCATGATGGTTTCCACAGGGACGTTTTCCAGCAGCAGCTCTTGCAGGTGGGATTGCGGCAGCAGAGCAGCGTTCACCACGAGCTGTTTGCGCAGATTCCGCGCCTGGATGCTACTCACGAGGGCGCTGAAGGCCTCGCGCACATCATCTCGCAGCTTCTCAATCGAGGTTGGCGCATTCGCGGGATCGGTCAGGGCCGCACGCACAGTGATGCGGAGATTCATCGGCAACTGCGTGAGAGCCGGGAAACGGTCAGGATTGCCACCCGAGTCTGCCTGGCCGGTCAGTAGTCGGAAAATCAAACGGCACACTTCCACCACGAGTCTGGCACTGCCTGACTCCTCCTCCCCCGTGTCCATTTGCGAAAGCCCATAGTCGAAAATGCGCAGTTGAAGAAAGGTATCCTCGAGAGTCGTGACTAGAACACGATCCAAATGCATGCGCGAAACCAGTCGTTGGTAACCTTTCAGTTGAAGCAAATCGTCCAGAAGCTGATAAACCATCGCCAGAGCCGTCGCCGGAGCCAGAGCGCCGCGTCGTTTGATGTAGTCGTCGATGAACTCACCATCATTCAGATTGCTGGTGTAATACACCAAGCCCTGATCCTCTCCCACCTCCAGGATACGCATGAAGGAGTGCCCGCGAATCTCAGAAGCCTGCCGGGCACGATCAAAAGCCGAACGCTTCAGCGCCGCGTCAAGCGTGCTGCCACCGCGTAGGACATGCAACTCAACCAGACGACGAATGCGGTTGTCGAACGCCAGGAAGACAACCTCTTCCTTGGACCGCATCAATTCCACCGGCGCACCACCGGTTCGATGCGCCACAGAAAGGCTGCCAAATTGCTGGAGTTCCTCAATCATAGGTGTGCACTGAATCCTGTTAGTAGAGCGAGAGTTGAGACTTGTTTTGCTGCGGGAGTTTCACATTCATGCGCATACTCTAAAGGTTGTGGCGCAAAATTGCAAAAACATTCTGAAAAATCTGGTAATTTTATTGAACAGATCGAAAAATTAAGGGTAACAATTTAATATAGCCCGTATTCATAAATACCATGCTCAAATACAGGCCAGATAGCGGATTTTTTGAATCTGCTCAAAAACGGCCTGCGGATCAGCCTTTGATCGCCTCGAACGACGGCACTAAACCAGACAAAAAAGCGGTTCACGGAATCACTGTGAGGATCTGGATCAAGATCCTTCTGAAGCCATCGCCTGAAGGCGCTTTTTGTCCTCGTCACTCCATTGGAAGGTCTTGTCATCCATGGCTTCTTTCGCGACATGCCTGATATCAGGAGCATTCGCCGAGCCAGGATAAATCAATTCCTCCCACAGAGAAAAGGCGTCAGCCTTCATTTTGCCCAGCAGCAGCCGGGGAACACGTTTTCGCATCTCCTCATCCTCCGGCGGGTCCAGATGCAGCCAAACGAGAAACTTCATGTACTGCGGGCTGTCAGCAGGAAGTTCCGGGCTTTGACCAGAAAGCAGCTTCTCATGATCCTGCCACAAGCCAGTCTTCACCGCCTTGTGATGTCCGGTAAAGGGTGCCATGTCCGCCGCGATTCGCTGTAAGTTTCCTTTCCGCCATGCCTCTTTGTCAGCAGAAGAAGCCACGGCAGGTTTCCCGTGGTTGATCCCCGCCAGAACACGCTGCACGAACTCTGCGGGCAGTACCACCACCGTGATCGCCATCGCCAGCGCACCACAGACCCAGCCAAGGAAGAAAAGACCCCGTTCACGGCCAGTCTTGGTCATTCGCTCGAATTGAGGAGAACTATTTTCTGCCACCTGTCGCTCCAACGGCAGCTCAGTTGCCACATGGGTCTGCACCACAGCCTGCGCAGACTCCATCTGCTTGGCCATGACGCCCATTTTTTCCTGCTGGCGGGCGCATTTAAGCGCCAGATCCCACCAGCAGCCCGGCACCACCGCCTTGAACAAGCCAGCGCCCTCCATGTCTGGTGTGAGCCGCTCAGACAACGTGTCCAGCGCCCGCAGTTCTGCGCTGCTTTGCCAAGTCCAGGCCGTCCGAGGTTTTCTGAGCCTCACATCCCAAAAATCACGCTCCTCCTGAGACGTGCTACACACGACACGTCCAGCAGCCAGCCACTTTTGGGCATCTGCGATCACTTCCTGGTGCTCTTCACCCGCGAGCTGCAGCGCGGCGTTGTAAAGCTGCTCAGCCTTGGAAAAACGCGTCACCGCCAGTGTCGCCGCCAGCGCAAGCATCACCTCCACCGCACAGGCGTTCTTCGAGACATGCGAGGCCGAGATCGACTCCGCCAGCCGCGTCAGCCGGTGCGTCTCTCCTCGTGCGGCCCAGCGTGCGGCCACCATGCAGGTCACGGTGGCCTGCCCGCTGCCCATTTCGATCACCAAGTCAGGAATCCGCGCCAGCTCCGCCAGCTTATCCTCGTCATGCTCGAACATCTCCGCGATCACCGGACTGGCCAGCGCAGCCCACTCCGGCTTGGAGAAGGCGTGAGCGCAGAACGCGTCAAAATGCTCCGCCACGGCCACCTTGACCGTGACCGCGTGCAACAGAGCCAGAGCGGAGTTTTGCAGTTCCGCAGGCAACTCGGTGGTGATCAGTTCGTGCGCCCGTTCCAGGTTTTCAGCCACCACCATCCCTGCCGCTTCATTGGCAGGCGGCATTGAGGTGGATGCTGTGGCGCGTTTTCCCATGCTACGCGTCATTCATAAGACGATTCGCGAAGGATGCAACGCGGGCATCGCTTATAAACCGACATTCAGACCATGATCTCCCGCGCCACCGCGCCATAGACATCGGTGAGGCGGAAGTCGCGCCCCGCATAGCGATAGGTAAGTCGTTCATGATCAAGGCCCATCAGCGCAAGCACCGTCGCGTGCCAGTCATGGATGTGCATCTTGTTCAGCACGGCTTCGTAGCCGTAGTCATCGGTCATGCCGTAATTCATGCCGCCTTTCACACCGCCACCGGCCATCCACATGGTGAAGCCTTTGTTGTTGTGGTCGCGGCCATCATCGCCCTGCGAATGCGGCGTGCGGCCAAACTCACCTCCCCAGATGACCAGCGTGTCCTTCAGCAAACCGCGAGCTTTCAAATCTGCCAGCAACCCTGCCACCGGCTTGTCCACTTGGTTGCAATTGCGCTCAAGACCCGCCTTCAAGCCGAAATGCTGGTCCCAGTTTCCGTGCGTGATCTCAATGAAGCGCACGCCCGCCTCGACAAACTTGCGCGCCATGAGGCACTGCTTGCCAAAGGTGTCCGACTCGCCATCACCGATGCCATAAAGCGCCTTCGTGGCCTCGGTTTCCTTCATGAGGTCCATCACCTTCGGCACCTCGGCCTGCATGCGGAAGGCCAGTTCATACGATTCGATCACGCCCTCGACCTCCGAGCTGACTCCCCCGCCCTGCTGCATGGTGGATTTGTTCAAGGACTGCACCAGATCGAGCTGCGCGCGCTGCGCCTCTGTGTTGAAGCGGCTGTTCTTAATGTTCGCCACCGTCGCTTGGTCCATGCCGCCGCCGAAACGACGCCCTAGCGCCGCCGGAAGCCCTGGAATCGTCGGTCCGCCCACTTTGGTGCCCTGGTAGATCGCCGGAAGGAAGGCGCTGCCAAAGGTACGCGTCGCATTACCCGGCGGATTGATCGTCACAAAGCCCGGCAGGTTCTGATTCTGCGTGCCGAGGCCGTAAAGCGTCCACGCGCCCAGCGATGGACGCACAAACTGCGTCGTACCCGTGTGCAACTGCGTAAACGCCTGCGGATGCGCTGGCAAATCGGTCGCCATCGAGTTCAGCATGCACAAGTCATCCGCATGCTTCGCCAAGTTCGGCCACAACTCGGACATCCACAGGCCGCTCTTGCCATGTTGGCCAAATTTCCACTGCGGCGGCATCAGTTTCGCCGTGCCGTAGCGTCCCGCTGCCGAAGGCGCTGACTTGCCGGCATCGGCGATGAGCTTGGGCTTGTAATCAAACGTATCGACATGTGAAGGCGCGCCCTGCATGCACAGGAAGATCACATGCTTGGCCCTCGGCGTGAAATGCGGCTGCTTGGGCATCAACGGACCTGCCGCCGGATTGGCCCGCAGCGCCTGCTGATGCGCGAGCGCCGCGAAGGCCAGATAACCAAAGCCGCTGCTGGTGGTTTTTAAAAACTCACGACGATGAGAGAGTGGTGCATTCATGAGGTGCGATGGATCAAGGGTGATTAATTCAGATAGCGAAACTCGGCGCTGGCGAGCAATCCTTGGCAGAACGCGGACAGTGCCAGGCCATGGATCTTGTCCTTGGGAATGTTTTTGTTTTTCGCGACCTCCTGCGGGAAGCGCATCCAGAAGTTCGTGATGGCCTGCTTTTCCTGCGGCGTTGGTTCGCGTGCAAAGGCGAGCTGATAGGCATAACTAAGCCGCTCCTGCGAATCGCCTTCATATTTGGCGACGCGCTGCGCAAAGCCATCCGCCACGGCTTGCACCTGGGCGTTGTTCATCAGGAACAGGCTTTGTGAGGGCACGTTCGTCGTGTCACGGTCGCCGTTCACGAGACTGGCGTCCGGGAAGTCGAAAACCGAGAGGAATTCAGGAATCTGGTCGCGAATAAGCGGCAGATAGATCGAGCGATAAGTCTGCGGCTTCGAGTTCACCTCACGCAGCAGGTTGATGATGCCTTCCCTGCCCTCCCCGGCACGCGCCACGGGCGATCCATCCACCGGATAAAAATTGATCGCGCCCGCCACAGACAGCAACGCGTCACGAATCGCCTCCGCGTCCAGCCGGCGTTGGCTCATACGCCAGTGAAACTTGTTGTCGGGGTCAGCGGCGTAATTCGCCGCATCGTAAGTCGATCCCATCTGATAAGCACGGCTCAGCATGATCTCACGGATAAGCTTCTTCACCGACCAGCCGTTCTCCATGAAGGAAACCGCCAGATAATCGAGCAGCTCAGGATGCGTCGGCTTCTGGCCCATCGTGCCGAAGTTGTCAGGCGTCGCCACCAGAGCGCTGCCCATCAGTTTGAGCCAGACGCGGTTCGCCATCACGCGGGCGGTCAGCGGATTGTCCTTCGAGGCGATCCAATACGCGAGATCAAGCCTGCCGCTGCCTTTGCCGATGTTCAGCGGCTCGCCTTTGGCGCACAGCACCTCTACCAAACCTCGCGGCGTGACATCACCAGGCTGCTTGATGTCACCACGGATCAAAATAGGGCTGTTGATCGGTGTGGTGCGATCCAAAACGCCCATCGCCAGCGTGCGTGGTGTGCCATCCTCATGAAACAGGTCGAGATCTGCCTTCATCGAATCCGCACGATCGAAAGAACTGCGAATGCGCAGGAAACTCTGCGCACCTTGGCTCTGCCGCTCGGAGGCGCTCATGCCTCGCACCTGATCACGGATATTCTCCGCAGTCTGTGTCGCGTCCGCGTAGCGTTTCTTCAGCGTTGCCACCTCGGTGGTCGAAATCTTCGCCAGGGCGCTGATTTGCTGCGCGTCGCGGTCCAGTTCGATCAGGGTGCCCGGATTCGCGTTCTGAAGCTGGCTGTAAGTGCCAAACTGCGTCTCGCTGCTCAGGAAGATGCCCGCCAACGCATAATAATCGCGCTGCGTCACGGGATCGAACTTGTGATCATGACAGCGGGCGCAGGCCAACGTGAGTCCGAGCATTGACTGCGACATCGAGTCAATCTGCTCATCGACGAGATCCATCGCAAACTGCCGTTTGTCGCGCTGGTTGTGTCCCTTGGAACCAATCGCCAGAAAGCCCGTTGCGACGATCTTTTCGGCCTGGTCACGTTTGTCCTCAAACTTCATCAGATCACCCGCGATCTGCTCCTTGAGAAACAGATCATACGGCTTGTCCTTCTTGTACGATTCGATCACATAATCGCGGTAACGCCACGCATGCGGGTAGAGCACGTTCACCTCCTTGCCGCTGCTCTCCGCGTAACGCGCCACATCCAGCCAGTGCCGCGCCCAGCGCTCACCATAGCGCTCGGAATCGAGATACATGTCGATCACACGCTTCACCGCGTCCGGCGATTGATCCGCCACGAAGGCTTTCACCTCATCCGGCGTCGGTGGCAGTCCGGTCAGATCAAAGGCGATGCGACGAATCAACGTCGGGCGGTCCGCGTCACTCACCGGACGCAATCCGGCCTTTTCAATGCCCGCGAGGACAAACTGATCGATCTCCGTCTTCGCCCAGTTCGGTGTTTTGACCTCAAGCAGAGTGTGCTTTACCGGCTTTTGAAAGGACCAGTGCTTGCGCCCTTCATCCATGTCGATCACACGCTTGCCACCGCTGGCATTGGCGACTTTACCCTCACGCGGATCAGGCGCACCCATCTCGATCCACTTCTTGAAGTTCGCGATCACATCGTCCGGCTGTTTCTGCTTCGGCGGCATTTGCATGTCTTCGTTTTTCCACGTCATCGCCTCATAGAGGCTGCTCTGCGCGATGTTCCCCGGCGTCACGCCCGGATGGCCCGATTCACCACCCAGCAGCGTCGCCTGTTTGGTGTCCAGTGTCAGCCCGCCCTTCACTTTCTCTGATTCGCTGGAGTGGCACTTGTAACAATGCTCCACCAGCACCGGGCGGATGTTCTTTTCAAAGAACTGCAACTGGTCCGGCGCGATGCCCGCATGCGCTGACTCAACGGCATCAGCAGCCAGTAGCGCCGCAGGAGAAAGGATGAACAAGGAAAGCGTCAAGGTCTTCATGGAGGAACGAAGGAGGTTGATGCACTTCAACCAAGCCTCCGCCGGAAAGTTGCGCCCTCTTTGTCCGCATCAATTCCCTTCGCTCGGCACGAGCACACAGCGGAAGCCGTGGCTGTCAGCGAAAGCACCTGGGGTGCCAGGAGAGCGTCCAGACGATAGCATTGCCACTCTTCCGTTGTAAGCCCAAGAAGCACCGCGCAGTACCCACTCCTTCTGTTCACCATCCATCCAATCAGCGCACCATTCCCAGACATTGCCACCCAGATCGTGCAGGCCCATAGCGTTGGCCGCGTAGCTGCCCACTGGGGCTGTGGTGGCGTGGCCGTCCAGATAGCCCGACAGCTCGCCTCTGACCAGCAAGAAGGTTTTTGTCGTCAGCAGCGGACGCAGTTCCTCGCTCCAGAAGTTGCCCGAGTTTGCCGGGGGAGGCCAGGTGCTACCCCATGGGAATAGATCGCTCAATTTATTGTTCTTCTCCCTGGGAGTCATTGTCGCGCTCTCCTTGTCACCAATGCCGACTGCGCAGCTCCATTCGTGGTCCGTGGGCAGGCGGTAAGTTTCATGGGGACCAAGTTTGCCAGCTCCTCTCTCTCGTTCAGTCAGCCATGAACAAAACAGTCTCGCCTCCTCAATGGACACCATCACAGCAGGATGCACCGGCTCTTGGACGAAGCCCGGCTTGGCCCATGTGCGCTTCGTCGCCTTCACAAACGCCTCATAGTCCTGCACCCGCGTCTCCCACACGCTGAAGAGCACAATTTTGCCATCCGTCGGCCCGCCGGTGATGGGCACAGGCACGAACTTCATGCCAAGGGTGTTTTCAAACGGCGCTTCTTTCGTGGCGGTGGTGGGTGTGGAAGCTGAGGCCGCTGCTTTGGGCTCGCCGACGCGCCGCATCTCGATGCTCTGGAAGACGGCCTCGCAGTTGAAAATGCCAACACCGAAGATCGGGCCGCCGGTCACGTCGAGGAACATGGAGCCCCCTGCTCCGCCGCGCTGCTGGAGCTTCGACCACTCGGCAGGCCAGCGGAAGGCTTCCTCGTCGTTGACGGAGACGGTGACCTCCTTCTCGCGCACTTGGAGCAGCACGGTGCAGGCTTTGCCACGCGGGAGCCACTCCTTGCGCTTGGCCTTCACGGTGGCGTCGTCGCGCATGTCGAGGTGCGTCAGATCTTCGAGCGTGGCCCATCGCTGGCCGTCGGCAAACGCGGGGTCTTTGTCATTAATGTAATCAATTGGCACATAGCCGCCTGTGCTGCCTTTGCGGAACGCGAAGAACATGGCGAGATGCGAGCCTTCACCACGAGTGACCTTGTAGCGCAAGTCGTAGTCAGTGCCGGGGTCTTGCACGGGGATATTGCAGATGGCCCACTCAGCACGCTTCGCCGTCAGGCCGTTTTCATCCACGGTCCACCCGCCGCGAATGACATCACGCTCCGGCTTGATGTGCGGGATGAGATTTGTCCACTCCGTGTCAGCGGCGACGGTGAGCGTCGGAGCCTGCCAGGTTCGCGAAACAGCACTTTGCGACGCTGCTGCCACTGTTCCACCGAGGTCGGCGTACTCTACTTTCTTGATGCGAGTAGCCTGCGCAGTATCCGGGTTGGAGTTGAACCAGTTCAAGGCTATGTAGCCCTCATCTAGAGAATTGTCCTGCTGGCTCAGCACTAGGCGGCCATCAAGCCACAAGCTGATCTCGTCGCCGCGAGCCACCACCATAAACTCATGCTCAGCCAGCGGATCATAGGAATCCAATGGTGAGCTCAACTCTTTGAAGCCGATTTTTTGAAACCGTTTCGCATCCCATTGATACAAGAGGGCATGACCCGCTGGTGTCAGTTCGCCAGAGTAGTTTTGCACGGACTCCGTTTTATCCCTGCGCCGCAAAAGAATCGTCGCAGCGCCCTTCATAGTCACGCGCATCGCAACATCGCGAAAGAGCCTACTTCCACCCAGCGAATACCCGCTGGGTTTCAAGGTGTGGAGCCACTCCCCGTTGACTTTTCCTGCATTATTTTTTAGCACCAAGTCACGCAACTCCTGAGTGGCATCCACCCAGAATTTGGGTCTGGGATATGATGCCGCCACAGATGTCAGCGGCGTGCTACCGACCTTTGTTGTTTTAAATTCCCGCCATCCGAGGTAACCGCCGACAGCAAACACGACCAGGGCTGCCACCATGAGCACCGGCACTCGGGAGCGGCGGCTTTTAGTCGGCTGGACATCGCCCTCACTCGCCAAGGTCCGGGTCTGACTCACCGAGCGGCCTCCGGCTTGCGTGAGCGCGGTCGTGGAGCCTTCGAGCTTGCCGCTGAATCCGCTTTTCCGGCTTGCCGCACTGCCGGTCACACCGCCTAGCCCGCCCGATGCCGCCGTGATGCTGCTGATGTCCGTCTTGATCTCGCTGACGCTCGCGTAGCGGTCACTCGGATCGGTTTGCAGGGCGTGGGAGACGATTTTGTCCCAGTGCGCGTCCACATCAGCCTTTTCCGACGGCGGCTTCCACGCGCCGCGTGGAAGCTGGCCGGTGACCATCTGGTAAATCATCACCCCGAGCGCGTAGATGTCCGCGCGATGGTCCACGTTGCCGTTGGGATCAAACTGCTCCGGCGCGGCATAGTCCGGCGTGCCCATACCGGCGCCGGTCTGCGTTTGGAAGGTGCTGTTCACATCAAAACGCTTCGCCAGGCCGAAGTCCGCCATCTTGATGCGGCCATCGCGCGTCAGCAGGATGTTCGCGGGCTTGATGTCGCGATGCACGATGCCGTTGTCATGCGCGAACTGCAACGCGTCACAGATCTGCGGCAGCAGCTTGAGCGCTGACTCCTGCGTCATCTGACCGCTGCGGATCACGCCCACCAGATCGGTACCATCGACGAACTCCATGACGATGTAGAGGTAATCCGGCCCCGCCTCGCCGTAGTCGATGACATTGACGATGTTGGGGTGATTGAGCTGAGCTAGCGCCAGCGCCTCGCGGCGGAAGCGCTCCTCGAAGCCATGGTCCCTGCCCTGGTCACGGCACATGATCTTGATGGCCACCTGGCGCTGCAAACGCACCTGCGTGCCGCGATACACCGCGCCCATGCCGCCCTGGCCCAAAAAGCTCTCCACGGTGTAGGTTCCCTCCGGCAGCAGCTTCGCGAGATCCTCCGGCAGCGGCAGATTCACCGTCAAACGCGGTGAGCTGCCCGCAGAAGGCGTGGGTCCGGCCACAGGCACCGTGGCGTCGAGATCAGGCGCGTCGTTGATGTCCGGCATGCAGAGCGCATTTACCTGGAAGCCGAAGCCTTAGTCAAGCCCCGTCCCACATCACGCCGCCTGGCTGCCTGTAGAGCAATCCACGCGAAAGCGGGTAAGATGTGAGATGTGAGATGTCAGAAGTTGCCCAGCCTCAGGCGACACCTCTCAACCTCTCACGGCATCAGACTCCAGCAAGCCGCTCAACGCTTCTTACTCGCCACCTTCTTCTTCACCGCCGCCTTGCGTCTTTTCGTGCTGCTCACCGCGCCTTGTTCGTTGAGCTTGAGTTTTCCCTTCTTCGCGTCTTTCTCGAGCTTTTGCAGTTTGCGTAGCAGCTTCGGCCACTGCTTTTCCTCCACGATGTAACCCACGCAGCGCTTGGAGCCGCAGCGGCAGGGATGATCGTCCCAGGTGTCCACGTCGAAGCTGTAGTTGTACGTCAGTTCCTCGCCTGCCTTAATGTCGCGCAGCGAGTAGATCCAGATGCGGCCACGGATGATGTAGGCGTCGCAGTTCGGATCGCAGGAGTGATTGATGTAGCGCGCCGGGTTGCGCCCCTTGGCACCGTCGATGTCATAGCGCTGGTTCAGCGTGAAGACATAGACGGCGGCACATCCGGTCTTTTTGGCCTTTTCCACCAGCGCATTGCCACGGCGTGTGGACTCGGCCTTGGTGATTTTTTCACCCACATACTCAATGATTGGAGTGTCGTTTGGAATGTCGCGACTGGCGAAGATGCCGCGATTATGAATGGAAGAGGAGCGGACGGTCCAATAGCGTGGGGTGAGGGCCTGAGGCATGTGTGAGGGGGCGGGCGACGGAAAAGGGAGCGCATGAAGTGTGCCGGGCGCGTGAATTGTCAAGACATCCCCTGTCGAGATGCGGAGGCGAGAGGCAGAAGCGTTTTTCCGGTTGCCGCCGCTGTGGGCAGCGCCTAATTGCGCGCCCTTCCACCGCCCCGTACGACTATGCTCGAATTCTTCCGCCGCCATCGTGGCGCCTTTCTCATCACGCTGACGATCATCATCATCATTTCGTTCTCCGTCTGGGGGGGCTATCGTGGCGATGCCGGTTACGAAAAGCGCGCGCAGCTCAGCGACCACGCACTCACCGTGTTTGGCAAAGATTTCACCATGGGGGACGTGCAGCGCGCCCAGCGCTCCCTACAGTTCGCCCAGTTCTACATGCAGGCCTATGAACTGCCCGGCATGCTGATGCAGCTCTCCGGCGGCGGCTTCAGCGGGGGGGGCGCGGACAGCCTCATCAATCTCTTCGTCGCACGCCACCTCATGGAGCAGTCTGGCATACGTGTCAGCGACGCCGAGGCCCGCGCCGCGCTGGAGCAGCTCCCCGTCCTCCAGACCAGTGGCAAATTCGATCTCTCCCGCGCCCTGATGTTGGAGGAAAACGCCGGTGCCATGGGTTTCGAGCCCGGTGACCTGCTCGGCATCATGAAAGACACCGTCGGCCTGCGCAAACTCCAGGAACTCGTCTCCAAGAGCTACATCGCATCGCCTCTGGCCGCTGAAAAGCAGTACGCCAGCAGCCACCACACCTTCAAGGGCTCCAAGATCGTCTTTGAGACCGAGAGCTTCAAAAAAGCCGCCGTTGTCACCGACGAGGAGATCAAAAAGTACTACGAGGAAAACAAGGACAGCTACAAGACCGTCGAAAAACGCGCCGTGAGCTATGTGTTCTTCGAGAATCCCAAAGACCTCGACAAAAAGCCCCTCGAAGAACGCCAGAAGGCTCAAAACGCCCAGGTCGAGCGCGTGAACGCCTTCAACAAGCTCACCGCCGCAGGTGTGAAGTTTGCCGAAGCCGCCAAGCAGACCAAGGAAAAGGTCGAGGCCATCCCCGCCTTCACCCAAGCCGAGCCACCTGCCGCTCTCAAGAGCGAAAGCGAGTTGCTCACCCTCATCTTCGCCCGAGCCAAAGACTCCAAAACCATTCCTGAAGCCGTCGAAGGCACCAACGGCTGGTACGTCTTTGACGTCACCGCCATTGAGGAGCCTAAGCAGCAGGATCTCGCCGCCGTGAAGGACAAGATCAAAGAAACCCTCGCCGGCCAGAAGGCCAATGAGGCCCGCTCCAAGGCCGTGAACGAGGCACGCACCGCTCTCAACGAAGGCTTGAAGGCTGGCAAGAAGATCGAAGAACTCGCCAAAGAAAAGAAGCTCACCCTCGTCGCCCTGCCAGACATCGACATCGCCAACCCGCCGCAGGATGTGCCCAACGGCTTCCTCATCGCCCAGCAGGCCGGCAAAACCGCCGTCGGAGCCGTTTCCAATGCGGTCGATTACGATCTGGGCACTCTGCTCATCCACGTCAGCGCCAAGGAACTGCGCAAGCGCCCCGACGCCGCCGCCGTGCGCCAGAGCCAAGCCGATTCCCTCTCCAGCCAAGAGCGCATGAGCCTCTTCCAAAGCTGGTTCCAAAAGCAGAACGCCGCCGCCAAGGTCGTCACCAAGTTCGGCGCGACCTCTTAACAGCGTGTTGAAACACGAGTGAGAAGTAAGAGGTTAGAAGTGGCGCTGAAGAGGTAACACTTCTCACATCTAACCTCTGACTTCTCACTCCAGGAGCTACTCCACCAGTCAGTTCGTCCCCATTCCTCATGAGCCACACACCCGCAGCCAGCGTCGAGGACTTGTTCGATGAGGCCAGCGGTCACGTCGCGCTAGGCGAGTTGCCGGAGGCCATCGCCCTCTACCGCCGCTGCGTCGCCCAGCAGCCGGATTTCTTCGAGGGCTGGCACGCGCTCGGCATGGCCCTGCTGCGCAATGGCGAAATCAAAGAAGCCATCGGCGCCGGCATGATGGCCACCACCCTCCAGCCCAACGATCTCCTC
>JBIKYB010000093.1:0-16829 GCA_044355475.1 Prosthecobacter sp.
TGGTTACTGTCGATGCGGCCCTTGGACGCCAAGAACTGGATGAGGCGGCCAACTTGTCTTGGTGGAGGTGCCGTAACGTTTTGATGATCCTCGATGGTGTTCTTTACCCATGGAGCTTGTATCTCGTTTTCCGCTTCATCCGCGATAACACTTCGACTTCTCGCGGAAATCCAGATGAGCAGCCGCCTTCGTGATGCTATGGACGGCCTCCCATGAGCCAGACCGCCAATCTTCACATCGCCTCCAACATCGCGTTGCCATCGCCGCGCTCGATGGTCGCTGAAATCGCTCCTACAGAAGCGCAGACGGCTTTCATCGCCGAATCACGTCGTGAGATCCGCGACATCTTGTTTAGCAAAGACTCGCGATTCCTTGTCGTGCTCGGTCCGTGCTCGATTCATGATCCGGAGGCCGGTTTGGAGTATGCGCGGAAGCTTGCGGCGCTGGCGCAGGAGCTCAAAGACCGGCTTTGCATCGTCATGCGCGTCTATTTTGAAAAACCGCGCACCACCGTCGGCTGGAAGGGGCTCATCATGGACCCGGACCTCGACGGCACCTGCAACATCCCGGATGGTCTGCGACTTGCCCGACGCATCCTGCGCGATGTGATCGACCTCGGCCTGCCGACAGCCACCGAGGTGCTCGATCCCATCACGCCGCAGTACATCGCCGATTTGATCTCCTGGAGCGCCATCGGCGCTCGCACGACGGAATCGCAAACCCATCGCCAGATGGCCTCCGGGCTTTCCATGCCGCTCGGATTCAAAAACGGCACATTTGGGCACATCGTGCCCGCCATCAATGCAATCAAGGCCGCGATGCAGCCGCAGACCTTCCTCGGCGTGAACGAGGAAGGCGTGGCCTCCGCAGTGACGACGAGCGGAAACCCCGACTGCCACATCATCCTGCGCGGCGGCGAAAACGGCCCCAACTTCGGCGCGGACAACGTCATGGAGACCATCGACGGCCTCGAAGCCGCCAAGCTGAAACCCGCGATCATGATCGACGCCAGCCACGGCAACTGCGCCAAGGATCACCGCCGCATGCCGGATGTCTTCCGCGAGATCGTGCGCCAACGTGCCGCCGGACAAAAAGCCATCATCGGTGCGATGTTGGAGAGCAATCTCGTCGGCGGCAGCCAGAAATTCCCGCAGCCACTCGATCAACTCATGCGCGGCCAATCCATCACGGATGCCTGCATCGATTGGGAGACGACAGCAGCGCTATTGCGCGAAGCGCATGCAACTCTGAAACCATGAACGACCTAGCCGAACGCATGCGCTCCGATCTGGAGGAGATCGGGCGCACCTGCATGCCCTTTGGCAAATACGGGCCGCTGCATTTTCCACCGAACGGCGTGCCCATTTACGACATCCCGGCGGAATACCTCGGCTGGTTCGCGAACAAGGCCGGATTTCCGAAGGGACGCCTCGGCGAACTGCTGCGCATGGTTCACCAGATGAAGGCCGATGGCTCCGACCTCGTGTTCGATGTCTTCCGCAAGCGCCATGGCCGCACCGACCTCAAACCAACAAAGCGGAAGTCGTGGAAGTTTGAGGAGTGACCTCGTTTAACCGCGAATCGGCGGTCCATACCAGACGTAGCACATCAGATACACAATGATGCCGGTGACGGAGACGTAAAGCCAGACGGGCACGGTCCACTTCGCCATGCGCTTGTGCTTGTCGAAGCGATGCCGCAGCGCCGGAATGACCGTCATGATGATCATCGGCAGGCTCAGGATGGCGAGCGGGATATGCGTGAAGAGGATCGTGAAATAGATCGGACGCGTGATGCCAGTGCCTGCGAACCTCACATGGCCCGCATGGTAATGATAATAGAGATAGCAGCCGAGAAACGCGGTCGAAAAGAGCAACGCGATCACCATGCTGACGATGTGCGGCTTCTTCTGGCCGATCTTGATCATCACCAGGCCGAGGATGATGTGCAGCAGGGCGGCGGCGTTGAAGAGCGTGTAGAGCTTCGGGAGTTCGAGGACTGTCATGGTTTATTTCGCGTCAGCAGGCTTGTAAGGGGTCTTTTTCTGCTCGTTGAGCAGGTAGCGCAGGTCTTTGCGCAGCTTTTCATCCCAGAACTTCGCGAACTCGGGATCGGGATTCAAAATGTCGGCCAAACTGCGCACATGACCGACGTGGTCGATGACGGCGACGCGGAGATCATGGATGTATTTGTCGTCAGGCGAGAGCCGGTCCTTCTCCGGCATGTCCTGCACCGGGCGGAACTGCGCCTGGCTGGTCATGAACTTGCGTACAGCGTCTTTGTCGCCGTTGAGGAACCACCAGTTAGCGTCATCGGCAATGCCAAGGCCGCTGGCGAACTTTTTCATCATCTCAGGCGTGTCATCGGCATCCAGCGTGAAGCTGAGGAAGTGCAGACCCGGCTCACTGCCGAATTCCTCATGCAGCTTCTTCAATTTCGCGATCACCGCGGCGCAGCCACGCGGGCAGCGGGTGAACACCCAGGAGATGACGAGCACCTTGCCCTTCAAATCCGCCAGATGAACTTTCTTTCCGCTGCGTTCGGTGAGTTCGAGGTCTTTTTCGAGCCGACCGAGGATCGGCGGACGGTTCACGTCATTGTCGATGCGTGAGCGATAGATGAGGTAGTTGTAAAAAACAACGATGCCGAGCACGGCGATGATGATGGGCGCCCAGATGGTCCAGGGGCTGAGTTTGGGCTTGGCGGGAGATTCGTTCATGTCAGGGGCGGGTTACGCGCGCTTCCAGGCGAGGATGGATACGAGCAGAATGGCCGGGAGATACATCAGCGTGCAGAAGAAAAGCTTGCGCGCGGTGGGGCGCTCCGGCTGGCGGTTGAACCGCAGCGCCAGCACACACAGCCAGCCGCTGAGCAGCAGCGCCGGCGGCAAAAACCACCACGCATGCGCCACACCGGCATAGACCGGGTAAAACATCAGCAGCACGGTGCTGATGGCGTAAGCCAGCGCATGCTGCGAGGTGCGCGCACCGAGTTCGTCGTCGTTTGCCAGCATGACAAAGCCGCCTTTGCGGTATTCGTCACGATACATCCAGTTGATGGCCAGGAAATGCGGGAGCTGCCAGAGGAAGAGCAGCAGGAAGAGGTAGATCGCGCCGGGTTCGAGCATCAAATCCCAGCGAAAATGCGGTGCCGAGCCCGCAGGCAATGGCCCGGCGGCACCCGCCCAGCCGATCAGCGGCGGCAAAGCACCCGAAACAGCACCGACGAGCGTGTTCGTGGCACTTTGACGCTTCAAAGGCGTATAGATAAACAAATACACCGCCAGCGTGAGCGCCGTGAGCGCCGCCGCTTCCATGTTCACGCGAATCGTCAGATGAATGAGCGCCCAGGCGCTCAGCAGCCAGCCGATTCCAAACGCGGCGGAAGGACTCACTCGCCCGGAGGGCAGCGGCCGGTCCGCCGTGCGCTGCATGCGCGAGTCCGGCTCGATCTCCATGAGCTGGTTGAACACCGCCGCCCCAAACGCCGCCAGCGTGCTGCCGATGATCGTGTGAAAGAGCAGCCAAAAATCGAAACCCTGCGGCGCTCGCAGCCAGAAACCCACAAACGTTGTGACAATGACGAGCGCGCTCAGGCGGAATTTCGTCAGGGTCAGCAGGTCGCGGGTGGTCATGGGGGAGCGGACAATGCGAAAGACTTAGCCTCATCGCAAGCCGCATGTCCTCCCGAGCGCAATTTGGACCCTGAATCTGGCGTGGCAGGCGCGAAATCGCGCCGTATCACCGCGCCATCTTCAAATACGCGATCAAATCTGCCAGCGACTGCGGCGTCATCGCGGCTTCCAGGCCTTCGGGCATCAGAGAGATGCCCGCGCTCTTCAAAGACGCCACATCGCTGCGCAGGACGGATTTGGTGAGGTTTCCGGCCATCTTCAGGGTGAGGCTCGCGCTCGTTTCGGTGGCGATGACGCCGTAGAGCTGCTCGCCGCTCTTCAGGGTGCAGTGGTAGGCCATGAAACCGGGCTCGATGATCGCGCTGGGGTCGAGAATGGAGTTGAGGAGCTTTTCGGCGTCGTGCTGCGCCACGCTGCGCAGGTCCGGGCCGAGTTCGAGGCCCACGCCGTCGAGTTTGTGGCAACTGATGCACACGCTCGCGAAAACGGTCTTCCCGCGTGCGGCATCGCCTGGCAGCTTTAGCGCCGGTTTGAACTTCTCCACCACTGCGGCCCGCGTGGCGCTCGTGGAGTCCGCGAAGACCTTCTCCGCCAGATTGGCGATGTTTTTCTTCGGATGCTTCATCAACCGCACCCGCGTCGCCGCATCACAAGCCTTCGCCTCTGGCCGTTTCAGCAGCGCAAGAGCCCAATCGTCATTCGAGAGCAGCGTTTCGAGGATCTGCGTGCGCAGCGCTGGCGTGCGCTGGTCCCAGCCTTCGAGCAAAAACTGCTCGCCACCCTTCGGTTGCAGCTTCGCGACGAGCCGCAGCACCTCCGCACCGCCTGTTTTGGCCCAAAGCTCCGGCAGCAGGCCTTTCACCGTCTCGCGATGCCCGCGATCCGTCGCCAGCAAAGCCAGCGATTCCATCGTCGGAGCCGTTTTCAGCGATTCCGCCGCCTGTTGCAGCTTCGCCGCCATTTGATCGACCGCCGCCCTCGCCTTCGCGTCCGTGATCTGCTTCGCGAACTCGGTCAGTGAGAGGTTTTTCTCGTCCAGGACGGCCAGAAGCTCCTGCAACCCGTTTTGAGCCTCCAAACGTGTCACCAGGGCCGCGATGGCTTTTTCGTTCTTCGTCGCCAAAGCGCAGCGCATCAGCATCGCGAAGGGTTTCGCGTTCGTTTGCTGGCAAACCCGCTCCAAATGCGGCAGCACCGAGCTCAATGCCGCGCCTTGCAGCGGAGAACCGGGCTCCGCGTTGTTCAGCAGCTCCGCCAGCAAATCTCCCGCCCACTCGATTTTCAACTCGCCAAGTGTGCAGGCCAGTTGGAGCAGCACTTTGGCGTCTTCGTCGTTCACGAGCTTTGAGAGGGCTTTTTGGAGTGGCGACGAATCGTCGCCCTTCCATTCAACCTTCTCGGCCATTTGTAGAGCTTGTTCGCGGACGCGTGAATTCTGGTTTGATAGCATCTCTACACAGCGTCTTGGGTCCAAATGTCCGATTAACAGAGCGGTCCAAAACGGTTGAACAGCTATCCGTCCACGAAGCGGAGTCATGCCAACAATTGGAATATGTTTATTCCAAATGGATGTCATCTGCCACTTGTCACGCTTCCACCCATTTCCACTTTCCCACCAATTCGAAGGATGATTGTTGAGATCAATAGAGGTGATTTTGCCAGAGGGATCACGCTGCGGAACTTCGGCTGGGGGAAGAGCAGGCCCGGATCGAGCTGAAGCTCGAACTACTTTCCAAATCCGCCCCTTGTCGTCCCCTTCGCGGTAGTGCGGCAGCAGCTCCTCCTTGCCGTTTTGCGGCAGCCACTGCGGATGCTCGATCATGTAGCGATACATGTCGGCCACCCAGAGCGCACCATCTGGGCCGGTGCGGACCATGACGGGGCGGCACCAGCGGTCTTCACTGGCGAGGAAGTCCATCTTGGACTCGGCGGGATCGCGCACGGCTTTGAAGGTGACGCCATCATCTTCGAGAATGTGATGCTGCACGACGTTGTGGAAGGGCTCGCAGGTGAAGGCGTGCGTTTTGCCATCATCGAACAGCACCTTGTCCCGATACACCTCGATGCCGCAGGCGCTGGTGAAGCGTCCGGCCTGGTCGAAGCTGTGGAAGCGCTTCTCCATGCTGCTGGCGGGATACACGGGTGGATTCCGCGGGAAGAGCTGATGGATCGGGTCCGGCGGGATGACGTGCGGATTGCGGCGCAGGTAGTGATCCTGCAAGACGTAGTGCCAGAGCGGGAAACTGTTCTGAACGCCGAACCAGTGGCCCCAGTCGTCGCGGGCGCGACCGAACTGCGAGGGGCCGGTCTGCGGATCAAACTCGCCGGTGTCCGGCTTGAAGCGGAAATCGCGACTGCCGAGGTCGATCTTCTCGCCGGTGAGCTTGCACTCGATCTGCGTGCCTTTGTTGTAGCCGCCGTGATGCGCACCGGCGGCGCAATACACCCAGCCGTCCATGCCCCAGCGCAGACCGTTCACGCGGAGCTGCTGATTGCCGGTGCTGAAGCCGGTGTAGAGCACTTTCTTCGTGCCATCGGGCGAAATGAAAAAGATGTCCGGTGCGGCGGTGACGATGACGCCTTCACGCCACGTCAAGATGCCGGTGGGATAGCTCAAATCGCTGACGATGACGCTGCGCTTGTCGTAGCGGCCGTCGTGGTCGGTGTCCTCCAGTCGCACGACGCGTCCGCCGGCCTTGCCATTGCCATCCATGCCGAGCGGGTAGTCCGCCATCTCGATGACCCACAGGCGGCCCTGCTCATCCCAATCAAACGCCACCGGATCGAGCACCACCGGCTCCGCCGCGACGAGTTCGATGCGGTAACCCTCGCGCACATGCCACTTCTTCGCGGATTCTTCGGGCGAGAGAGGCTGCGAGGCCAGTTCGACCTTGGGCGCGGGTGCAGGTGCGGCGGGCTTTTCCAAACCAGCGACCTCGACCTTTTCAAACGTGCCTTCCAGCGGCGCGAAGTCATCGCAGCGCTTGCCGAAGAACAATTCCTTCGCCCCGGGCGCGGCGACGGGCAGTTCGGCGTCGATCTCCACCTTGCCATTGAGCGTGACCTTCACGCGCGGGCCGAGACGCTCCAGCTTCACGTCATTCCACGTGCCCGGCTCGATGACCGTCGTGCCGCGCACAATTTGCGAGGCGGCATTGCCATTGAAGACGAACAAGCGGCCCGGCGACGAGTCCTTGTAGTTCCCGCCGATGCCGAGGTGATCGCCCGGCGCTTGATGATCGCCTTTCGGCCCGCGCGAGATGAGGTAGGCGGTCACGGCACTGACGTTGTTCGCCTTCGTGTTCTTGAAGCGCATCGACGCGGACCAGTTTTCGGTATGTGGTGCAGTCCTCTGGACTGCGTCCTTCTGAGCAGCCGAGACGGCTGCACCACGCTTCTTCCGCTCCGCCCGCGAAACGGCCCGTTTGGCATTCTCCTCGCTCACTTTCGAGATGTTCCAAAACTTCGCGATGAGCGAAGGCTCGATGACGCGATCCCAGATCGTGATCTCGTCGAGCCGACCTTCGAGTCCCTGGCCGAAAAGCACCTCATTGGCCGCTTTCCCGGCCTTTCCGGTCAAAACGGGCTTTTCGGAGCCATCGAGATGCACGCGCACGTTTTCGCCATCGCGGATGAGCACGGCGAAATGCCAGTCGTCGGCAAAGAGAGTGGTTTCGGCTTTAGCCGAATCCGATCCTTCGGCTGACGCCGAAGCCACTTTATCTCCCCATTCGAGCCTCACCGTGTGATCCGGGAACTGGTGCGCCTTCAAGCTGACGCCCAGCGCATTGATCAACTCGCCCGTGCGATCACTCGCGCCGCTTTCGTGGCCGAGCCAGAACCAGAGGGCGATGGATGACTGAGTTCCAAGTCCAGTAGCAGAGCATCCGAAGTTACCTCCTGCGATGTGCACGCAACGATTAATCTTATTGGGGCCAGAAAAAGCCGAGGGAGTGAGTGCTGATTCGTCGCCGTAACCTGTTCCACTGCCGGGACCCGGGAGGTATGCAGCGTAACCATACTTGGCGACTAGCGAAGTCTGCCACTTCAACTCTTCTTCTGAGAGCTGTGACTGACTGGAACCTTCCATGCGATGATACTGAACTGGGGTCGTTTTCAGAACCGTTTGTGCGTAATCACCATTCTCATGGCGAAGCACAGGCGGCCTTCTCGTTCCAAACAAGGCGTGAATGGCGTCTGATAGATCCAACACCATCATGCCTTCCGCACTTTCATCGAGTCCAGCGGTGCGCGCGGGCCAAGTGGTGTAGCCCCCAAGTTTGTGTTGATGCAAAGGTGGAATGTAACCCTCCGCCCCATTCGCCAGCTCGATGTTGAAGTGCGTCTTGTAGGGAGACCACTCCCGCAGCTTCAATCCCGTGATCGCATACACCTCGTTCGGCAGCGTGGCGATGCTCAGATCGCCGATGCGGATGGCTTGGAGCTTCACGCTCGTCTTTTGACGCTCGTGGAGGATGAGCGCCTCTCTCGCATAGACTTCCTCTTTGCTCTTCGGCACGTCGTTTTCGATCTTCGCGGCGATCGGCTTGGCCCAGGCGAGGCGTTTTTCGTCGGGGACGCGGTAGTTGAGCTCGAGCGTCTTCTCGATCATGCCGAGCGGGGCGTGATCGACATACTTTACGGTTTGCAGGGCCTTCATCGCGCTGTCGGCGACCTCGGAGGCGTAGTGGTCGATGGTGATCGTCTTTTTCTCCGCTCCGTAGTCCATCCACATCTGGTCGCCGCTGGTGCCCTGGCTCATGGCGCAGACGAATCCGTCTGGCGCATTCATTTTCGCAGCGAGGTGTTTGCAGAAGAGGCCGAAGTAGTCGGCGGAGATCGGGCCGGTGCCGAAGTAGTGCTGCGAGTAGTTCGCGAGCACGCCGAGCGGTTTGCCATTGAGCGTTTGCAGCGCGATGACGCTGAGCTGCGGATCGACGGGGCCGCTGGGGCCGACGACGTCCTTGCTGAGGTAGCCGGGGTGCATGTTCGCGCGGCCGGTGGGCTGACCGAAGGGATCGACGACCTCTTTGCCGGGCAGGCGAATCCAGCGGCGGTTGTGCGTGTGCTCCCAGTCGTCGAACGAACCCCAGCCGATGCGCGCCGGTTGCAGCGCCGCATTCGCCGCCACGATGGCCTCGGCGATCTTTGGCGTGAGGAATTTCGCATACACGGTGTCCTTCCGCGTGCCGAGGCAGCCCATCGCAGCGGGCGCGGAGTGCGTGTGCGTGGCGCTGACCATCATGCGATCCACCGGGATGCCGCATTGCTTGGAAGCGATGCCTTTGGCTTCATCAATGAGCGCCTGCTCCATCATGCACGTGTCCACGATGGCGAAGGCGATCTTCATCTTGCCATCATCGAGCACAAAACTGCGCACGAAGAGCTTGTCCGCGAGCTTTTCGCCCCGTCCTTCGAGAAACCCGCCCGCGATGATGCGCGGGAACTCCGTGGGCGAGATGTCCACCGTGGCCACTCCAGCGCGGAAAGTGGCAGCGGAGGCGAGTGTGGTGAAAAAAGCGAGGCAGGTGAGAACGAGCTTCATGGTGTGCGAGACCATACGGTCCCCTACGCGAAGATTACTCAATCTCCAGCGCCGGTGTTGTGTGGTGCGGCCGATTACCTGACCCTCCACCAAGGCGAGTAGCGGCAGCCGCACGTCGTGATCCACATCCGCGCACCACTCTTTGACCAACGCCGGGTTGTCGAGCCGCTGCTTGATGAAGAGCCGCTCAAACTCTGGCACCTGATGCCGTAACTTCATGAACAAGGAAGCATGAGTGCCGTCAGCTCCGAGCCTGCATCCCGCCTGCAAAGCCTTTCTGCGTAGGATCTGGCGGTGGTGGAGCGAGTTCTGCTGCAACTGGAGATCAGCCGGACCGTGGCGGAGCTGGATAACCTCAGCGTTGACCTCCGCGCCAACGGCATGATGGAGCGCCTGCCGGAGATCATCCGCAGCGTGCGTGAACGTCACTAAGATGAAGCGCCGTGACCGTGGTGCTCGACACGAATGTGGTGATCCGCATGTTCGGGAGGAAGAGCCGTTTACAGAGGCTGGTGCATGCCATCAGATAGGGGGAGTTGAGGTGGCGGTCTCATTGGCGGTAGCGATTCCGCACATTATAGGTACCATGAGGGGGTGAAAAGGTCTCTGCGAACGATGGTAGCCGTCATAGCCAGCTTGGCTGTGTTGTTCTTTGTCTTCATGTATCCGGCATTTGTCCAACCACTCTTGGGTAGGCATGAGTTCTGCCAGAAGTGGAAAACGAATTTGAAGGAGATTTCAAATCCTGATGCGATTCCCTCAAGCTGGAGCAATGTCGTTGCTGTTCGTCGGTTCAGTGATGGGTGGCTGCTTGCGGCGATTCATCATGGGAGTTGCTGCTCAAGTGGAAGAGGGCAGTTCAACGCCATGGTGCTGCGAGACAGCAATGGAGAAGAATTAACCTTGGAAAACTGGTCGCCATGCGCGGGAACTATCGCAGGAATCGTTTCTGAATGGGAAAGATGTACACCCGCCCACACTTTGGAAGAATGCAAACGCTTGCATGCTAAACTGGTGTTGAGGAACCAATGAAAAGCCCAAGGTTCTCGCGAACCTTGGGCTTTTAACTTGAGTCTTTAATCAGCGAATCACGGCAAGCTCGTCGCGCCCATGAGGAAGCGATCGCACTCTCTCGCGGCACCGCGGCCTTCGTTGAAGGCCCAGACGACGAGGGATTGGCCACGGCGGCAGTCGCCGGCGGCGAAGACGCCGGGGATGCTGGTGGTGTATTTCTCGTGTTCGGCTTTGATGTTGCTGCGGGGGTCGGTTTCGACCTTGAGAGCTTCGACGAGGGGCTGCTCAGGGCCGAGGAAGCCCATGGCGAGCAGGACGAGCTGTGCAGGGAGGACTTTTTCGGTGCCGGCGACCTTCTGCGGGCCAAAGTTGCCTTTGTCGTCTTTCTTCCACTCGACATCGACGACATGGACGGCCTTCACGTTGCCATCGGCATCGCCTTCGAAGTGGGTGGCGGTGGTCAGGTACACGCGGGGATCGTCGCCGAACTTGGCGGCGGCTTCTTCCTGGCCGTAGTCCATCTTGTAGGTCTTGGGCCATTCGGGCCACGGATTGTTCGCGGCGCGGGTCATGGGCGGTTTGGCCATGATTTCGAGCTGCGTGACAGTGGTGCAGCCGTGACGGAGACTGGTGCCGACGCAGTCGGTGCCGGTGTCGCCACCGCCGATGATGACGACGTCCGTTGCCTCGGCGGTGATGTATTTGCCAGAAGGATCGAGCACGGCCTTGGTGTTCGCCGTGAGGAAGTCCATGGCGAAGTGGATGCCCTTCAATTCGCGGCCTGGGATCGGAAGGTCACGCGGTTTGGTGGCTCCGGTGGCGACGATGATGGCGTCGAAGTCTTTGCGGAGCTGCTCGGCAGTGATGTCGGTGCCGACGTTGACGTTGCACTTGAAGGTGACGCCTTCGTCTTCCAGCAGCTTCACGCGGCGGAGGACGACTTCGTTCTTGTCGAGCTTCATGTTGGGGATGCCATACATGAGGAGGCCGCCGGGGCGGTCGGCACGCTCAAAGACGGTGACGGTGTGGCCGGCTTTGTTGAGCTGCGCGGCGGCGCTGAGGCCAGCGGGGCCGGAGCCGATGATGGCGACTTTTTTGCCGGTGCGCTTTTCAGGCGGCTCGGGCTTCACCCAGCCTTCTTCCCAGCCTTTGTCGATGATCGAGACTTCGATGTTTTTGATCGTGACGGGCGGGTTGTTGATACCGAGCACGCAGGAGCCTTCACACGGGGCGGGGCAGACGCGGCCGGTGAATTCGGGGAAGTTGTTGGTCTTGTGGAGGCGGTCGAGCGCTTCCTTCCAGAGGCCGCGATAGATCAGATCATTCCACTCGGGGATGAGGTTGTTGATCGGGCAACCGCTGGCCATGCCGCTGATGAGGGTGCCGCTGTGGCAGAACGGGATGCCGCAGTCCATGCAGCGTGCGCCCTGCTTTTTGAGGTTTTCTTCGGGCAGGTGAAGATGAATTTCCTTCCAGTCCTTGATACGCTCGAGCGGATCGCGGTCAGCGGGGAGTTCGCGGGTGAATTCGATGAAGCCGGTTGGTTTTCCCATGTCTGTGTGTCTTGCGGTGAAAAGTGAAGGAAGGATAGTTTTAAGCGAGCTTGTCCCACTCTTTGGGATCAATCTTGGCTTGCTTGAGGATTCGTTTCATGAGGGTCCAGTCGATGTCTTTGCCGTGGGGATTCGGGATGTGGATGGTTTCTTCACCGCGACGCATGAGGGGATGGCTTCCTCCTGAGGACGGGCCTTCGTAACCACTTTGCCGTAGTCGGCGAACCATTTCGCGCCAACTAATAGGCTTCGGCATAGGCAGATTCGGGTTTGTAGTTCAAGTCAATGCCTCCGACGACGGGCATGGTGTCACCGAAACGCAGTTTCAGGGCCATCCAGTCTTCCAGCACGGACTCAAGCTCGTCCCGACACGCCTCCAAGGTATCCCCATCGGCCCAGCACCCCTGAAGGGAGGGGATGCTGCCGAAAAAGCGGCCGTCTTCCATGATCTCATATTGAGCCTCATGCATGGCAGCTTGGATGTACTTGGTGAGCATGTTGGGAGTTTACTCGGTGAAGGTGAATCTCAAAAGGCCAAATTTTAACCCCCACCCACGCGGGCGGCGTCCTTGGAGTTGCTCTCAAAGGCGGCGATGAGGGCGTCATCACCGACGAGGCCGTCGTCTTTGGCTTTCTTGAGGGCTTTCAAAACGCGGGCGTAGTCGCGAGGCAGCACTTTGACGAACTGCGGCACGCTCTGCTCCCAGAGGGCGATGACTTTGAAGGCCTTCTGGCTCTTGGTGAGATCGGCGTGCTTCTTGATGAGTTCGTAGAGGCTGTCGATCTCCTCTTTGTCCTCCAGCTTGAGCAGATCGACCATGCCGGCGTTGCAGCGGGTGGCAAAGTCGCCCTTCTCGTCGAGCACGTAGGCGATACCGCCGGACATGCCTGCGGCGAAGTTGCGGCCCGTGGTGCCGAGCACGACGACGCGACCACCGGTCATGTATTCGCAGCCGTGGTCACCCACGCCTTCGACGACGGTGTCCACGCCGCTGTTACGCACGGCGAAGCGTTCACCGGCCATGCCGCGCAGGAAGAGTTCGCCACTGGTGGCACCATACAGCGCGGTGTTGCCCGCGATGATGTTTTCCTCGGCGGCAAAGGTGCTGGCGGCAGGTGGATAGACGAGGAGGCGTCCGCCGCTGAGGCCTTTGCCGATATAGTCATTCGTATCACCTTCGATTTCGAGCGTGACGCCTTTCGGCACGAACGCCCCGAAGCTCTGACCGGCACTGCCCTGGAAGTGCAGGTGCACGGTGTCGTCCGGCAGGCCCTGCCAGTGACGCTTGGTGATCTCGTTGCCGAGGATGGTGCCGACGGTGCGGTTGACGTTGCGGATGGGGAGCGTGGCCTTGACCTTCTCGCCCTTCTCGATGGCGTCTTTGCAAAGCGGCAGCAGCGTGGTGATGTCCAGGCTCTTGTCGATGCCGTGGTCCTGCGCCTCGGAGCAGAATTTGCCGACTTCGGGGCCCACTTTCGGGCTGTAAAGCAGGTTGCTGAGGTCGATGCCACGAGCTTTCCAATGATCGACGGCGTGACGTGCTTCGAGCATGTCGGTGCGGCCCACCATGTCCTCCAGCTTGCGGAAGCCGAGCTGCGCCATGAGCTCACGCACTTCCATGGCGATGAACTTCATGAAGTTCACGGCGTATTCGGGATCGCCGCTGAATTTCGCACGGAGCTCGGGGTTTTGCGTGGCGACGCCGACTGGGCAGGTATTCAGATGGCACACACGCATCATGATGCAGCCCATGGTGACGAGCGGCGCGGTGGCAAAGCCAAACTCCTCAGCGCCGAGCAGCGCGGCGATGACGATGTCGCGGCCGGTCTTCATCTGGCCATCGGCCTCGACGACGATCTTGGAGCGCAGGTTGTTGAGGAGCAAAGTCTGGTGCGTTTCAGCGAGACCGAGTTCCCACGGCAGACCGGCGTGTTTCACCGAGGTCTGTGGCGAGGCACCGGTGCCGCCATCATAACCGGAGATGAGCACGACATCCGAGTGCGCCTTCGCCACGCCTGCGGCGATGGTGCCGACGCCGACTTCGGAAACGAGCTTCACGCTGATGCGTGCGGCGCGGTTCGCGTTCTTCAGGTCGTGGATGAGCTGAGCCAAGTCCTCGATGGAGTAGATGTCATGATGCGGAGGCGGCGAGATGAGGCCCACGCCCGGCGTCGAGTGACGCACCTTCGCGATCCAAGGATACACCTTGCCGCCAGGAAGCTGGCCGCCTTCACCGGGCTTTGCACCCTGGGCCATCTTGATCTGGATTTCCTTCGCCTGGCTCAAATAGAGGCTGGTGACGCCAAAGCGGCCCGAGGCAACCTGCTTGATCGCGGAGTTCTTCGAATCGCCCTTCTCATTGGTCCAAGTGTAGCGCTCGGGGTCTTCGCCACCTTCACCGGTGTTCGATTTGCCGCCGATGCGGTTCATGGCGATGGCGAGGGACTCATGCGCTTCGCTGGAGATGGAGCCGTAGCTCATCGCGCCGGTTTTGAAGCGCTTCATGATGCTTTCCACGCTTTCGACTTCGTCGAGCGGCACGGAAGTCTGCGCCTTGAAGTCCAACAGGCCACGCAGCGTGTAGATCTGCTTCACCTGCGTGTTCACCAGCGAGGAGTATTGCTTGAAGGTCTCGTAGTTACCCGTGCGGACGGCTTTTTGCAGCGTGTGGATCGTTAGCGGGTTGAAGAGGTGAGCTTCACCTTCTTTACGCCACTGGTAGTCACCGCCCACATCGAGCGCATGCACCTGCGAATCGCGATCCGGGAAGCCGCGCTGATGACGCTGGATGCACTCCTCGGCGATCACTTTGATGTCGCTGCCTTCCACACGGGTGGCGGTCCAGGTGAAGTATTTTTCCACCACGCTCTTGCAGAGGCCCACAGCTTCAAAGATCTGCGCACCGCGATAGCTCTGCATCGTGCTGATGCCGATCTTCGACGCCACCTTGATGACGCCCTTCGTCGCAGCTTTGATGAAGTTATAAACCGCCTTCTTGTGATCGACATTAACGAGCAGACCCTGGCGGATCATGTCGTCGAGCGTTTCAAAGGCGAGGTAAGGATTGATCGCTCCGCAGCCGTAACCGATCAGCGTGCAGAAGTGGTGCACTTCACGCGGTTCGCCGGATTCCAGCACGATGTCGCACTGCGTGCGGGTGCCTTGGCGGATCAAATGATGATGCAGACCGCCCACAGCCAGCAAAGCCGGGATCGGAGCCTTTTCGACCGAAATGCCGCGATCCGTCAAAATGAGGATGTTGCGGCCTTTTTTGATCAAATCGTCTGCCTGGGCGCAAATCGCGTCCATCGCGGCTTCGAGGCCTTTTTCGCCCAATTTCGGATCAAAGGTGATGTCGAGCGTTGCGGAGGCAAATTCGCCGCTGGCGATGGCTTTGAGCTTCGCCAGCTCCTCGTTACTGAGGATTGGCGTCTTCAGTTCGATCAAATGGCAGCTTTCCGGCTTCGGATCGAGCAGGTTGCCTTCGCGACCGATGGTCGTGATGGGCGACGTGACGATTTCCTCGCGGATGCAGTCGATCGGCGGATTCGTGACCTGGGCGAAGAGCTGCTTGAAGTAATCGTAGAGCAGCTTGGCCTTGTTGGAGAGCACGGCGATGGGGATGTCTGTTCCCATCGAGCCAATCGCCTCCACGCCATCGCGGGCCATCGGTGTCATCAACATGCGCAGGTCTTCCCAGGTGTAACCAAAGGCCTGCTGGCGCTTCAGCATCGTCTCATGGTCCGGCAGCGGCGCAGGAGCACCTTCGGCGATGTCCGCCAGCTTCACGAGGTTCTTGTCGAGCCACTCACGGTAAGGCTTCTCTGCGGCGATCTTCTCTTTGATCTCGTCGTCCGGCACGATGCGTCCTTCTTCCATGTTCACGATGAACATTTTCCCCGGCTGCAAACGGCCTTTGAGCTTCACATTGGCTGGATCGACCGGTAGCACGCCCGCTTCCGAGCCCATGATGACCAGATCGTCATGCGTCACATAATAACGGGAAGGACGCAGGCCATTACGATCCAACGTAGCTCCCATCATCGTGCCATCGGTGAACGCCACGGACGCAGGACCATCCCACGGCTCCATGAGGCAGGAATGATATTCGTAGAAGGCCTTTTTCGCCTCGCTCATCGACTCATGACCGCTCCACGGCTCAGGAATCATCATCATCATCGCATGTGGCAGGCTGCGTCCGCTCAGCACGAGCAGTTCCAGCGCATTGTCAAAGATGGTCGAGTCCGAGCCATCCACATTGATGACTGGCTTGATCTTGTTGATGTCATCACCAAACAGCTCCGATGCGAACAGCGACTGACGGGCCAGCATCCAGCTAATGTTCCCACGCAGCGTGTTGATTTCGCCATTGTGGGCAATGTAGCGGTAGGGGTGCGACCGCTCCCAGTTCGGGAAGGTATTCGTCGAGAAACGGCTGTGAACCAGCGCCAACGCCGACTCCATATCTGCATCGCTCAGATCGAGGAAGTAGCCGCCCACCTGCATCGGCGTGAGCATGCCTTTATAGACCAGCGTGCGGCAGGAAAAGCTCGGCGCATACCACACCGTGTCCAACTTGGGCACGCGGATGGCGTTGTGAGCCACTTTGCGCAGCACGTAGAGCTTCCGCTCAAAGGAAAGATCATCCAGCGCCGCTGCATGGCGCTGCACAAACACCTGGCGCACCAGCGGCTCGCTCGCCTTGGCCGATTTGCCCAGCGTCGAGTTATCCACTGGCAGCTCACGCCAGCCGATCACCGGCATGCCTTCCGCCGCCGCGACCTTTTCAAAAGTTTCCTTCGCCTTCGCCCACGAATCGCCACCGCGAGTGGTGAACACATTCGCCACGCCATACTGACCGGCCGCCGGAAGCTCAAAACCAGCCTCCTTGGCCTTTTTCACGAGAAACTTATGCGGCACCTGGAGCAGAATGCCCGCGCCATCGCCGGTGTTTTCTTCCACACAGGCACCACGGTGATCGAGGTTCTCGAGGATCTGCAACGCATTGGCGACGATGGAGTGCGATTTCTTCCCCTTCATGTGACAGACAAAGCCGACGCCGCAGGCGTCATGCTCGAATTG
>JBIKYB010000354.1:0-5166 GCA_044355475.1 Prosthecobacter sp.
GACCGCGCACGCTTGATGAGTACGTCGGGCAACAGCACATCCTGGCCGAGGGCAAATTGCTACGCCGGGCGGTGCAGGCGGACCGCTTTTCCTCGATCATCCTCTACGGCCCACCGGGCGTGGGCAAGACAACTCTGGCAAACATCATTTCGCAGGAGACGAAATCGCGCTTCGTCGCACTCAGCGGCGTGGAAAGCAGCGTGGCGGACATACGCAAGGAGGCGGAGAACGCCGGGCATCATCAGCGGCTCTACCACAAAACGACGATCTTGTTTGTAGATGAGATCCATCGCTTCAACAAGGCGCAGCAGGACGTGCTACTGCCCCATGTGGAGCGTGGAACCCTGCGTTTCATCGGCGCGACCACGCACAACCCGTTTTTTTATGTCAACAGCCCGCTTGTAAGCCGCTCGCAGGTATTCACGCTGGAGCCGCTGGGCATCGCCGACCTCGAATCGCTCATGGATCGAGCGTTGAGCGATGTGGAACGCGGTTTGGGCGGCATGCAGGCGCGGATTGAGCCCGATGCGCGTCATCATCTCGCCACCGTGGCCGATGGCGATGCGCGACGCTGCCTGAACGCGCTCGAACTGGCCGTGCTCTCCACGCAGCCGGACGCGGCGGGCGAAATCGTCATCACGCTGGCCGCTGCGGAGGAATCGGTGCAGCAAAAGACCGTCGTTTACGATGGCGATGGCGATGCGCATTACGACACGATCAGCGCCTTCATCAAAAGCATGCGTGCGTCCGATCCTGACGCGGCGCTCTACTGGCTGGCGAAAATGCTCTACGCCGGAGAAGACATCCGCTTCATCGCGCGACGCATCGTCATCGCCGCCAGCGAAGATGTGGGCATGGCCGACAGTAACGCATTGCGCGTTGCTGTGGCAGCGCAGCAGGCGGTTGAATTCATCGGCATGCCCGAGGCGCGCATCATCCTAGCCCACGCGACGATTTACAACGCCACTGCGCCCAAGAGCAACCGCGCCTACACCGCCATCGACGCCGCCTTAGAAGACGTGAAAAACGGACGCACCCTGCCGGTGCCAAAGCACCTGCGGGACGCGCATCACAAGAAAGCCGCGAAGGAGTTCGGTCACGGGGACGGCTACCTCTACCCGCACAACTACGAGGGGGGGTTTGTCCCCCAGCGCTGCCTGGAAGGCGGCAAACAATATTACGATCCTACCGCAAATGGGCTAGAAGCCCGTGTAAAAGAGCGCCTGGAGCACTGGCGGAAGCTCTGGGAAGAGCAAGGGCAGTCATAGCAGCACCGTCCGTCACAGCGGACCAGAGCGCCCGACCCCTTTGCCAACGCCGCGCCTCGGCATGCAGTGGCCAGGGAGATTTACACTGATCAATCCTTTAAAATTATGTAAATTATATATTTTATATTGAGTATAATTGTAATTTGAGATATTTTTTCCGTAATTCAAAAAAATATCCAGCCATGTACAACTCACCTTTGATGACCACTGGCCTGTGTGTCGCCCTGGCGGCCACTCTTTCTTCCTGCGCCTTGCCGAAGCAGCCGCTCCTCAGCTACTGGAAGGAAATGCGGCACAAAAAAGCCGTTCCTCTCCAGGCAGGTAAAGAATACGAGGTGCGCAAAGCTCTCTCGAAGAGCATCCCGTTTCGCCCCAGCGAGATCAATGGCTACACTTTTGTGTTCCAAGCTCCCAAGCCTCCGCTTTTGGTCGCCTTAAATACGCATCACAATTCTCAGATGCGTGTTCGCACCACTGCCTACACGCATGATGAGAGCGACCACATCGTCTACGGTGTGAAGAACGCCATCGGCACGAATTTGAAGTTCGGCAACGTGCGCAGCGCCGCCGCTGACTGGTCGCGCTTCCCGGTGGGTACGAAATTCCGCATCGCCGGGCAGCCGGGCGTTGTTTATGAGGTCGATGATTACGGCAGCGCCCTCGTCGGCACCGGCACCATTGATCTCTACAAGCCCAGTCAGTCCATGATGAACCACTGGGGCGTGCGCCATGTGGACATCGAGGTCATCCAGTGGGGATCGTTTGAGCGCAGCATGCAGCTGATGCGCGACCGCACCAAGTGGAGGCACGTCCGCGCCATGATGGAGGGCATCGAGGCCCGCCTGCGCACCGCCGGTCTGCCAGAGGGCGCGAAGCCCTTCACCACCGCGTCCCTGTAAATCCGCACCGCAGGGAAATCGGGCGATATTCCGCCGTGCATGCGCCGTTAGAAAGAGCACATGCGCGCCGCCCTCCTCCCGCTTTTTCTTCTCTCCGCTAGCTTCGGCCAGGCCCAGAACAAAGCGGCAGCGCAGCCGCCCATCACACCGCGCCAGATTGCGGCCGCGTTGATGACCGCATCCCAGCCTGCGGAGGAAAAAGCGCTGCATGACAAAGTCGTGCGCCTCTTTGGCCTGAACAATCTCACCCAGAGCCGGGCCGGCGCGAAGATTGAGGCCACCACCGTCGCCTGGGCCGTCATCGATCCCAAACCCGCCCGCGTCGTGCAGCAAGACGGCACCCTGATTGGCGAGATGATCGCGCTCGGTGAGGATGGCCTTCAAGTGCTCGTCGCCGACATGCCGAACTTCACCGAGTTCGGCTACCGCGTCGAATCCGAAGGCATGCCGCGCCTCGCGGGCAACGTCCATGTGGAGCATTTTGATTACACCGCCGACAGCCAGCCGCAGCCAGGCGTGCCGCAGGGCAGGCTTGAGAAGTTTGAATGGACCACGAGCCAAGTCTTCCCCGAAACCCTGCGCGATGTCACCGTTTACTTGCCCCCAGACTTCAAACCCGGCGAGGAAACCTGCCTCATGGTCTGGCAGGACGGCTCACGTCATGTCGATCCCACCGGCCCCATGCGCGCTTCCGTCGTCTTCGACAATCTCATCCACAAAAAGGAGATGCCGCGCACCGTCGGCGTCTTCATCGACCCCGGTCGCAAGCCCAAGCAGAAGCGTGGAGACAAAGCCGGGAACCGCAGCCTCGAATACGACTCGCTCGGCGACGCCTACGCCCGCTTCCTCATCGACGAAATCCTGCCCGAAGTCGAAAAGCGCTATCAGACCAAGTTCCGCCCGCGGCCCGAGGCCTGGGCCATCGCCGGTGGCTCCTCTGGCGGCATCTGCTCCTTCACGGTCGCTTGGGAGCGGTCGGACAAGTTCCGCAAGGTGCTCTGCTGGGTCGGCACCTTCGTCGATATTCGCGGCGGCAACCACTACCCGTATCTCGTGCGCATCACCGAGCGCAAACCCATCCGCGTCTATCTGCTCGATGGCGAAAACGACCTCGACAACAAGTTCGGCAACTGGCCGCTCGCCAACAAGATGATGGCAGCCTCACTGAAGTACATGAATTACGACTTCCGCATTGACTGGACCCAGTGCTACCACGGCAGCAAAGGCATGGCCCCCAATCTTCCCGAAGCCCTTCGCTGGCTCTGGCGCGATGTGAAATGAGCCGTAGCCCGTACTTTCAAGTCTGGTGCCAAACGCGCTGCGGACTTCCAAGTCCGCAGCATCCTGTCCGCGTCCACCAGCTTCCAGCAAGTGGCAAAGGGGCGTTCGGGTTTAGCGTGTCTCTTTCGCGTAGGCTTCATAGGCCTCGGCGATCTTCCCGGCTTTTTCGTCGCCTTTGTGGAAGATGAAGCGGTGGCGGAGCTTGATGCGCTCGCCCTCTTTCAATTCCAAGGCACCGCTTTCCTCCTGAACTTTCAAGCCAACGAGGCCGAAGGGATTGGCGGTGAACAGGCCGTAGGTGCGGGCATGCCAGGGGGTGGGGTGACGGAAGCTGCTGGGATGATTCAGCATGGCGATGCCGAGGTGCTCGCCTTCGACCGGACCGTGGAAATCACACCACTTGGCGCGTTTGCCCCAGCTATCTGCATCCTGGTTGCCTTCGCTGTTGATGATCTTGCCGCCTTCTTTGGCATCGACGGACATGCTGTGCGGCACGCGGATGCTCAGGCCGGAGTCTTTTTTGTCGTCCACGGTCACGGCTCCTTGGGAGGCGACCAGATCGATGTCCACGTCAATTGTGCGGGTTTCGCCATCCGCATGGAAAGTCAGTGAGCGCTCCTCGGTGATGATGACCTTGCCTTCTGGATCGACATAATCAGACAAGGCGTAGATCACACCGCTCTGGCCGCCTTTCAGCTCCTTGAACTCACGGTGTTTGATGGCACCGAGGTGTTTCACGCGCTCGCTTGTTTTGGGGCTTTTGCCAAAAGAGGCCGCTTCCGCCCAGGTGTCGTAGCCACCGATGCTTTCATGGCCGAAATTCAGGCCGCGATGGTGCGGATGATCCTGTTTTTCGCCTTCGACGTTTTTCATCGGATACGAGCGCGTCATCGACTTGCCCGTGGGGCCGTAAATCGGCCAGAGGTAGGGCTTGTTGGCCTGATCGACGACGTATTCGGCAAAGACCTGGCCGTCCACCTTCACGACAGCGCCTCCGGTGGCAGTTTTTTCGACGGTGAATTCAGCGGCGCTGGTCATTGAGGCGGCAAACAGCGTGGATGCGAGGAGGGCGGTCAGTTTCATGGTTGTGGCAGTGAACGTGGGTGACTCTGAAATGCTTTCGGCGGAGATCAATCCCAGCCACGGAAGAAAGCAAGTGCGTTGCGTGTCGTGTCCGCCGCCACCTGTTCAACCGTTTCGCCGCGCAGCGTGGCGATGGCACGCGCTGTGTCCGCGACATAGGCAGGCTCGCAGCGTTTGCCACGATGCGGCACGGGCGCGAGGTAAGGCGCGTCGGTTTCGAGCATGTAGCCGTCCGCAGGGACCACACGGGCCGTTTCGGCGATGACTCCAGCGTTTTTGAAGCTGACGATGCCTGTGAAGGAAATGAGATGGCCGAGCTTCAGCAGCGGTGCCGCCTGCTCCATCGTGCCGGTGAAGCAGTGAAACACACCGCGCAGCCGGTCACTGAAAGGCAGCACAAGTGCAGTCAGATCGTCCCAGCTTTCGCGATTGTGCAGAATGACGTTCTGTTTGAGTTCCACAGCGAGTTCAAGCTGCGCTTTAAGCACCTTGGCCTGATGCGCCTTCCATTCTTCAAGTGTGAACGCTTCCGGAGGCGCATGAAAGTAATCGAGACCGATCTCGCCGATGGCGCAGACCTTTGGATGCCTCGCGAGATCACGCAGTTCGTCGATCCAGCTTTCTCCGCTCACCGA
>JBIKYB010000094.1:0-16793 GCA_044355475.1 Prosthecobacter sp.
TGCCTATGGCCGCATCACCGCCGTCACCACGCCGCCTGGGCTGCTCATCACGGAAAGCGCCACCGTCGTGAAGCAGCTCATCAGCATCCGCGACACCGTCGATGTGGGAGACACCGGCTCCTCCCTGGTCACCAAATTCATCCCCATCACCTACGGCGATGCCGCGACCATCGCCCAGATCATCCAGGCCACCCTGACCGCCCAGGCCCAGGAAAAGGAAACCAAAGGGGTGAACACGATTCGTGGCACTCCGGGCAGCGATGGCCGTGGTGGCAACAACAACGATAACAACCAGCGCCCACCCACGCCCTCTGGCAGCAGTGGTAACAACTCCCCGCAAAACACCCAGGCTCCGCAGCCCAGCGCTCAAGTCGTCGCGGACACCCGCTTGAACCAAATCCTCGTCGTCGCTGCCCCGGCAGACTACACCTACGTCGCCAGCCTCATCGCTGAATTCGACAAGCCTCTCGAAGTGGCTGAGCCGTTTGAGCGCAAACTCAAATACGCCGCCGCGCTCGATGTCCTCAGCGCGGTCGTCGATCTGCTCCAAGATCCCAACACCGGCACCACTCAGCTTCCCGGTGGCGGCACCGTGCAGCAGCAGCGCCAGCAGGCACTCGCCAGCAACAGCAGCCAGCTCCTCGGCGGTCGTAACACCCAGGGCAGCCGTGGCGGCACCGTCGGCAGCACCGCTGCCGCCTCATCAGACACCGCCACCGCGACCACCAGCAGTGGCCTCGGCTCACGCGCCGACGTCATCTCCGGCCCGAGCGAGGACAATGCCCCCGTCTCCGTGCTCGTCGGCAAGACCCGCGTCATCGCTGATCCCATGGCCAACTGCATCCTCGTCATCGGCCCGAAGGAGTCCATCGACAAGGCCACCGGTCTCCTCGACAAGCTCGATCGCAAGCCCGCCCAAGTCTATCTCGCCACCGTCATCGGTCAGCTTACCCTCAGTGATGGCATCACCTCCGGCATTGATTATGTCTCTGGCCTCAGCCGCGCCGGGGACGGCACCAACTTCAGCGCCAGCGGCTTCACCAGTCGCAACGACATGCTCGGCGGCGTCAATGGAGCCGGAAGAGCCATCAACGACCTGCGGAACAACTTCATCACCACGCCTTTTGGGCCTGCCAGCGGTTTAAACCTCTACGGCGCTGTCGGCGACAGCCTGGAAATTTTTGTCACCGCCCTGGAGACGAACAACAACTTCAAAATCCTCTCTCGGCCCTCGGTCTTCGCCTTGAACAACAAAAAGGCCGTCATCACCTCCGGTCGTCAGATCCCCGTCCCTTCCCAGCAGACCGTCTTTGCCAACAACAACGCCGCCCAAGGCAACACCACCACCACCATTGAGTATCGCGACGTCGTGCTGAAGCTCGAAGTGGTTCCCCTCATCAATTCCGACGGCGAAGTCACCCTCACCATCGCGCAGGTCAACGATACCGTCGTTGGCACCCAGCTCGTGCAGCCCAACGAGGTGCCCATCATCGGCACGGAGCAACTCGTCACCACCGTCACCGTCCCAGACCGCAACACCATCGTCCTCGGCGGCCTCATCTCCGAAGAAAAAACTCGTGACAAACAGGGCATGCCCGTCCTTGGCCGCATTCCCGGCCTTGGAAAACTCTTCCGCACCGACACCGACAACACCATCCGCAAAGAACTCATCGTCTTCATCCAGCCGCAGGTCGTCAGCGATGACATCGGCGTGCGCAACACCTCTCTCAACGAAGACCTCCGCACCAAGGTCGGCAGCGAAGCCGCCCAGCGCTTCCCGCAGAAAGTCGTCCCCTCCGCACCGCCGGCTCCGCCCAAGAAGAAAAACCTCCTCCAGCGCATGTTCAGCCGTGAGGATGACGAGCTGTAGTTTCGACGCCGCTCATAGGGGATTGGGACCGCTGGATGGTTTGTGAACCACTCCCCTGCTCTCTCCGCATTAGTGTGTGGCCGAGGAATCCCCCGGCGTCGCCTTGCTGTTCATCCATCTCAAGCACTCCATCGCCCAACCCATCGAACCCGGCCTGGAGGAGACCCTCAAAATCGCCGCCAGCGGCAAGGAACGCTACCCCGGCGCGAAACACGAGTTTGAGGAATGGCGTGGCGATGCCCTCCTCTCCCCGCCCGGCACCGTCCACTGCCTGGGTCTGTCAGTCCCACCCGGCGGTGGCGTTGTCAGCACGTGCATTGCTTTTGTCCGCGTGCGTCCGACTCAGTAGTTTCGCTGGCCACCCGAGAACCTGCGGCACGAGATCACTCAGAGTGACACTGGCTGGCGCAGATTGGGTCTGGCATCCGTCACTCGCACGGTTAACTTCACCTGATGCAAGCCATGACCCTCACCCTGCCAGCGGAGTCCTTGATCGGTGTCCGCATCCCACCGCGTGATCTGGAGCAGGAATTGCTTCGCCGTCTCGCGGCGGCACTGTTCTCAGACGGTATCTTGTCGGGTGCCTCGGCGTGTCGGATGGCAGGCATGGGCAAGGCTGAGTTCCAGCACCTGCTCGGCGAGCGTGGCATTACCCAGCCATTGGTGGTGCCAGACCTGGAGCACTATCTCAGCAATCTCGCCGCATGGAAAGCGCGGGGGCTAGGTTCTACGCCCAGCCACGCCGCTTTGCCACCTGCCCGGTGACAGAAGAACCAGTTGCCATCAGCACCTCATTAAAGGTAAACTTCACACCATGAAGACCGCCACCATTCAGCAAGTGCCGCAGCAGTGGGCGCAGATCCTTCGTTGGCTCGCCTCTGATGAAGAGGTGCAAGTCACGCAGGACGAGCGCATCATCGCCCGCATCCTGCCCTCCTCGCAGAGTTCCACTACCGGCCCCAAACCAAAAGATACCTTCTGGGATGCCAATACCACCGCACTGTTGAAGCACTCCTCCCACTTCCGTCTCGGAGACATGCCCTCAAGGGAGGAGCGCAATGAGCGTTAGAGCTTTTGCCGACAGCAACGTGCTCATCTATGCCATCGAAACTGAAGGAGCCAATGTGAGCAAAGCGACTGTCGCCCGAGATATGATCGAGCGCGTCCGTCCAATCTTGTCCACCCAGGTCTTGGGGGAGTTCTACAACGTGGTTACCAGCAAGCGCCGCACCGATCCACTCAGCGGTGAAGAAGCCTCTCAATGGATTGCCAAATGGATGCAATTGAAGGTCGAGTCCGTCACTCCTGACCATGTGAATCTCGCGCTTGAGATTTGTCACCGATTTCAAGTGAGCTACTACGACGCGCTCATCCTCGCCGCCGCACGGCTTGCCGCCTGCACCGTGGTGTATTCGGAGGACCTGAATGATGGCCAGGACTACGGCGGAGTGAAAGTGATCAATCCCTTCGCAGGTCTTGCGAGCTGATTGGCTCAAGCCCTCTGGACCAGAGAGAGCACCGCAAGAGGCAGAAAAGCCGCAAAGAAAGGCATTTCGAATCCGACCTCTGGCCTCTGCGGCTTTCCATTCTCTCGCGGTGTGAAATGCTTGGCCTTTGAGGCTTACCCAAAACCCATTTCTCCCACAGATTCAGAGAACCCACCGATTGCCTCTCCCTTCGGAAGATCTGCTTGTGGCTCAAACCGTTGATGCTTGGGAATTGGCGTTCTGTGAGCGTTCTGTGAGCGTCCTATCAGCGGTTCAAAGACAGGCTCCCAGATTTTTGCACCGCAAGAGGCAGGAAAGCCGCAGAGAAAGGCATTCCGATTCAGACCTCTCGCGTTCTCCCAAGCTCTTGCGGTGCAACTCATGGCCTCCCCATGCTCCATGCTCCATGCTCCATGCCCTTTGCCCCTTGCAGACCATGAGCCGGGCGGCGGCGCTCGCCTTCTTCGACAAGGACAAGGCCCTTCCCGCGCTCGTCCACATGCGTCAGGCCGCGCCCCCGCTCGCCAAGGCTGCGGTGTGACAAGCCGCAGCCGCTGTGCTACCTCTCCACGCATGTTCATCGAATGCCTTCAGCGCGAGCTTGTGATCTGTCATCATGGGGAGGTTGAGGAATTCCTCGCGGCCGATCCGGGGCGCTGGCATGTCGTTAGCATCCGCGAGCCCCACCACGCGGAGGCAATGCTCACCCAGGCGCGGAAAGCGCATGCGGTGGTGTTTGAGGATGTCTTCACGCCAGAGGGCACGCACGGCCACGGACCAAAGTCCGCGCACTTGCAGGGCATCCTGCGTTTCGTGGCACAGAGCGGGCGCGAACCGCTGCTCGTCCAGTGCTGGGCCGGGCGCTCCCGCAGCACCGCCGTGGCCCTCGTGGTCATCGTGAAGACCCTGTGGGAGCAAGGCATCGACGGCCCCGAACTGGTCCGCCGCGCCGCAGGCACGCTGCTGACGATCCGCCCCCTCGCGATTCCCCACCGCCGCGTACTGCCGCATCCTCTCGGCCAAACGCTCAGCAAGGCCTTGGTTGAGGAGCCGAGAATTCGACGGAATTTCTTCGATTGAAAGCGCGTAGCCGCGGTGTCCGGTTATGTCGGCCCGTCACAAACAAGAGAGGATAGCTTTTTCAGTAGCGAGCGCTGATCAGCCAGCCGTTTTCTTTGGCCCACGGAAGCATACCCTCGGGCGTAGCGGGGAGCCGTTGCGCACCGCTTGGGCTTGAATCTGCTGACGGGTCAAGCGGGTGACTGGCTTGGCGGCGGGTTTCGAGGGTAGCGGGGTCTTGTCCATCGTCGGAATCTATCAGCCAGCCGCTTTTCTGCGCCCAAGTGAGGAGCTGAACGGTCTTGGCGGAGAGTTGCCGTGGATTCGAAGCGTTTGTGCCAAGGCTTCCGCCGAGGTGGTCTTCGAGGGGGGTGGAGCGGGCGCGGCGGGCTTCTGAGGAGTCTTGTCCATCGGTGGTGGGAGTATAACGCAGGTCGAGCTGCGGAGCAAAGGTCAGAAGACGAGAGGAGGCGAAGAGGGGCTGGCCGTGGGCGGCGGATTCGCGCATCTCTGGGGGGGAAGGAACTTCTTCCCGGGCCACTCGAGGCTCGACGCGCAGGAGGCCCGGCGTTGCGTGCCCAGTCGATCAAGAGCGTCTTATCGCGGCGGCGTGCTTCTGCGATTCGAGCATTCTCATCCGCCGCAGGTGGTCCGCTTGGGCGTTGGCTTCCTCGGAGGTGCGAGAGGAGCGTTTGGAGTTGAGCGCGGCTGCTTCCTGCCACGTCGGCAGGCGGGGTGTTGGCAATGGGGCGGCGGTTTCCATGGTGGTAAGCGTCTATCGCATGAATGCGGGTGTTTTCCAGTGCTGATGGAGTGGGGCGCGGTTTGGAGGTTTCTTTGCACTCAGCGGCCCGGAACGCCAGAAGTGGCGCAGGCACTCTCCTTTTTTGATACGGACAAGGCTCTTGCCACGCTTTCCTGCCTGCGTCAGGCTACTTTCAGGCACGTTTGAACGAGCGTGTGGCCGCTTTACCAACTCAAACCCGCATGCCACTCAACGAACTCTGCATTGATGCCGCCCAAGCATACTGGGACTTTCTTGGCCAGAGCAACAAAGGGGTCATCGAGCATCATGTGGCGGCCAAAGTGCATATCGGAGAAGACGTTTGGCAATTGCGACTGAACAAAGGGTTGAGGAATGCGGATGAGGTCCGCATCAGAATTGGCGGTCAGTTGCAAGATGCAGCTCTTTATAAGCCTGTCGAATATGACCCGGATACTAAAGTGCTCTTGATCAAGATCACAGGCCCCTGGCCCGCCTTTGTTACCGCCCATCAGAATAGCATCGTCCTTGTAAGTGACATGAAGTTCATCGTGGCGCGTGTTGAGCAATGGTTCCACAACTTCGGGAATCTGCTTCAGATGCCAGCGCAACCGGCTGGCCTTCAACCTCCTGCCAACTTCAATCTCACAGGTCAGCAAACGGCAGCGGTTTCCGCAATCCTTGGCCAACCAGTTAGTTTCGTCTGGGGGCCACCTGGCACTGGCAAGACGAAAAAAGTGCTCGCGGCAGCGGTGGTGGCCCATGTGCGTGCTAACAACACCGTCATGGTGCTGGCTCCCACAAACAACGCGTTGGATTTGGCGATGACAGGTTTGATTGAGTCGTGTCGCGGAGTAGGCGTAACTCTGGACCGGTTCATCCGCCTCGGCACACCTGGTCATGTATTTTCAGCTCAGTATCCAGAGCAATGCGAAGTTAGAGGCATCCAGGTCGCTCTTGAAGCTGCGCATACGCGGATGAGAAGGCTTGAACGGCATCGGTCATACCTTGTCTGCTTGAGTGAAGTGCAGGAAATGAAAGTCATCAGCCAGATGCTCAGTGATTACGCCACAAACCTTCACGCCAAGTTGGAGCTTGATCGCCTGATTGATGAGGATTTACAAGCGATTGCCCGCTTGCAGGCAAGGTCTTCCGCTGTTTTCAACCGCTTGCTGGGCGGCTTGACGGGCGCGAACCAGGAGATCACTGAACAATGGACGCGCCATCATCACAACTTGGAGGCACGGAAGGGGGAGCGTCTTCGAGTAAATTCGCTGTGGATCGACTCACAGCGGGCGTTAAGCGGCTACCAGCGGCGGACGAATCTTCAACTGGAGCCGCACCTGCTACAAGTGACAGACGACGCTTATGGCGCGACAGACCGATCTAGTCGTGCAAGTGAACTCTTGGCGCAGGCGCAAGCCCGGTTGAATGCCTTGCAGCTAGACGCGGACTTTCAGGTGTTCGGCATGATTGAAGTTGAGCGGCAGATGACGCAAACGCAGCAGCGTATCCATCAACTCGAACAGATGACACTGGAGGTCAGGCTGCGCCAAGTGCAGGTCATTGGATTGACCTTGGATCATTACATCGGCCATTGGGCTGGCAACCGGCCGCCACTGGCGCAGATCTTTCTCGATGAAGCTGCCTACACCCCGCTGATCAAAGCTCTGACTTTGTTCCGTGGCAACGTGCCGGTAGCGATGCTGGGCGATGACCGCCAGCTTCCTCCCGTCTGCGAGGTCAACCCTCCTCAGCTTCAGACCCAAGCTCTCCAACCTTGCCTTTTATGGGCAAGATCAGCTCCATTTGCGGAGCTGGCGTTGATTAATCGTAATGATCCTGCCAGGCTGCTCTATCACCTGGGCGGCCACCCACAGCGGCCACCACCATTTCAAATCATCGTCAAGCGGACACTGACCGTCAGCTATCGTTTCGGCCCCAATCTGGCGCAGTTACTCGGTGAGTTGGTGTACGATGCGGATGGAATTCACCTCACTGCAGCAAACCAGAATGGCGATCTCCAGATTCAAGTGGTTCATGCACCACGCTCGGAAACTGATAATTGGACATCCGAGGCTCAGGCCCAGGCTGTTCTTGCTCAGGTGCGGGTTCGGCACGGCGAATACGCGGCTCTTGCACCTTATACAAACCAAGTCAGGCGGATTCGAGAAATTGTTGGTCCTCACCTGAGTGATCGGGTGATGACAGTGAATGCGGCTCAAGGGCAGGAGTGGGATACCGTGATTTTTTGCGCCACCGATTGTGGGAGAAATCCCTTCTTAACGGATAGCACCATCCCACAGGGCAACGCCACTTTGAATACAGCCATCAGCCGCGCGAAGAGCTGTTTGATTTTGGTTCTCGACTGTAATTTTTGGCACCAACGCCCACGTCAACTCCTGAGCCGATTGATGTTACAAGCAACGTAATCCGGCCATTGCAAAACCACTTGCCCGCACAAGCGCTGCCATCTGTAAGCTGCATCAAACGATCAAATCCTGCTCAACTTCCTCTCACGTTCAATCCACTCAAGTGTTGCAGCCAATAGACCCAAGTTTCGCAGGTGCTCATCTGGCAGCATCAAAAGCCACTCGATGAAAATCTCGTTATCGGGAGAAACAAGTGCCGCGACCTTCGTGTGACACGTCGCCTGAGGATGGGTGGTGTGAAGCCGGATGTAGTCGGCTTCACCAATGAGCTTCTGCCATTCCCCAAATTCTAATCCACGCGACGGATCGCAGATGGCGGACGGATGAAAAGGGAGCCATTCGCCAGCCCAAATCCACTGGAGATCATAGCTCTCATCCCATTCAGCATCTTCGAAGTCCCATCGCCCGATCTTCAGAGGGCCGATTGTCAAAAACTCAGAATCTATCTTGATTGAAGGCATCAATGCCAAGTCAGATGACACCTGCTTGTTTGCACGAAAGCCGCACCTCTCGATTTCGAAGGCACCTTGGTGCGTTTTGGCTAGCTGACTCCATTTTAAAACATCTGGACGGCATTTCAACTCTGCGAAGGGAACGGCGTTCCCATCCAGAACGTCCTGCATGAAGAATAACCTCAATACAGCAGTCGAGACTCGGATTTCTCTGTCGATCTCGGTCTCTCTGCCGCCGGGCCATTCAGGAGGTTCTTCTTCCTCTAAAATGCTTCTGCTCCATATAGCGTCCCGTCGAGAAGTGAACGGCAGGTCAATCTCGATCGTCTTACGGCTCTTAAATGAAACGTCCACTTCCATATGGATTGGTTGTGCCGATTGTGGAGCAGATTGTGGAGCCTTCGGGGGCGGGTCATTCTGTATCGGGTTTTGTGCCGCCAAGGGCCTTCCCGGCATCAACAGCACGATCCACGGCTTCCCAGATGACTGAAAATAGACGGAGTCATAACCAGCTTCACAAAGCAGCGCCGTCAGCATGTCTCCAAATAGCAGGGGGGTCCATTTTTCCTGGCGAAGCCTGCTGGAGCGATGGGCCGCAACTTTGCACAACTTCAACCATACGGAATCATCCAGTCGAATGTCTTGAAAGACCAGCGCCGGGTCGCTCTCAAAATACACAGGCTCGTTGACTACCAGCAACGAATGCCGGGGTGGAAGAAGGGCATGACGTGCATGGACTCGGTCGCCGCCAGCGGTATCGAAAGGCCGCATGGACAAATACACGCCATTGCCCGCCGGAGTGCTTTCTTCGCCATTAAAGCCGCCAAAGCCTTCAAGACGATAACCATACAAATGCTTGCCGTCTGGATGCAGTTCCCAGTTGGCAAACAAGCCGTAACTGGCGGCAGACGGCAGAATGAAATCAGATTCATGGATGACGTCCATGTCAGCAAGCCACCTGCTCTCCGCGTCATCTTCGATCCGTTTCGCCAGTGAATGCTCTTTATCTATTCGTTGGATGAATTCTTCCTGTTCTTCATAACTAGAAAACGAGTCATCAAAATCCGCCTCTAGGTCTTCTCGGTCTGGTTCGGGGACGGTCATGGATGTTGTCCAGTTTAATCAATTACAGTCAGGAGCCTGAACACGATCTGCAAATGTTCTTTTTCGTTTAAGAAATCATGTGCTTTCTCCGCTAGTGGCGGCTTGGAAGGCAAAGGCTTTGCGAAGCCCGGCACCCTCTTTCTGAAGCCGCTGGATCGCTCAGAAACTTTCGATGCCATAACACCCCTTATCTTCCGCAGCACCCTCGGATATGCGGCCACGCAAATGCCGCTAGCGACCGCCGCCCCCAGGCTCTTATCCTTTTCTCCTCAGCTCGATCTGCGCTATGTTACCACCGATGGACAAGACCCCCCCCCCTCGAACAAGCCCGCCGCGAAACCAGCCCCCTTGCGGATCACCTCCGCGATGGCTCTAGCACAAGCGGAGGCGATGAACGCCGGCTCCCCAGCCAAGCCGTTCAGCTCTTCACTTGGGCGCAGACACAAGGGTGGTTGATCGACACCAACGACCTCGTCCGGCGTTTCGGATTCATAACTGAGGAGTGCCCCGGCGCGAGCACGACGTTTGGTTTGACGAACTTACATAGCTTGCTTGAAAGCCGATCCTTGGGAATTGCGGAGCGTGGGGATCGGGAGGCTTGGCGGAGAGGTGGCGTTCGCCAACACCTACGAAACCCGTCAAAAATCGTCAACCAAGCACGGTTCTGGCCGATTGTCCGCGCGGTGGTGCTTTAGGACACGGAGAAGCGCTGACGGTAAAACTGGACCTGAGCCGAATTCCCGCCGCAGACGGCTGGCCCCTGAAATCTCAACAACCCGGCCTCCAGTCGCAACAAAGGGCGGCTTCAGCCTCCTTTTCTCAAAAATGAGCTCATTTGTGCCGGAAACGCCCAGTTTAGACGCCTGCGTGAGCTCACAGAAGGGTGTCTGTTAGCCAACAGAAAGGTCTATGTCAGCCCACAGAAGGGTCTATGTCAGCCCACAGAAGGGTCTATGTCAGCCCACAGAAGGGTTTATGTCAGCCAACAGAGGGGTCTATGTCAGCCAACAGAGGGGTCTATGTCAGCCAACAGAGGGGTCTATGTCAGCCAACAGAGGGGTCTATGTCAGCCAACAGAAAGGTCGATGTGAGCTAACAGAAGGGTCGGTGTCAGCCAACACAAGGGTGCATGCGACCTCACTTCGTGGCCAGAGTGTTCCGGAGAGACGATCAGGCCATGGGAAGGCCGCCGCGACTGGGTGCGTAGTTCCTGCATGCCGCTCCGCTCCTTGCTGCTCGTTGTCCTGGTCACCCACTCCGTCCTCGCCCAAACCGGCACGGTTCCGGCCGATCGTCCGCGCTCACGCCCCCCGTCGGCGCTGACGGGCTGGGCGGACTGGGAGAAGGGCGAGGAACTTCTCAAACGCATCCAGGTGCCACCGGCGCCGGTGCTTATGGCGGAGGAGGAAGCGAAGACCTTCAAGCTGGCACCGGGCTATCGGGCGGAGCTGGTGGCGTCTGAGCCGATGGTGCAGTGCCCGATCTTCTTTGAATTTGATCCCGAGGGGCGCATCTGGGTGGTGGAGTATCAGGGCTACATGCGGGATGTGCAGGGCAGCGGCGAGGGCGATCCGATCTGCCGCGTGGTGGTGCTGGAGGACACGGATGGCGATGGCAATGCGGACAAGAGCACGGTGTTTCTCGACAAGCTGGTCATGCCGCGCAGTTTTGCCTTCGTGAAGGGCGGCATCCTGCTCCAGGAGCCGCCGAAGCTGTGGTTCTGCGAGGACAAGGATGGCGATCTGCGCTGTGACCAGCGAACGGAGGTCGGCACGATGGGCGTGGGCGGGAATCCGCAGCACACGGCGAATGGCTTGCGGCGCGGCATCGACAACTGGCTGCACTGCGCGGACTGGCCGCATCGCTACCAGTGGAAGGACGGCAAGCTGATCGACGAGCCGACGCTGCATCGCGGGCAGTTCGGCGTGAGCTTTGATGAGACGGGCCGCTTCATCTCCTGCTACGAGAACAGCGCCATGCACATGGACCTGCTCCCGGCAGAGGCGATCCTGCGGCATCCGAACCTCGCCAAACTCGCGCAGCGCGGAGGTCGCGGCAGCTTCGGTGTGAATGTGAACGTGGCGAAGGATGCGGCGGAGTGTTTTCCCATCCGCGTGACACCGGCGGTGACGCTCGGAGCGCTGGAACTGCGCGATGACGGCCGCCTGCGCACCTACACCATCGTGTCCGGCACCTGCTTCTACGACGGTGATCAATTCCCAACGGAGATGCATGGCAACGTCTTCGTGCCGGACTCGGCTGGGCATCTCGTCGGCACGTTGAAGCTCACGAAAGGCATCGCTCCGCAAGCGACACGTTTTTTTCCACCCGAGCAGGAGTTGATCGCCAGCACCGACGAACGCTTCCGCCCGGTGAACGCCCGCGTGGGGCCGGATGGAGCGCTGTATCTCGCGGACATGTATCACGGCATCATCGAGCATGTCATCTTCATCGTGCCGTGGCTGACGAAGCAGATCGAGCAGCGCAAACTCTACGAAGGCAACGATCACGGGCGCATCTGGCGGATCGTGAATGAGCAGAGGGCTAAGGGCAAAGAGCGTAGAGTCAGCATGGGGAATGCGAGCACGGCAGAGCTGGTGGCGGCGCTGGGACATGCGAATGGGTGGCAGCGGAACACGGCGCAGCGGCTGCTGGTGGAGCGCGGGGAGGACGTGGGTGATCCGAACCGTTTTGTGGAACCGCTGCATCGTCTGCATGCGCTTTGGACGCTGGAAGGCATGGGCAAGCTGACAAAGGAGACACTGCAACAAGCAGCGCGGGATGCCGACCCACGAGTCAGAGCCACAGCGGCGAGGCTGGGAGCAAATTTTTCGCTCATGGATGAGCCGGACGCGGGGGTGCGCTTGCAGGCTTTGCTCACGCCGCAAGCCACCGAGACGCTCGTGGAGCATCTGACCCGCCATGAGGATGACCTGAGCCGCATCGCGGCGATGACGGGTGTCCATGGCCGGGAGGTGGAGACGCTGGATCTGCTGCTGAAGCATGCGGATTGGCAGAAGGAGTCGGCGCATCGCCGCGAGACGCTGCGATTGCTCACCCAGCTCATCGGCATGGACGATCAGCACAGCGAGATCGTGTCGCGAATCGAGCGAACGACGAACTGGCAGCGCGAGGCGCTGATCGACGGCTTTTTAGCAACGCAGCCGAATGATCCACGACAGATCAAGCCGGTGACGCTGAAGGAGAAACCGAAGTTTCTCGATGAACTGGCCGCAAATCGTGAGATTGCCGCGCGTGAGCGAGTGCAGCGGTTGCGCATGTGCCTGACGTGGCCGGGCGCTGAGAATGTGGTGACTGCAACACGCAAGCAGCCGCTGAGTGATGCGGCGCAGAAGCAGATCGAGCGTGGAGCGGCGGTGTATCAAACGGTGTGCGGCCTGTGCCATCAGCCGACGGGCTACGGCATCCCCAACGTGGCCCCGCCGTTGGCGGAAAGCGAGTGGGCCACGGGCGAGCCGGAACGGCTCATCCGCATCGCGCTGCACGGCTTGTATGGCGAGATCGAGGTGAACCGGCAGACGTGGAACCTCGCCATGCCCGGCCAGGGGGCGAATCCGGCGCTGGATGATGAGAAGCTGGCGGATGTGCTCAGCTATGTGCGCAATGCCTGGGGCAATGAGGCGAGCGTCATTGAAGCTGCTCAAGTGGCGCTGGTGCGTGAGCAGACCAAGACGCGCAAGATGCCGTGGACGGCGGACACGTTGATGCAGGTGGATGTGAAAGGCGGCAACGCGATCCAGGCCGATGCGGATGGTGTTTTGCTGCTTCCAGCGAGTGCCGCGAAGACCTACGGGCAGAAACTGGCCTATCGTCCCTCGCTGAATGTGCTCGCGCCCTGGCGCATCGACACGGACATGGCGGAGTGGTTGATCCAAGTGCCCACAGACGGTGACTACGAGGTGCTCGTGACCTTGGCGGCGGATGAAGCGTCCGCAGGCGATGCGTATGTCGTCGAGGCCGAGAACACCAGCGTGAAAGGCGTGGTGCAGGCCACGGGCGGTTATGAGAGCTTCCAAGAGCAGTCGGCAGGTGCCTTGAAGCTCAAAGCGGGTGTACAGTCCCTGCTGATGCGGCCGGAAGGGGCATTGAAGCAGGAACTGGCGGATGTGCGGGCGCTGCGGTTGCGGCGCAAGTGAGCCACGGGCACAATACTCGCGCTCATGGGTTGCCATGGCTGATTCTCCGGTCTATCTCGGCGCGTGGAAGACACCGATTATAAAGTTAAACTAGAGATTTTCGAAGGCCCGCTGGACCTGTTGCTGTACCTCATCAAGAAGGAGGAGATCGACATTTACAACGTGTCGCTGGAGCGCATCACGCGGCAGTACCTGGATTACATCGACACCTTCAAGGCGCTGAACATCGAGCTGGCGAGCGAGTTCATCGTGATGGCGGCCAATCTGATGTACATCAAGAGCCGCGAGCTGCTGCCCAAGGATGTGCAGCCGCCGGAGGAGGACGCGGAGGAGAACGACCCGCGCTGGGAGCTGATCCGCCAGCTCGTGGAGTACAAGAAGTTCAAGGAGGCCGCCCAGTTCCTCGGCGTGCAGGAGGTGAAGGGCGATGAATTGTTCGTCACGACGCCGGAACTGCCCGATCTCGACGCCCCGGTGGAGACGCTGGGCCAGGTGGGCATCTTTGACCTGATCCGCGCCTTCCAGCGCATCCTGAAGCGCTTCGAGAACACCAGCGACTTCCGCGAGATCGTCAATGACCGCTACACGGTGGCGGACAAGATCGAGCACCTGCTCGACATCGTGGCCGTGGGCAGCAAGGTGCGGTTTGAAGATCTCTTTACCAGCGCCGCCAGCCGTGGCGAGGTGATCGTGACCTTCCTGGCGATGCTGGAGCTGATCAAACTCAACCACCTGCAAGTCGAGCAGGAGCAGTTGCTGGGTGATATTGTGGTGGTGAGGCCGGCGGTGTAGGGCAATCGTCTCGATTGCCTCTCGTCACCCCTCACAAGCGGGACGCTTGTGCTACTTTCCCTTCGCCACCGTAGGAGCGGGCGGAGTCAGACGGGTGAACTTGGTGGCCGTGCCGAGCAACCAAAACAGGCCGCCGATGCTGCCGATCAGAGCAAACGCGGCCAGCACGGTCCAAAGGCCGGGGAGAAGCGGTTTGCGGAAGCGGCGGCGTCTTGCCATGCGAAACTGTGACACGGCTTGCCGCACTGTGCCAGTGCGGCTATGATCGAAGATGCTTTCCTGGCTCAACAACGACCACTTTCCGCTCTATCTGGCCCCCATGGCCGGGGTGACGGACGTGATCTTCCGCCGTCTGTGCAAAGAACAGGGCGCAGATGTGATGGTGACGGAGTTCGTGAGCGCCGAGGGCATCCTGCAACGCGATGACCGCACGCGGCACTACACGGACTTCGATGACGAGCAGCGCCCGCTGGGTGTGCAGCTTTTCGGCTCCGACGGCGTGCGCATGGGCGAAGCGGCACGAAAAATCATCGACTGGAAGCAGCCGGACTTCATCGACATCAATTTCGGCTGCCCGGTAAACAAGGTTGTGGCGAAGAACGGCGGCTCCTCGCTGCTCAAAGATTGCCCGTTGCTCGCCAGCGTGGCACGTGAAGTCGCCAAGGCGGTGCCGATTCCTGTGACAGCCAAGATGCGCATCGGTTGGGACGCGGATCATGTGAATGCCGTCGAAGTCGCGAAGATTCTCGAAGACTGCGGCATGCAGGCCATCGCCGTGCATGGCCGCACGCGGGCGCAGGGCTACACGGGCCTTGCCGACTGGGACGTCATCGGCCAGGTGGCCGACGCGGTGAAGATTCCGGTCATCGGCAATGGCGACATCGCCAGCGGTCTCGATGTGGAGATTCGTCGCGCTCAAACGAACGTGAAGGGCATCATGATCGGCCGTGCGGCGATGGCGAACCCGTGGGTGTTCAAAGAGGCGAAGCATTACCTCGCCACCGGCACCCATGCGCCGCACGCCAGCGTCGAAGAGCGCTTCAACTTCATGCGCCGTCACTGCAAACTGGCCATCGAGCGCAATGTGCGCATGGAAGAGCAACAAACGATGCGCTCCATGCGCAACCGCCTCATGAACTACACCAAGTCGATCCCCGGCGGCAAATGGCTGCGCCAGCACTTCTCCCAGATCGGCAGTGTGATGCAGTTGGAGGACATTTTTGCCTCCTACCTCGATCATCAGGCCGCGCACAGCCACGAACACTCGGATCAGCCGGTTCAGGCCGCTTGAGCGATCAGCGGAAAAAACCGCGACTTTTCAGCCTCATCACCGCCAATCTCTGATAATATCAGGGATTGAGCGTCGCTCAAGATCAGCCGAAATGCCTGCCAAAATGGAGCTTTACACCCATCTGCTGCGGTTGGTCTTCGACTCGAAGGTGCTTGAGAGCTACTTTCCCAAGCTCTATCAAGACCTGCCCGTGGACACGCCCTGACGCGTTCCGCCAACCTCCCCTTCCCTCGCATGACGTTTTCCAATCCCTGGTTCATCGCCGCCCTCGTTGGCGTGCTCGGCCTATTTCATCTCGAAATCATCGCCACGTTTTTAAATCTCGCGCAGTTTCGCCATGCGCTGCCGCAGCGGTTGAAGGAGATTTTTTCGGACGAAACGGTGCAGAAGGCGGGCGAATATGCTGCCACATCTGCGAAGCTCGATCTGCTGCGCAGCACAGCCTCGGTGGCGTTGCTGATCGCGTTTTGGTGGGGCGGTGGTTTTGGCTGGCTGGAGCGCTGGAGCGCGGGCTGGGGTTGGAATGAGATTCAGACCGGCGTCGGCGTGATCGGCCTCATCATGCTCGTGCAAAACATGATGTCCCTGCCCTTCGATGCCTGGGACACGTTCAAAATTGAAGCCGAGTATGGCTTCAACCGCACCACACCCGGCACCTTCATCAAGGATCGCGTCAAAGGGCTGGTGCTGACGGCCTTGCTTGGCGGGCCGCTGCTGGCGCTGATTTTGTGGTTCTTCCAGACGCAGGAGCATGCGGTGCTCTACACCTGGCTCACGGTCGCGGGATTCAGCATCGTGATGGCCTGGCTTTCGCCACGATTGCTGATGCCGCTGTTTTTGAAGTTCCAACCGCTCAAGGATGGTCCGCTGCGCGAGGCGCTGCTGGCGCTGGCCGCACGTTTGAAGTTTCCCGTGGTCGATGTGTCGGTGGTGGATGGCTCACGTCGTTCCAGCAAGGCGAACGCTTTCCTCTCCGGCTTCGGCAAGAATAAGCGCATCGCGCTCTTCGACACACTGATTGAAAAACACACGCAGGCGGAGCTGGAGGCAATCCTCGCGCATGAGATCGGCCATCACAAATGTCGCCATGTGCCCCAGCAGCTCGTGCTGGGCCTGCTGGAGAGTGGGCTGATGTTTTATCTGCTGCACGCGGCCTTGCAGTCACCTGCCTTCTTCAAGGCCTTCGGCGTCGCCAGCATGCCCATGGGGCTTGGGTTGGTGCTGTTCAGCATTCTTTATTCTCCCGCCAGCCTGCTGCTCGGCCTGCTCAGCAGCGCCCTAAGCCGAAAGCATGAGTTTCAGGCGGATGCCTTTGCCACAGCAGCCTGCGGGGCCGAACCGCTGATGGCGGGGCTGAAAAAACTCTCGGTCGATCATCTGACGCAC
>JBIKYB010000355.1:0-5145 GCA_044355475.1 Prosthecobacter sp.
CGTCATGCACCGCCTCCGCCAGATCGCCGCCGAACTGCGCACCGCGCCCGTCCACGAATTCCTCCGCTCCATGCTCCAAGCCGCCTGATTCCCAACCTTGAACCCTGAACCTTGAACTCTGAACCTCTATGAACACCCAACATTGGATCAACCACTTCGAAGCCAACACGCGCCTCAATCGCGATTTACAGCTCCCAGACGCTCCCTGCGAGCTTCCAGAGCCCGTTCGCACTGCCGTCGCTCGCAGCATCGCCATCTTCCAACTCGGCGAAAGCGGCGGCGGCACGCGTTTGCGCCGCTACACCCGCAGCATCGCCTCGCTGGAGAATCTTCGCGGCTACCAGCGTGCCGTCGATCTCTTCGTCGCCGAGGAGCAAAGCCATGCCGCGCTCCTCGCACGCACCGTCACGCATCTGCGCGGCACCTTGCTCCAGAAGCAATGGACCAACTCCATTTTCCGCTGGATGCGCGACTTGGTGAACCTCGAGTTCAACATCCAGGTGCTCCTCACCGCTGAACTCATCGCCGAAGTCTATTTCGGTCTCCTCGCCCTGCGTTGCAGCGATCCCGTCGTCCAAACCGTCGCCAAAAAGCTCCTGCGCGATGAAATGGGCCACCTCGCCTTCCAACGCGACTTCCTCTTCGAACGCTTGAAGACACTCACACCCGCCACACAACGCCTTTGGCGCTGGCAATTCCAAGCCATTCACCTCGCCACCGCCGCCGTCGTCTCCTGGGACCACCGCGACTGCCTGCGCAGCCTCAACATCACACCCGCCGACTTCCGCGCCCGAGCCGTGCGTTGCTGGGCTAATTTCCAATCAAGACTCGAACGTCGCCTGCGTGAATGTGAGGCTCAAACCTGCCACGCTCCCGATTCCACCCCCGGATACAGCCGCTCCAGCAGCGAAACCATGCAGTCATCTGTGAGCTGATGCGTCTGGCGGAACAGGATGGCGGGCTGGGTCTCTTTTTGCACACCGGTCTTCCAGAGATGATCCAGCGCATCGGAGTATTCGTCGATCACGTCATCCACAGCCACCCGCCAGTGTTGTGGCTGCTCGCTTTCCTGCCACTCGCCGCGACCGCGACCGAAGTGGCAGACGGCTAGGTATGTCAGCAGCGCGAGGCGCACCTGCTCACGGAAATGCTCGCGTGACCAGCGCAGGCGCTGATCGCTGCCGCGCACGAGATTGTAGCTGCGAATCAAGGCATACGCGCCGATGCCGGACGCGATACCACCGAGCAATGCGCCACCGCCGAAGGTCATGCCGCCGAGTTTGAGATCGGCGATGAGTCCTCCCATCGCACCGCCAGCAAAGCTACCGACCACGCCCCAGATGCTCTCGGACACGCCCTCGGGCAGATGAAAATGATCGCGGGCCACCTGACTCAGCGCATGACCGGCCGCTCCCTGCAAACCGTGGGCCTCGATCAGCTTGTTCGTCGCATGCTCCACGCGGTCGGCGAGTTGCGCGGCGAGTTTTTGCCGCGCGTCGTTGTATTCGCGGTTCAATTCCTCGCGCTGCCAGCCCACACGCTCCAGCAGCGTCTCTCCTCGCACCTCCACTCCGTCCAGCAGCGCGGCGGTGAGCTGTTCGGCGATGAGGCTGCCAGAGCTGCGGAAAACCTCGATGTTGCGTTGCGTCCAGGCGCGTTTGATCTGCAAGAACGTCGGGATTTTCGAGCCTTCCATCAGCGGCGCGAGCGATTCCATGAGCTTGTCCTCCTGCACCCAGCAGCGGGCAAAGGCATCCAGCGGCAGCACGGTGCGCACGATCTCAAACGGCTCCAAATGCGCGCGCCAGGCGTCGATCTCCGCCGCCTCAAACTCCGAACTTCCCGGCGTGCCGGTTTGATTGAGCAGAACGACGACGGGCTTGCCCACCCAGCCGAGGATCTCCATCTCCGGGCCGATGTAACCGGCCGCCTCGGGCGGTTCGGCGGCGTTGACGAGGTAGAGCACCACATCGGCTTCCTCGCGCACGTTTTTGAGCGCCTGCTGACTGCACCAGAGCGGACGGTCCGTGATGCGGTCCCAGGTTTGCGAGAGGAACCACAGCACCGGATTGCGCTCGCGCTTCAGGCGCTTCATGAGGCGGGCGCTGTCGCCAAATCCTGGTGTGTCCCACAGGCGCAGCATGAAGCCGCCGGTTTCGAGCAGCAGGTGCGATTCATTGAAGAGCGTCACATGCGGCGCGTCACGCACCTCGCCCACGTCCTTGCGCAGCAGCGTGCGGGCCAGCGTGGTCTTGCCCGCGTTCGTGTGGGAGATGAGGCTCAGCGTGACGATGTCCGAGGCATCCCGCACGCTCGCCTCAGCGCTCTGCGTTGGCGGAGGGTCTGAGGCTTTGAATCTGGAGAGCAGGGTGGGCACGAGCGTGGAAAACTTGGAAAACATTACGACAGGGCGGCAGGCATGCGTGCGGATTCTTTGCGCAGGGCCACGATGACCTCGGAGGCGAGGCCTTCGACCATCTGCGTCCACAGGTGCTCACGTCCGGCGATTTTTTCCGCCGACCAACGTCCCGCGAGACTGGTGCCATCGAGCAGCACGATCAATTCTGGCTCCGCATGCTTCGTGAGCAGGCGCTGCCGCACATCCGAAACGAGACGCCGCTGCACCTCGGCCTCCGGCGTGGTGGCCATGCTGAAGAGCATCACCACCTGTGCCGAAACAGGCTGCCATTCGGCTGCAAAATCATCCTCATCCCCGGCGGGAATGCGCACATACTCCGCCCGAGCCATGCCGCCGAAACGTCCACGCACACCACGATCCCACACCTCGCGATGCGTCGGCGTGGCCTCCATGGCATGCACCAGCACCTGGATGCGCTCATCTCCGCCCTCCACGGCGCGAATCAGCCCGCGCAGATAATTCCCCCAGCTCAACGAGCGCGCCCCACGCGTGATGCCGCGCCTGCTACGCGCCGCGCCAATGCCCGCCAGCAACAAACGCGGCACGATGACGAGCACCAGCAGCGTCCCCGCATACAGATGAATCCATGGCAACGCCGGAGCCGATGTGACCGCCTTGCCAGCCGTGCGATGCATGCCTTCGATCTGATCCAACGGCACCGGCTTGCGCAACACCGTCGAGGCAGGCTTGAACAAGGTGTCAAAAAACGCGCTCGCCTGATTGTCGTCCAGCAGCGTGCTCTCCCACACCGCGCGGTATTCCTTCGACCAGCCACGCGCATACAGCGCCACTGCGCCGCCGAGCGCCAGCAGCGCCGCCGCCACATGCAGCCACAAACGAAGTCGCATCTGCAAGCGACGCCACGCCAGCGGCCAGGCCAGCTCCTCAAAACGCGTGCGCACCGCTGCTGGGACACCCGTTTCGACTTCCTTCGTCGCCTTCCCGGCGCGTGAGATACCATGCGCCAAAAATTCAGCCAGCCAGCCGCCGTGCCCTGCCAGCGGCGAGGCAGGCATCAGCTCAAACAGAATGCCCAGCACGATCACCACCGCGTTCCAGGCCAGCAGACCGACCAGCGGCAGCGCCAGCAGGTTGAACTCGCTCGTTTGCCCCAGATCGGTGAACCCGTAGCCCGCGACCAGCGCGATCCCCCAGCCCGCCACCGCCCAGGCCCAGCGCCCCTGCGGCACGCGCAGCAGTGCCAGCACACGGATCAACTCGCCACGCCAGCCGATGGCCTCGCGCTCCAGCCACTCGGCCCGTTTGTCCAGAAACGACTTCGAGCGTTCATCAAGCGCGTCGCCTTTGATCTCCTCGGAGGCCAGTCCGGCCCGAGTGTGCGCCGTGGCCTCGCGACGACGCTCCGCGCTGACGAGAACGCCATCGGGGTCGCCTTCTTCGAGGGCGCGCCATTTCAGCACGCGCTGCCAGTCTTTCCAATCCATGCGGGGGGTGTTTTGACGCACACTAAACGCGGCTTCGGGCGGAATCCAAGCACACGCTGAAAATCATGCCTTCGATTCCACCTCCAGCCGCCCGGCGGTCATGCGCAGATGCAGGTGCCCCAGAGCCGCCGCCTCACTGCTGGAGTGGGTGACGTGCAACACGGTGAGCGAATGCTCGGACTGCACGCGCTGGAGCAGCGTCACCGCCTCCGCACGCATGCTTTCATCCAGCGCCGAAAGCGGTTCGTCGAGCAGCAGCAGCTTCGGCTGCGCGGCCAGCGCACGAGCGAGCGCGACGCGCTGTTTTTCGCCGCCGGAGAGCATGTCAGGCAAACGATCCAGCAGCGGGGCGATGCCAAACTGCTCGGCAAGGTGGTTCACGCGCTGATTCAGCTCCTCAGGCGGCACACCGCGCAGTTTCGGGGCGAAACCGATCTGCTCGCGCACGCGCAGGCCAGGAAACAGCGCCAGATCCTGCGGCACGTAGCCGATGCCGCGCTCACGCGGCTCCAAATCGGTCACATCCACGTTATCCAGCAGCACACGGCCCGAAGTCGGACTCCGCAGGCCGCAGAGGATCTCCAGCAGCGTGGTTTTGCCGCAGCCGGTCGATCCCATGAGCACCGCGTAAGTGTTCGCCGGAATGGCGATGGTCACGTCCGCGAGGATCACGCGGTCGCCGGTTTTCCAGGTGATGTGATCGAGCTGAATCATACTTTTTCTCCCGTCGCCCGCACCGCCACCAGCACCAGCACCGCCAGCGCCACCATGAACAAACTCACCGCCACGGCGGCTTCGAGATTTCCCACGCTGAGTTCCAGCCAGACCGTCGTCGGTAAAACTTCCGTCTTCATGCGCGTAGCCCCGGCGAAGACCAGGATCGGCCCGAACTCGCCCAAACTCCGCGCCCAGGCGATGCAAAACGCCGCCACCATGCCGCGCCGTGCCGCCGGCAGTGCCACATGCCACAGCGCTTGAAACCGCGTGCAGCCCAGCGTCAGCGCTACATCCTCAGGCCGCGCTGAGAGATGCTGAAACGTCCCGCGCATCGTGCGGATCGCGAACGCCGCCGCCACCACGAACTGCGCCAGCACCACACCGCTGAGCTGATAGGTGAAGGGTATCGCCATCTCGATCAGCTTGCCGATGCGCGTTTGGAAAAAAATCAGCAAACACAGCCCCACCACCAGCGGCGGCAGGATGATCGGGATGTCCAGCGCCGCATCCAGCCACGATTTGCCGCGAAACTCCCGGCGCGACATCAGATACCCCACCGGCACC
>JBIKYB010000490.1:0-3216 GCA_044355475.1 Prosthecobacter sp.
CGAACCAAGCCGGGCCCCACCGACGGTCTGCGGGGCGATGCGTGCGCGCCAGATGTAGCGTTGAAACAGCACCTTCACCGAGGCGGTGAGCGGCACGGCGAGGATGGCACCGAGCAGGCCACCGAGCAGCAGCGCCCAGACCAGCACGGAGGCGATCACCGTCATCGGATGCAGGCCCACGGCCTCCCCCACGATGCGGGGGGTGATGAAGAGGGCGTCAATCTGCTGCACGAGAGCAAAGACACCCGTCACCACGAGCGGCATGACCCACCAGGGATCTCCTGGGATCAAGGCGCTGCCCCCCTGCACTGCTGCGATGACCACCGCCGGAATCCAGCACAGAGCAATGCCCAAATACGGGATGATGCCTGCCACACAGAGAGCTAGGCCGATGAGTAGGCCAAAATCCAACCCGACAACGACCAAACCGATGCCGGTAGCAATGCCATTGATCACGCTGACGAAAAGCTGGCCGCGGAAGAAGGCCACGAGGTAGCTGTTGATCTCGTTCAGGCAGCTCACCACCTCGTCTTTGAAGGCGGAAGCACGCAGCGGCAGGTAGTCTGACCATTGCTGCTGAATCTTGGCGCTCTCGATCAGGAAATAGTACAAGTAGAGCGGCACGATGATGAACGAAAGCATGAAGCCGAACACGCCGAGAAAGCCCCCCACGCTCGAGCGGACGAAGGCCCACGCCATTCCTGGCAGTTTTGGCAGCGTCGTCTTCACCCAGTCACCGCTCAAAAAGGCCTGCAAATCGAAATCATAGTCCTCCACGCTCGTCTTGGCATCGGCTGCGGGTGCCGCAGACGCGGCGGCAGTTTCGGCAGGCACCGCGTGGATGGGGAGCGTGATGCCATAGTCGTTTTCGATCCTGTTTGCAAAGTCGAGCACCGCCAGACGCGCCTTCGTGTAGTAAACCGGCACACGTTCGGCGAGGTGCCGTGTCGGATCATCGAGTTTCACCACCATCCACCAGCCCAGCCCAAAGATGACGAAGCTGAACACCGCAAACGTCATGAGCACCGAACGCTGGCGGTTCAATCCGCGACGCTCCAGCCATTCCACACCGGGTTCCAGCAGGTAGGCCAGTACCCCAGCCACGGCGAAGGGCACGAGGATCGGCTGCAAAAAAGCGATGACCTGCGTCATGAGGTAGATCAAGCCGATCGCCAGAGCGCCGATGGCCGTGATCGACAGGGCGGTCACAGCGGTCCAAAGCGCGTTGCGCTGAAAAGCAGTGGGCAGATTTTTCATCGGGAGGGGAAAACCGCGCATCGTAGCGGCTTGCGCCGGTTTGGGAACTCCAAAGATGCGGGCAAATTAGACTCTCACCTCTCGTTGCGTATGATTCGCCATGCCACCGCCTCCCCAGCCCCAGCCCGTTGATCCCGCCGAACTCCCGCAGCTCGCCCAGGCCACGATGAAAGCCGCGAAGTTCCCCATGCTCGCCACCGTGGATGGGGACCAGCCGCGTGTGCGTCCTGTCTCCCCCGTGCGCACGGATGGATTCGTCGTTTATGTCGCTAATCTGCGTCGCTACGGCAAAACACACGAGTTGGAGGCCAATCCGAAAGCCGAACTCTGCTACAAAGACGATCAGGACAATCAGGTGCGCATCACGGCGCAGGCCGAGATCCTCACAGATCGACCGCTGCTAGAGGAAATCTGGGCCGCCAGCCCGCTGCTGCGCGCCTACCTCGGCAGCATCGACAATCCCGAGCTCATCATCTACCGCTTCGTGCCCAGCCGTGTGCGCTACATGCGTGAGTGGGCCTTGGAGTACTTTGAAGTGCCGCTGGAATAGACTGAGCAGACAAGGCCGGTTCTGGATGTAAGCCGGGGAACCAACGCCATCTCTCACCACCTCTTTTGCTCACTCATTAGAATTGGCAACAGGACCGCCAATCTCCGGGTCCGGGTTCCTCCCCGCGAACACTTCAAAGCTCTCAAAGAGCTTTTTGCAAAAAGGCCCGCTCTTCATCCAACAAGACCACGGCTGGGATTTTTTCGGCGATTTGATAGGCTCGCTCAGCCTTGCCAGTGAGTGACAGCAACCCGGCCACGACGGCACGTTGTCCAGGTGGCAGCGAGGAGGTGTCCCCTACCCCAGCAAGGTGCTGTTGGATGCCCGCACGATCACCCATCCGATAAGCGGCTAGAGCACGCAATAAACTCGGTGGAACACGCTCAAGTGTAACCGTGAACATGGCCTGCATGTCATTGGACTCTTTCAGGCGAGAGAGATCGACCGTTTCGATCTCCTCACCAAGAATCAGGCGCAGGTAGGCGAGCCGGTCTGCATAGGCAGAGCTGGCCGGGCGCAGTTCATGGAGCTGCCGGGCTGTTTGCAATAAAACGACCGAGTTTTTCTGCTCCAGCGCAAGGGTGTGAGTCTTTTGCAGCATGGGCAACGCGGCAGCTCCGCCTTTGCTGCCAGCAGCCTGGCAGGCGGCGAGAGCGATCTCGGGAAGATGAATTTTTTCCGCCACCGACGCCACAGCGAATAGATTGGGCAGGTTTCCTTCTTTTTCTGAAGCCTGAATGCTGCCCATCAGCAGATGCGCCGCCTCTTTGAGGTCCGGCTCGAGGTGGCTGCTTGCCTCGGCCTGCCAGATGGCGACGCGGGCTGGCGAAACCGGCGGACGCCCGGTGCCAAGCATCTCTTTCAACTCCTGCCAGCGTCCTTCCTCGGCCAGAGCCTGGGCCATGATGGGATACAACTCACGGGATTTCTCGGCAAGCGTCAGCGGCACGAGCTTCAAAAGCCGCGAGTGCTGCTTTTCCAGCGCTAGCCAGCGGGCCAAATGCTCCAGAGCTCCGTCATCGCCGGACTTGAAGCGTTTGATTTCCTCATTGAGCAACGTCTCGCGCTGACCGGGCTGCAAGCGCATCAAGGCAGAGACGACGCCGAGCCGGACGGGCAGCTTTTTGTGAGCGTGCGAATCGACGAGAGTGAGCAACTGGAGCGCCTCCGTGGCAGTGAGCAAAGGATCAATGGTGAGATGAGTCACCGCCTCCATAGCGATCTCCGTTTCAAGCTGCGCGATGGCCAGCAGCTCATCGTGGGCTCGGCGGCGTATTTCAACGAAGCCGCTCTTCTTGTCTTCCAGCGCGACCTTGAGTCGTGCCTCGGGAGTCTCAGGCTCTTTTTGCGTGGCACGGCGGGCGAGCGTTTTCGCCTCGTCGTCGTGTCCCTCCTGACTCAGGATGCTG
>JBIKYB010000356.1:0-5125 GCA_044355475.1 Prosthecobacter sp.
TGCAGCAGCGCTCCCCTGCCCCGATGCTCCACGCATGGCCGATCTGCCTGATGACAATGCCCTGCGCACCCGCATGCAGAAACTCCGCCTTCGCGAGGAGGATCTGGAGGAGTCGTTCATTCGCGGTTCGGGCGCTGGCGGCCAAAAAATCAACAAAACCAGCTCCACCGTCGTGCTACGGCACATCCCGAGCGGCATCGAGGTGCGCTGCCAGCGCGAACGCTCGCAATCGCAGAACCGCCTGATCGCCCGCCAAGAGCTCTGCGAGCGCCTGGAGACAGCCTTTCAAACCGCCCAGCTCGAAATCCAAAACGAGCGCGAAAAAGTGCGCCGTCAGACTCGCGCCCGCCCTCGCGGCCTGAAACGACGTTTCGTTGCAGGCAAGCGGCACCGCGCCGGAATCAAACAAGGCCGCGGCAGAGTCGGCGACGGCGAGTAGGCCGAACGCGCGTGATCATTCCTTGCCTCCGGGCGCAGTCGCGGCATGATCGCCGCTCCCATGAAAGCGCTCGTCCTCACCGCACCCTCCGAGTTTAATTACGATCTCAACTTCCCCGAGCCAACGGCGGGCCAAGGCGAGGTCTTGGTCAAAGTGCAGGCCTGCGGCATCTGCGGTAGCGACATTCACGGCATGGACGGCCGCAGTGGTCGCCGCCAAATGCCCATCGTGATGGGACACGAGGCTGCGGGTGAAATCATCGGACTGGGCGAAGGCGTGAGCGGCTGGAACCTCGGTGATCGCGTGACCTTTGACTCCACCGAATACTGCGGCGAGTGCGACGAGTGCCAAGAAGGCTTCGTGAACCTATGTCCAAACCGCCGCGTGCTGGGCGTTTCGCCAGGCGAATACCGCCGCCATGGCTGCTTCGCCGAAAAGATCGCCCTGCCGACCCGCATCCTGTATCGCATCCCCGAAGCGCTCTCTTATGAGAAGGCGGCGTTCGCGGAACCGGTGTCTATTGCCCTGCATGCGGTGAATCTGGCCGACGGGATCGAAGTCGGCGAGGCTTTTGCCCCGACCGAAGACCACTGCCATGAAGGCGGTTGCGATTGCGAACCCGAAGCCAAAGGCGGCGTCGCCGTGGTCGTGGGAGCCGGTTTGATCGGCCTGCTGGTCATCCAGGCACTCAAGGCACGCGGCTGGGAAAAGGTCATCGCTGTCGATTTGGACGACAAACGCCTCGAACTGGCCCTCAAGCTGGGCGCGGCGGAGGTTTTCAACGCCAAGCAGGAAGGTCTGGCCATGCACATCCGCCAGATCAGCGGTGGCGACGGCGCGGATGCCAGCTTTGAAGTCGTCGGAGCCGCCGCACCGCTCGACCTCGCGATCCGCAGCGTGCGCAAAGGCGGCCAGGTCGTCCTCATTGGCAATCTCCAGCCAAACACACCCTTCCCACTCCAGGAAGTCGTGACACGTCAGCTCACCATCAAAGGCTCCTGCTCCTGCGCAGGCGAATACCCCGAAGCCATCCGCCGCATTCAGGACGGCAGCATTCAAGTCGAGCCGCTGCTCAGTGCCGTGGCCCCGCTGGCTGACGGTGCCGACTGGTTCAAGCGCCTTTACGATAACAAAGAAGGGCTGCTCAAGGTGGTGCTGCAACCGGCGTAGGCGATTTCAGCGCCAATGACGAATGCAGAATGTCGAATGACGATTGCGCCTCTGATTCGATTCGTTCCCCTTTCCGGTCTTCTATTCGTCATTCTGAATTCGCCATTCGTCATTTCCTCTCATGATCCGCCTCTTCCTGCTCCTTTCACTGCCGCTCTACATCCTCGACCAGCTCACCAAGAACTGGATCGTGGCAAATTTCCGGCTGTATGAAACTGAGCAGGAAGTCATTCCGGGCATCTTCTGGCTGCACCATGCCGCGAACACCGGCGTGGCCTTCGGCATGTTCAACGGCACCCAGTACGCGAACTACGCCTTCACCGCCGTCTCCCTAGCCGCGCTCACCTTCATCTACGTGATGCATCGCAAAGGGCTGTTCCCCGGCAAGCTGAGCCGCCTCGCCGTCGCGCTGCTGGTGTCCGGCGTCTTTGGCAACCTGACCGACCGCCTGTTCCGCACCCACGAGGGCGGCCATTTATTCACCGGCACCTTTCTCGACGGCTACGTTGTCGATTTCTTGAAGTTCGACTTCGGCTTCCCACCTTTCCACCCCTGGCCGTCCTTCAACGTGGCCGACTCCTGCGTCGTCTGCGCGGCGATCCTGCTGGCGGTGGCATCCTTCGTCGAAGATCCCAAGACGAAGCAGGCTTGAGGTGCCCAAGTCCGGGTCAACGCCCCAGACTGACCCAGACTGATATACCTCGCGGCATCAGCTTTGGTGTAAACCCGGTTACTCCCGCAGATTCAGAGGAACCGCAGATTACCTGAGTCAGAAAAAAAATCTGCGGGTTTTCTGAATCTCCGGGAAATCACCCATTCCGACAAAGGGATTAGAATACAGAAGGCCGATCCAGCCTCCCCACCGCTGCAAGGCAGCGGTTTTGCCACTTGCTTTGCCCATCTCGGCGAAATCATGCCCGGATGGCAGGCTCCCACCAGTAGCGCAGGCCAGGGGATTCCCCTCCCCTGCCCATCCTAGCCGTGGCGAGCATTCCTTGACCGCGATTCTCAAATGAGGCCGGAGGTGTGCAAAAATTAGAAAAGCGTAGAAACCGCCTTTTCTATTGTTATCACAATTTTGATCGAAACGAGGCCATGAATCCTGTTTTCATGCTCCCAAAATCAGCATTTTGAGTCGGAAAACCAAAATCGACCCTGAACAGTTCATTTTTGATCAGAGCTTAACTCATTGATTAACATCGATATAGGTAACCGATTAGTTGCTGCAATTATCAAATTTACAAATTTATGAGTTATTTCTGAAATGATTGTTGCAGTGATTCTAGTTTTTGCTATAAATACTAGCACAAACAAGAACCACTTACGCAGTCATGAAAACAATCATCCGCCTCGCACTTGCCGCCAGCCTCCTCGTCGCCACCGCCGCGAATGCTCAGAACGGTTACTCTGCCGCCGGTTACTATGCTGCTCCCCAGGCCCAGGCTGCTTACGCTCAGCAGCAGGCCGCTAACGCCCAAGCTTGGGCCGCCTACCACGCCCAACAGGCCAATGCTCAGGCCTGGTCCAACTACTACGCCCAGCAGGCCGCTGCCCAACAGGCCGCCGCTCAGCGTGCCGCAGCTCAACGCGCTGCCGCCACCCGCCCCGCTGTCGGTGGCAATTCTCAGATCCGCTTCGACGGCCGCTTCGCTTCCGTCGGCCAGACCGCTCCTCAGGCCCTCCAGTTCGCCGTGTACGCCGCCAACACCCTCCAGAACAAGCCTTATGTGCTTGGTGGCGGCCATCGCAACATTGAGGACAGCGCTTATGACTGCTCCAGCAGCACTTCTTACGTCCTGATCAAGGCAGGATTGCTGAACCGCTGCCTGTCCAGCAAGGAGTTCGCCAACTATGGCCAGGCTGGTGAAGGCCGCTTCATCACCATCTGGGTGAAGCCTGGCGAACATGTTTTCATGACCATCTGCGGTCTTCGCATGGACACCTCCGGCCAGGTCACGGGCGAAGGCCCACGCTGGCGCACCAAGGGCCGCAGCTACGCTGGTTTCAGCCCTCGTCATCCTGTTGGCATGTAATTCTCATTTTTGTGACTCGATTCTCACACTCGTAAACCAAAGTTCATTCAAATCTGAAACTCACCGCCTAAATCACCTCGAAACTCTCAAATCTACGAATCATATGAAAACCAACACCGCCGCCTCCGCCGCCAAAAACGAAGAAATCACCCTCGGCTGGTCCTCAATGCCCGCTTACGGTGAAGTGATGAACACCCTCATCGGCACCTCCCACACCGACGTTGTGAGCACCCTGAAGGCCGAAAAGAAGACCATCATCGCCTCCTTCTGGAGCACGCTGAGCAACCTGAAGTAATCAAACTGGCTTGGAGCGGCCTTCGTCTTGCGGTTCGCAGGCACCCCGGCTAAAGCTCCCGCCCCAAGCATGCAGGTTCTTCGCTCCATTGAGGCTCTTTCCACTCTTCCTGGCCCACTGGCGCTCGCAGTCGGCGTTTTCGACGGACTGCACCTCGGCCACCAGGAAGTGATCCGCGCCGCGCAAGAACACGCCACCCAGCACCACGGCACCGCCGTTGTCGTCACCTTTGATCCACACCCGGCGCAGGTGCTGCGCCCAGGTTCAGCGCCGAAACTGCTCTGCGGACCGCGCCATCAGCAGCTCATTCTCTCGCAGCTCGGCATTCCTTGCCTGCTGGCCTGCCCTTTCACGGCTGAGACCGCCAAAACACCCGCACGCGAGTTCATCGGACGGCTGGTGGCAGCCGCTAGGCCTTTGGGCTGCGTTTCCGTTGGCTACACCTGGAGTTTCGGCCATCAGCGTGAAGGAAACATCCACCTGCTCATGGAACTGGGCCAGCAGCACGATTTTGCCGTCTATGGCGTCCCGCCGCTGAAAATCGACGGCGATGTCGTCAGCAGCACTCTCATCCGCGAGGCCGTTTCCAAAGGCGATTTCGCCAAAGCCGCGCGTTTCCTTGGCCGCGAGCACTCCGTGTTCGGCACCGTGGTCGAAGGCCAACGCCTCGGTCGTCAGCTCGGTTTCCCCACGGCCAATGTCGCCGTAGAGAGCGAGCAGTTACCGCCGCTAGGAGTGTATGCGGTGCAGGCGCGGATCGGCACCGAATGGCGGCCTGCCGTCGCCAATCTTGGCCGCAGGCCCACCGTCACTGAAAACGCCGATCCGACACTCGAAGTCCATTTCCCGGACTGGAGCGGCGATTTGTACGGCCAGGAGCTCGAAGTGCGCTTCACGCGACTCCTGCGTCCGGAAATGAAGTTCAGCGGCCTGGAGGAACTCAAGGCGCAGATTCAGCGAGACATCAAAGCACTCACACCGCCTGCGGCACCTGATAGCCCGCTCGATACTCACGCGTGAGCAGCGCCAGAGCCTCGGGAGTCGCCGTTTCGCCAATGAAGGTTTCCTTCGCGGCATCGAGTTCCAGCATCGGACCCATTTTGATGTCGAGCTTCGTGGCATCGAGCTCGTTTTTGACGAGATGCTCGTGGAAATCGGCGATCACGTCGTTCCACGGCTGGAAATCCT
>JBIKYB010000007.1:0-48787 GCA_044355475.1 Prosthecobacter sp.
CACCGCCGCCCGCAGCCCCTCGAAAGCCGCACCGCCGACATGCCCGACGCCCTCGGCGTCACCCGCAAGATGCAGGTCGAGAAATGGGCCTGGCTCATCGGCCTGAGTGATGCCGATGACGCCCGTCTGCTCGAATGGTCCCACAGCTTCACCACGCCACCGCAGATCCAGGCCGAAGGCGCACGCTTGCAAAGCCCATCCTACAACACCGAACGCCGCGCCACGCTCCTCACAGTCGAGAAATCCGAAGTCACACTCACGATTAAGCCTAACACACCCTGCGTTCATCCCGTCTTCGAGCTAAACGAAGCCCCCAAGACGCTCTCACGCGTGGAACTGAACGGACGCGAACTGGCCGCCGCCGACTACGCCTGGGACGGACGCGTTTTTTGGCTCAACGCCACCCTGCGAAAACAGGCCCAACTGCGATTGCAGTTTGCAGCCCATTGACATGCCCGCGCATCCATCCTCGCAAGCCTGTTTGCATCAAGAGACAGGCACGAATGATCCAACAGTCGAACAAGCCATTTATCATCATCTCCCCAACGACCCCGCTTCCGCGCTCGCCTTGCTTCCATGCATCCCTTGTGAAAACAAACGCATGAAAATGGCCACCCTCATCGCCCAAAGCTGGGCACGGCAAGACATCAACACAGCCTGGAACGCCGTCGCCCGCTCCCCGCTGAACGCGACCGAGAAGCAGCTCATGTTCAACGAACTCTGGGGATGAACTACCATGTCCACCCCGCCGAACAACCACGACGCCCACGACTACGCCGAGCGAATCCGCGAACGGCTGCCGAGGCGCTTGCTGGAGTTGCGGGAACACTGCGGGCTGAGCGAACACGGCCTCGCTCGTGAGCGTGGCATCGGTCGCGAATACATCGGCAAAATCGACCACGAAGTCGCCAGCAGTGGCAGATGTAGATGCTCTTCGACAAGCTGGATGAGCTGATCAACGCGCTGTGCAGGTAGATTCTCAGCATGGTGGTCGTTAAGAATCGTCCCACCCGGCGATTTCTTTTTGCCATGCTGAAATCCAGTTTCCTCATCCTCACCGCCCTCTTCCTCGCGTCGCTCACGAAGCTGCACGCCGCTGAAATCACCGTCGGCCCCGGTGGCTTCAAAACCATCGGCGAGGGAGTCGCGGCGCTGAAGGCTGGGGATACGCTGACGATCATGCCGGGGGAGTATCGCGAGCAGGTCTCGGCGACACTGCTGGGCACGGCGGAGGCACCGATCACGATTCGGGCGTGGCGGGCGGGAAGTGTGGTGATGCGTGGGGATGTTGATTTGGGCAGGTTCAAGCCTGCGCCGGGGCTGCGGGATGTTTTTGTCACGGAGATGACGCCGAAGGCGGAGTCGGTGTTTGAGCGCAGCACGTTTCGCACGCTGGAGCCGAAGATGAGCGTGGCGGAGGTGGAGACGTCGTTGATGAGCTATCATCAGGATGAGAAGAGCGGGCTGCTTTATGTTCACACGTCGGATTCGTTGCCGCCGGAGTGTCATGCGATGGGCGCGTCGGTCACGAACGCGAACGGGCTGCTGCTCACGGGCTCGAAGCATGTGATCATCGACGGGTTGTCGTTCACCGGCTTCAGCCATCGTGATTACGATCCTCAGCATGGCTCGCGCACACGATGGGGGCTGATGTTGAAGGATTGCGAGAGCTGCATGGTGCGAAACTGCACGGCCTATCTGAACAGCGGCGGCCTTCACCTGCTCGGCAAAGGCCAGGGCTGTGTGGTGGAGGATTGCACGGCCTTTGGCAACTGGTCGCGGCATGTGGACATCGGGAACAATATCGTCGGCTGGGGCGTGGCAGGTTGCACCTTTCAGCGCAACCGCGTGGAGGGTCACATGCCGGACGCGGCGACGAGTCGCAACGACATCACGTTTTACAGCGGTGGCGATGGTTGCGCGATGATCGACAACCTCGCGATCAACGCGAGCATCATGATCAAAGGCGATCTCAAAGACGCGGTGCAGCGCGGCAATGTGTGCATCGGTCGCAAGTTCTACCGCCCGCCGGGCACGGAGAACATCGAGCTGCCCGCCGGAGCCACGCCAGCGGACGCGGCGCGGTTTGCGGATGTGCTGAACCATGATTACCGCACGGAGAATGTCTTCTTTGTGTCACCCGGCGGCGATGATGCGAATCCCGGCACGAAGGCGAAGCCGTGGAAAACGCTCGCACATGCCGCGAAGGCCACGGGCACGGTGTATCTGATGGCGGGCGAGTATGAGGAGACGCTCGTGGCGGGTGCAAAGGCGGATTTCCGTCGCCATGGGCATGATCGCGTGGTGGTGAAGGAGGTGCTCATCAAAGAGGCGCCCGGCGTGCGGCTGCTTGGGCTGCACATTCGCGACAAAGCGGTCATCTCGGGCTGTGAGGGGCTGCGGATCGAGTTTTGCACGCTGGGCGGGCTTTTTGTCCGCGAATCGCCGAACATGCATGTGGCGCACAATTGGCTTCGAGGGCCTTTCAGCGTCGAAAAATCGTCTGGAGGCAGTTTTGTCTCGAACATCATCGCGGAGCGAAAAATGGACGCCGCGTCGCAAAGCGGTCTCTGGGTGCATTCAAACATCACCACCGCACCGGAGGGCGATGTCTTGCCCGATGACTCGCCGCTCATTGGTCGCGGACTTCATGCTGCGACCATCGGGCCGTTCCTGCGGCTCAGTCGCATGCGTCCGTTGCCCATCAGCAAGGCCAGCGTGCATGATGTGACCACGACGACCGCCACGCTGGAGTGGAGCACGCCCACGCAGGCCGCGGAGACGACGCTCGATTGGGGCGAAACGAAAATCGAATCACCCCGCGGCAGCCAGCACAGCGTGAGCTTGAGCGGATTGCAGCCGGGCAAGGCCTACGAGTTCCGCATCACCTCGCGGCGCAAGGACGAGCAGCGTGTCTTTGCCACGCATCAGCCACCTGCGGAGGCGGGCGCGGCTGTATTTGAAACGCAAACCGTCACCACCGCCGCCGAAGCACGCACCGCACGCACGCTGCATGTCCCCGGCGATTTCCCCACCATCTCCGACGCTGCCTATGCCGCGCGTGCGGGCGACACGGTGCTCATTCACGCCGGTGTGTATGAGGAAACCGTGCGCATCCGCAGCAGTGGCGATGCAGGTGCGCCGATCACCTTCGCCGCCGCACCTAGTGAGGTCGTGTGGATGGACGGCAGCGATCGCTTCCGCGCGACCGCCTTCATCCTTCCGCACAAGCATCACATCATCCTCGACGGCCTGCGCTTTAGGCATTTCCGCTTCGCGCCGGAGCTGGGGCCGATCATCCAGATCAGCGGCGGCTCGCATCACATCATCCGCCGCTGCTTTCATGATGGTCGCGAGCTGGAAGGCTACGTCGGCACACTGATCAGCGCTTCAGACGTGAAGGACCTGCTCATTGAGAACAGCGTCTTCATCGGCGGCATGAACGAGGCCATCATCCTCAGTGACTGCCCGGAGGCCACCGTGCGTCACTGCGTCTTTTACAACAACTTCCTCCGCGCCCTCACCGCTCACATGCTGAAGCCGGATGTGCTGCTGCATTTTCATCACAACCTCGTCTGCGACAGCATCCCCGCGAAGGTGAAGAACGCCCTGCTCCGCGTGTGGCATGCCGATGCGCTGCGCTCCGATCACAACGTCTTCTACACCCGCATCCCCGGCGCGGAGCGTCACCTCGTCGAGACTGCCTTCATCCACGGCCAGCAAGTCGGCCACGCCGATCCCGCGATGTATCGCGGCGAAAATCTGATGCTCACCGACCTGCAAACGAAGTTCCGCCAAGATCAAAACACCCGCACCGGCAATCCCGCCCTGCCCGCCGCTGCCCAGCTCGTCCCCCGCAACGACGGCGAAAACCCCGCCTGGCGCAAAATCGAAGCCGCCTGGCGCGAAACTGAACTCCACCAAAACGGCACCACGTTGGCTCCGCTGGATTTTGCAGACTTCATCCCTGCTAACGATAATCCGTTGAGCAAGGCGAGCGACGGAAAGCCAGTGGGATTGGAGCCGGGGGAGGTGCGATGAAGTTGATCGACAGAAGAATGGGGACAAGAGAATCAGAGCCTGTTTTTCTCCTATTCTTCTGTCCCCATTCTCTTGTCGAACCTCAACCTCATTGTCGAGTTGCGGGTCGATTCGCCGTAATGATTAGACCTGCCTGTCTCATGCTTCGCCACTTCCTCGCCTGCTTTCTTTGCACCTCGCTTCTCGCTGCGCCACCGACGGCGTTTTTGGAGCAGCATTGTTACGACTGCCATGATGCGGAGACGAAGAAGGGTGATCTCGATTTGACCGCCCTCAGCTTTGACGCGGAGCATCTGGACCTGCTCGTCAAAGTGCATGATGCGGTGGAGCGTGGCGAGATGCCGCCGAAGAAGAAAAAGCAGCCTGCGGAGGCGGAGAAGGCGGCGTTTGTGAAGGAACTGGAGGCGAAGCTGATGGCGATGACCGCTCCGGCACCGGGCGGGCGCATCCGGTTGCGGCGCATGACGCGGGTCGAGTTTCAAAACACGCTGCAGGACCTGCTGGCGCTGCCGAGGCTCGATGTGATCGGCTTGTTACCCACAGATGGTCGTGTGGCTGGCTATGACAAGATCGCGGGAGCGCTCGACATCTCGCCCGCGCATCTCGCGGCGTATGAGGAGGCGGTGGAAAAGGCGCTGGATGCGGCGATCGCTACGAGCAGTGCGCCGCCGCGAGTTTACAAGAAGCGCATCTATCCGGCGGGGTTGTTCAAGTTTGGCGGGAACCTGCTCCAAGGGCAGTTCGTGCTGCTGAAGGACAAGCAGCCTGATCCCGCGCTGCCGGTGCGTGGCGGCTTTGAGGACAAAAAAGGCCATGTGGGCGATGCGGGGCCGGACTTGGAGGAAAGGCGCAAGCTGCTCGAAGCCGTGAAGAAATCGCAAAGCGCGGTCGGTTTACTCAATCCGAATCTCGCGGGCTATGAGGCGGCGATGAATGTGTCGCCGATCTACGCGGGCCTGTATCGCATGAAGCTCTCGCTCTGGGGCTTTCACTGGAATGCGGGCAAGCCGGAGCCTTGTGCCGCGCCTCAAGCTGCGGTGCTGCGAGCGCATGAGGAGGGCAAGCAACAGGAAGGCGGGCGCTTGCTGCGGGCCTTCGCCGCGCCGTCGATGCAGTCGAACGAGGCGGAGATCACCGAGTGGCTCGATGCGCATGAGAGCATCGTCTTCGATCCTGTTTCGATCCCGTGGAATGGCTTGCGCGTCGGTCAGGTCGCCGGGCGGGCGAAGAAGCATGTGGGACCCGGCGTGGCCATTGACTGGTTCGAGATCGAGGGGCCGATCAACGATGTGTGGCCGCCGGAGAGTCACAAGCGGCTCTTTGGCGATCTGTCGATCAAACCGTGGCCGCAAGGCAGTGAAGCGGTGCCGCCGCAGCGCGAGGAAGTGCGCAGCATCGGCGGCTATGTGCCGAGCATGCATTTTGATCTCACGCCGCAGGAGCGAAAGCCAACGCTGGAGACCGTGCAAGCCGCACAACCGGAAGAAGACGCCCGCAATCTGCTCTCGACGTTTTTGCCGAAGGCGTTTCGTCGCGACGTGAAGCCCGAAGAGATCGAGCCCTATGTGGCGCTGCTGCGCTCTCGACTCGCCGCGAAGGACTGCTTTGAGGATGCCATGCGGCGTGTGTATTTCGCGGTGCTCACCTCGCCGGAGTTTCTGTTTCATGCGACGGATTCGCTCGCTTCGCGGCTCTCTTTCTGGCTCTGGAACGGCCCACCGGATGCCGAGTTGCTCACCGCAGACCTCCAAAACCCAGCGGTGCTCCACAAGGAGGTGGATCGCCTGCTCGCGGACAAACGCAGCGACCGCTTCATCGAGGACTTCACCAATCAATGGCTTGAACTCAGCCGTCTCGATGAAACCACGCCCGATCCTCAGCTTTACCCCGAGTATCGCTTTTTGCTCCACGAAGGCATGGCCGCCGAGACGCGTGCCTTTTTGCGCGAACTCATCCAAAACGATCTCCCCATCACCGCGCTGCTCAAACCGGGCTTTGCCATGCTCACGCAGCGCCTCGCCGAGCACTACGGCATCCAGAACGTGCATGGTGTGCAGCCGCGCAAAGTGCCGCTGCCACCGGAAAGCCTGCGCGGAGGCCTGCTCGGCCATGCGGCCATCCACAAGCTCACCGCCAACGGCACCACCACCTCGCCCGTGAAGCGTGGCGTGTGGGTGATGGATCGCGTGTTGAACGATCCGGCCCCGCCGCCGCCGCCCGGCGTCTCCGCAGTCGATCCCGATACTCGCGGCACCACCACCGTGCGCGAGCAGCTTGAGAAACATCGCGCCGATGCCAATTGCGCCGCCTGCCATGCGAAGATCGACCCCGCCGGCTTCGCTCTCGAATCCTTCGATCCCATCGGTGGCTTACGTGATCGCTACCGCTCCAACGGCAAAGGCGACGAACCACCCGAAAAAGGCAAAACCGACTGGCGAGTGCAATACAAGCTCGGCCCCAAAGTGGACCCGAGCGGCGCCCTCACCGATGGCCGCATGTTCAGCGGCCCGAATGATCTGAATGCCCTCCTCACCAGCGATCCCGCCCGACTCGCCCGCGCCTTCATCGCCCACCTCTCCCGCTACGCCACCGGGGCCGAAGTCAGCTTTGCCGACCGAGCCCAAATCCGCCAGATCGTCGAAAGCACGAAGAGCAGCGTGTATGGGATCAAGTCGTTGATCCATGCGCTGGCTCGAAGCGGCGTTTTTATCGACAGGAGAATGGGGACAAAAGAATGACTTCTTTATCCCATTCTCTTGTCTCCATTCTTTTGTCGATTTTCTAGTGCCATGCCTATCCACCGCACCCTTGAACTGCAGTGCGTCTCCGACAAAGCCTTCGCCAAGATCGACGAGGTTGTGATGCGTTGTGCTTATGCGAGTCAGAACCATTTTGGTCGGCTGTTCGACGAGCGCATCTATGAGAACGATCTGGCAACTCGTCTGCGTGCTCACGGTTTCGAGGTTCACATGCAAGTCCCGGTCAAAGTCAGTCACGGAAGCTTCGAAAAAACCTACTATCTCGATCTCGTGGTGAATCAGATGCTCTACGAACTCAAAGTCGTTGCCTCATTGCTTCGTGAGCATGACGCCCAAGCCCTGAACTACGCGATGCTTCAAAACATCCGTCTCGTGAAGCTCCTGAACTTTGGCGAATCCGAGGTTCGTGGAAAGCTGCTCCGCAATGCTATAGGTGAACCCGAACGCCATCAGCCCACCATGCGAAAGACCGGCTGGAAGCCGTTGGGGCCTCGTTGCACAGAGCTAATCGAACACCTCAAAGAACTCATCCGCGACTGGGGGACGCATTTGGATTATCGGCTCTACAATGAAGCCCTCATCCATCACTTCGGAGGTGAGTCCAATTGTTTGCTGCGGACAGAGATGATGTCTGGGGACTTGATGCTTGGAACTCATCCCGTGCCGCATCATGACGTGGAATATGGTTTCATCGTCACAGGCTTCACCCGGCCTCAACCCAGCTATCGGGAGCATCTGGAAGTGCTATTGCAACACGCTACCTCACTGAAGGGCATTCAGTGGATCAATCTGAACCATTTCCGGCTGGAGGTGACGACCATTCAGTCAGATATCGACAAAAGAATGGGGACAGAAGAATAGCCCGAAACAGAAATCCATAATCCATTCTCTTGTCCCCATTCTTTTGTCGATTCTCACCATGACAACCCGCCGAAACTTCCTCCGCGCTGCTGGCGCTTGTCTCGCTTTGCCTTCCATCGGGCGTGCGGCTGAAAAGCTGCCGCCGAAGCGGCTTTTCGCCATTCATGTGCCGCTGGGCATGATGCCGCAGTTCTTCTTCCCAAAGGCAGGCGAGACCTCCAGTCCGTATCTCGACCTCATCGCGGCGCATCGTCCGCACTTCACCACTTTCAGCGGCCTCTCGCATCCGGGTGTGGATGGAAATCACCACGCGGGTCAGTGCTTCCTCACGGGTGCGCCGCATCCGGGGCAGCCGACCTTCCGGAACAGTCTCTCGCTCGACCAACTTGTCGCGGAGCAGATCGGACTCGACACCCGCTTCCCCTCGTTCGCCGTTTCGGTGCGCAAGGGCGAGCACTATGCCGACTCCATCGCCGTCTCGCGCTCCGGCGTTGTTTTGCCGTCGGAGACCAGTGCCGAGAGGCTTTATCGGCGCTTGTTCGTCGCCGGAACTCCCGAGGAAAAAGCCGCGACCATGCGCCGCATCGAAGCCGGTGGCAGCGTGCTCGATCTGATCCTCGACAAAGCCAAGCGACTCGAAAAAAGCACCGCCGCGGAGGATCGGGCGCGACTGGAGCAATACTTCCAAAGCGTGCGCGAACTCGAAGGCCGCCTCCAGCGCAACATCGAGTGGGAAAACCGCCCGAAGCCAAAAGTGGACTATCCTCAGCCCAAAGACATCGCCGATGCCAATGAGGTCATCGCAAGGTCCAAGCTCATGTTTGACCTCATCCGCCTCGCCTTGCAGACGGACAGCACACGCGTCGTCACGCTTTCGCTCAGCACCTTCAGCGTCGTGCCGCATGTGCCCGGTGTGAAGAGCGAAACCCACGGCCTCACCCACCACGGCAACGAACCCGACAAGATCGCCGAGTTGAAGAAAATTGAAGAAGCCCAGATGACGGCCTTCGGCGATCTTCTGAAAGCGTTTCAATCCGTCAACGAAACCGGCGGCACCTTGCTCGACCGCACCCAGATCCTCTACGGAAGCTGCCTCGGCAACGCCAACTCCCACAGCAACCAAAACCTCCCACTCATTCTCGCCGGAGGCGGTTTCAAACACGGCCATCACCTCACCTTCGACACCCAAAACAACACGCCTGTGGCGAATCTCTACGTGTCCATGCTTCAAAACTTGGGCATTGAGGCGGGCAAGTTCTCCACTAGCACCGGGACGCTGAGTGGCATGGCAATCTGATTCACTTCGAAGTTGGCCCGGAGTCGAAGAACTGGATCAGCGGATGGATGCGCGAGTTCAGCTCCCGCATGGCATCGAGCAGCGGCGTGTAGGGCTCGTAGCGCGCATTGAGGATGCCTTTGTTGCTGTCGCGGTTTGAGGCATCGGTCTTGGTGTTCGCGGGATCGTTGTCCATGTATTTGAACCAGTGCCAGCCGACGCAGGTTTTGGACTCCAGCAATCCGAGCGTGAAGTTTTGATAAAACGCGCCGCGATCCGCTTGTGTCTTCACGACCCAGCCAGCACCGCTCGTGTTCGCCATGCCGCTGTCCATGCCTTTGACGTAAAACTCGGTGATGAGGCAGGGCTTTCCTGACCACTCATGCCACTGGCGCAGGTGATCCTTCTGCGGGCTCCAGTGATCGTAGTAGTTCATCGAGATGGCATCGCACCACTTGCCTGCGGCTTTCCACACACCGCTGACCGACTTCGCCGGTCCGTGAAAGCGCGAGCCGAGGCACAAATGCCGTGGCAGCACCTCGCGGATGGCCTGCGTGGTGAGGCGGAAGTAGGCATCAAAGACGTGCTGCACGAACTCGCGGCGCAGCTCATCCGTCACCGCGCCTTTTCCAGCCATGAAGGCCTCCGCCTCGGCCTGCGTGGCACCGCCACGCTTCAGCATGCGGTCGAGCATGTCCCGCTTGATAGGCAGTTCGTTATCCGAAAAGACGCCGACAAGCCATGGATCATCCTTCATCGCCGAAAGCCGCTCGCGGCATTGCTCCGCGCAAAACGCGGCAAAACCCGGCTCAAAGACTGGAATGACATCATCCGCATAACCCGTGTGACCGGCTTCCGAATGCGTGACGCCGATCTTTCTCCCAAAGCCGCTCATCAGCCCCAGCGTGACCGTGTAGGGCATGGGTGCTTTCGCTGAGCGCAGGACCTCCACATCGGAAAAGCCGCCGCAGCCGTTGAAGCCATGCGCACGCAGGAAATCGAGCGTTTGAGCAGTCCAGGCTTCGTTCGAACCAAAAAGCCGCTCAAACGGCTCCTTCGCCGCGTGCTTGGTTTCGGGCTTCAACGAGCAAACACCCGCGAAGATGAAGCGTCCGCCATCGGGATCGATCATCCACCAGCGATCGCCGATTTTTTCGACGCGAAAGAACCCGCTGGCCTCTTTTTTATCGGCCGCGAATCCACCAAACCGCGTAAAAGCCTCGTTTGGCAAGGGCTGCACTTCGAAGTCAGCCAGCGTGCGCGTCTCCCGTCCCTTCCACTCGGCAGTAACAATGGCCTTCGCATCCACGAAGCGAGTTTCCGCAGCTTGCGCCGCCAGGATGGGGAGTAGCAAAAGGGGTTTCCAAGTCATGCCGAAGTCATGGCATAGCTCCATCACTTCGCAAACACGCCAGTGGCCAACCTCTTGTGAGCAGAGCAGGAACCTCAAAACCACGGAGTTGAACGGCAACACTGGAATCGAGAGTTGAATTCCCGCCTCTGAAAGCGATGCCATATCAATGAACCGTTTGACCTGCATCCTTCTGAGTTTGCTCACCACGCACACCTTCGCCGCTGAACCAACCGCGGCGGACTGGATGCCACGCGTGGAGGATCGCACCGCTCTGTCGTGGGTGGAAGGTCCACCGAAGATGTTTGGCGATGCGGCGCGACCGAAGGAGGAGGTGCTGAGCTTTGAGTTTGGGAAGCAGATGATGCGCTTCGATACGCGAAGCGTGCGCTTGGTGGACAGTGGGTGGGAGTGTGCGGTGATCGTTGAGGGGCGGAGGTTTGTTTACAACGGGCACACGCAGCCGGATGACGAGTGGCAGCAACCGGTGCGCTTTGTGGAGAGCGGGCGCTTTTTTCAGCGCGTGGTGATCGAGGGGCTGACCTTTGCGGATGCGGAGGGCAAGGCCTTCAACGGCACGGCGCGACTGGAGATCAACGTGTGGCCGGATCGGCTCGCGTTTCGTCTGGAGAGTGAAAGCGAGGCGGTGATGGAGTTGCGACATGGCGGGAAGAAGGTGAGCGACAGTCGCAGTGTGTTGCTGGAGTTGCTCACGAGTGACTCGAAGGCCGTGGTGGAGTCGGAGCTGGCGGTGACGCGAGATGAGGCGCTGGGTTGTCATCGGCTGGCGCTGCCGGAGAAGCCGTGGAGCAATGCGGGTGGCACCTATTACCCGGAGGAGCATCTGGACCGCATCGACCGCTGGCGTGTGACACTGCGCAATGATGCCGATGAGCCAACGGTGGCGCGGTTGATGTTCACGCAGGCGAAGCATCTGCCGATCACGGGTTTCACGCCGATGCTTTGCGAGCTCGATGGCACGCCGACGGGCATTCCGGTGCAGCTTTCGAAGAACTGGCACATCCGCGCGGAGAAGGGCCGACTGCCGCATGACGGGCAGTGGTTTCATGGCTTCGCGTGGGTGCGTGTGCCGGCGAAAACGAAGCGCGAGTTCGTTTTCCAGATGGTGCATGCTCGCTACGGCGGCGTGTGCGCGGCGTCGCATGCGCAGCTCTGCCTCATCGGCTGGGGGCACAATCAATTTTGGGATCAGGCCGCGGTGGGCAGCTTTGGCGAGAGCATCTGCTTCGAACCGGGGCGCGTGCAGCGGCGTTGTTTCATCACCGACGTGCGTCCGCTCATGACGCTGCCCGTCGAAGCGAAGGCGAAACGCTGGGGCTGGGCGGAGAACTGCGGCGGCGGCGATTTTCTCATGTGGAAGGACGCGCAGGGTCGCTATCAGGAGATGAAGGGCACGCGCACCGACTATCGAGCGCAAGGCCCGTGCCTCACCGATGTGAGCTACACCGAAGAATCGAGCGGCGGCGAAATCGCGGCGTGCATGGATGTGTCCGTGCCCGCGGCGAACGATCATCTGCGCACCTTTCTGCGACTGCGCTACGACGTGCGTAAGCCGGTGCGCTGGCAAAGGCTGGCGTTTTTCCAGCTCGGCGCGGATTTCTACAACGACGTGCCCGCGCGACGCGTCGCCATCGGCGATGTGACGGGCCTGCGCGAGGAATGGGAGCCGCGTCGCGCAAAGGACGAGTATGATCGCGCTTCGCTGCCATTCGCAGGCGAGGGCGCGTGGCTCTCCGTGCATGGCGTGGAACGCGAGGCGTTGAAAAAGGGCCACGCGATGGCCAGTCGCGGTCTCATCGTGCGCTCATGGCGTGCGGTGCTCGGTGGCAAATCTGCCGCGCCGCATGTCTCCACCTTCTGCAACGAATGGGGCAAAGGCAACCACAAGACCTCCGTCGAGCTTTCACCGCCGCCCGGCCTCACCGAGTTGCAGCCCGGCGACTTCGTCGAGGCCGAGCTGGAACTCGTCGTCTTCCCCGCCGATGCCGCCGCCTACTACGGCCCGGACAACGCCCTGCGCGACTTCCTCACCCGCGAAGCCGACACCTGGCGTCCGGTGCATCGCGAAGCGAAAGGCAATGCGCTTCAACCCATCGCGAAACGTGGTGTCATCACGAAGAGCTATCCACTGGTCATCACCGCCGATGATGAGCAGCATGCGCAGGTCACGATAAAAGGTGGACTCGGACATGTGCCGGTGACTTTCGCCGGTTTGAAGTCGCCGAAGGGCCATCGCGTGCTCGTGGATGGTCAACCGGTCACCCATTGGCAGACGGATTGGAATGCGGTGACACAACGCTGGCAGATCGTGTGCAATATGGCTGCTGGCGAAGATCGCGAGATGAAGATCGTATTGGAAAGCACCCAATGACGCCTCTTACGGCCAAATTGGTTTCGTGGGCTATGAATCGACAAAAGAATGGGGACAGAAGAATGAATGGATTCTTTTGTCCCCATTCTTCTGTCGAAGTCAGTCCTGTGTCTTTTCGAAGACATCGTTAGCGGCCGCCGTTACCTCCAAATCCTCCCATGAACCGCCTCACCTTCCTCCTCGCCACCGTTTTTGCCTTTCACACCTTCGCCGCCGAAACACCGGTCGAGACCGATCCGCGTCTGCATTCCGATGGCAAAGGCTGGAAGCTCAACCAAGCGACCATCAAAGATCCGAAGCGTCCTCGCGTGCTGCTCATCGGCGACTCCATCCTGAGCGGTTACATGGCGCATGCGATCAAGAACCTCGACGGCAAGGCCTACGTCGATGCCTGGGTGAACCCCTACAACCAGTCCGAGCATCTCAACACGAAGATCCTGCCCGAGGTGCTCGCGAAAGGCCCGTATGACGTGATTCATTTCAACATGGGCCTGCACGGCTGGCAGGAAGGCCGCATCAAGCCCGGCACCTTCGAGCCGCTCACCAAAGGCTACGTCGAAGCCATCCGCGCGAAACTGCCGAACGCCAAACTCATCTGGGCCAGCAGCACGCCCGTCCTGCTCGAAGGCGATGTCAAAAAACTCGATCCCGTCATCAACGGCACCATCATCGACCACAACCGCATGGCCGCCAAAGTCATTGCCGAATGCGGCGTGCCCGTGAGCGACTTCTACGCCCTCCTCGTGGACAAGCTCGACCTCGCTCGCGGCGGCAAAGACAAGTTCCACTGGAACGGGCCCGCCTATCAAATCCTCGGCGACAAGTGCGTGGAAGAGGTGCTGAAGGTGCTGCCGGCAGCGAGGTAGAATGTGTCCCAAGCCATTTATTGGCAGGAGAATGAAGGCAGAAGAATGTTTTCATTTTCAGACATTCTCCTGCCTTCATTCTTCTGCCAATCTCTGCCTTTTATGCCCATCAACCCCACGCTTCATCTCGACTCCGTGTCCGACGAGCAGTTCGCTGAGATCGACAAGGTGGTGATGCGCTGTGCATATGCTGTTCATAACAAGTATGGCCGTCTTTTCGACGAGCGCGTCTATGAAAACGATCTGGCAGCTCGTCTGCTGGCCGAGGGCTTTGATGTGCATACCCAGGTTCCGATCTCGGTGGCGCACGGTAGCTTTCAGAAGACCTACTATCTCGACCTCGTGGTCAATCAGATGCTCTATGAACTCAAAGTGGCAGCCGCCCTCGTGAGCGAGCACGATACGCAAGCCTTGCACTATGCGATGCTGCAAAACATCCGCCTCGTGAAGCTGATCAACTTCGGCGAGTCCAAAGTTCGCGGCAAGGTGCTGCCCAACGCCGTTCGTTTCGAAGAACGATTCCGACCCATGCTCAGAAAATCCGGTTGTCGCATCCTGACTCCACATTGCGAGCGACTGATGAACCATTTGAAGTCACTTCTTCACGATTGGGGCACTCACCTGTCCAGCCTGCTTTACAACGAAGCTCTGGTTCATCATTTCGGTGGCGAGGCGCACTGTGTGAGGCGTGTCGAACTCACTGATGGGCGCACCCTGCTGGTCACACATCGAGTCCAATTCCACAGCGATGATCAAGCTTTCATCGTCACCTCGCTCCAGCGCGACCAAGCAGCCTATCGCAGCCACCTGAATACCCTGCTCGCACACACCAACCTGAACACGATCCAATGGATCAACCTCAATCGCGCCCGCATTGAGATCACCACCCTTGAGAAGTCTCGCATCAAACTGGCAGGAGAATGAAGGCAGAAGAATGATTTCATTTTCAGCCATTCTCCTGCCTTCATTCTTCTGCCAATAAATCAGAGCCATGACCACCCGCCGCACCCTTCTTCAAACTGGAGCCGTCGCTTCGCTTTCGCTCTTGGATCTGCATTCACTTTTTGCCGCGGAGGGCGTGCCGCAATCTGTGATCGACCTCTGGGCCGATTTTGATCCGCGAAAGGACCCCCTGGAGGTCGAGGTGATTCGCGAGTGGAAAGAGGACGGCGCGGTGTTTCGCCATGTTCGGTATTTCATCGGAACGTTCAAAGGCAAGCCAGCGCGAATGGCTGCGGTGTATGGCTTTCCGGAGGATGCGAAGGAAAAACTCCCGGCGGTGATGCACATCCATGGCGGTGGCCAGCGTGGTTCCGTGAGCGAGGTGAAGCTGCTCGTGGCACGAGGATATGCAGCGCTGTCGGTGAACTGGGGCGGCAGCGGCACGGGCAAGGCTCCGTTCAATACCTGCGAGAAGTCCGAGCCCGGCGATCCAAACACCGACTGGGGCGTGGTCGATCCCTCGCAGCTCAATGTGCAGGGCTACAGCACGATGCTGCCCGGTCCAAAGCAGGTCTTTGAGGACCGCGAGCATCCAAAGAACAACAACTGGTATCTCCTCACGCTTGGTTGCCGTCGCGGGCTGACGTTTCTCGAACAGCAGCCGGAAGTCGATGCGAGCCGCCTCGGCGTGCATGGTTACTCGATGGGCGGCAATCTCACAATGTATGTGGCAGGCACCGATGATCGCGTGAAGGCCGCCGTTCCCGGCGTCGGTGGTCAAGGCTGGCGCTGGCAGACACACGAGTTCATTGGCGGGACGGACCGGCAGGACCGAATCAAAGGCGATGTCGAGGTCTTCAAGCGCACGCTCAGCTTTGAAAGCTACGCGCCGCTCATTCAGTGCCCGGTCTTGCACCGCAGCGCCACGAACGACTTCCACGGCTGGATGGACGACGTGTATCGCACGAACGCGCTCATCAAAAACCAGCCCACGCGATACAGTTGGGTGCCACACATGAACCACCGCCTCACGCCCGAGGTCGCCATCACGATGCCGCTGTGGTTTGATCAGCATCTCAAAGGCGGCCCCGCCTTGCCCGACACACCGCAGAGCGAACTCCGCCTCAAATCCAAGGACGACGTTCCCATGCTGCGCGTGCGACCGGATGCGAAATCGCTGCCCGTGGCCCGCGTGGAGATTTACTACAGCACCGATCCCGATCCACGCGCCCGCTTCTGGCGCAGCGCCGAGGTCATCAAGGAATCCGAAGGCTACATCGCCCAACTGCCGATCCACACGCTTGACCTGCCACTCTTTGCTTTCGCAAACGTTTACCACACGCTGCCCAAGCCCGAATCGCTCGCGCAGATCCCCGGCTACGGCACACCGATCACCGAGGTCTGCCTCAGCAGCCTTCTCCACTCGCATACTGCCGACGAAATCAAGCAAGCGAACCCCAGGCTCACCGCGAAACCGTCCACACTCATCGACGACTTCACGCACGGCACCCGCGACTGGTATGTACTCAACGCCGGCAACGCCACGCATCAGCAACTCTGGACACGCAAAGTCACCGATCCCCTCTGGCGCGGCCCCGAAGGCTCCAAACTCGCTATCACGCTCAAACTCCCGCAGACCAACCGCCTCAGCATCGTCCTCCAGCAAAACGAATGGCGCAGCTACCGCGGCCCACGCCGCACCTTCGTCTGCAGCCGCGAAATCACCGGCTCTGATGTCCGGCAAACCCTCACGCTCGCGCTGAGCGACTTCACCTCCGCCGAAGGCTCACCGACAAGCTGGTCCGAAATCGATCAACTCGGCCTCTGCGCCAGCCACGGCCTCCCAGCCAACGAAGTCCCACTCTGGAAAGGCCCCGCGCCGGAGTTTTTGCGAATGGCGTGGGAGTGAGAATGCCTTTGGTGGCTGGATTTGCGTTCGAAAACGTGAAAGTTGTAACCCGCGTTTCCTCACGGCTCAGTAAGCCGCCGCCATGACAACTCCATCCATCTGTCCCAAGTGCGGCGCAACGATCCCCGACGGCGCGCCTCAAGGTCTCTGCCCCAAGTGCGTGCTGCTCGGCGCGGCCACCGAGATCCAATCCGCCGCGCGGTCGTCGAAAGCCGCGAAACCGCCGACCGTGGCGGAGTTGGCCGTGCATTTTCCCGAGCTGGAGGTGCTGGAGCTGATCGGCGCGGGCGGCATGGGCTCGGTTTACAAGGCGCGTCAGCCGAAGCTGGACCGGCTGGTGGCGCTGAAGGTGCTTTCGAGCGATCTGGCCAGCGATCCGGCCTTTGCGGAGCGATTTGACCGCGAGGCGCGGCTGCTGGCGCGGCTGGGCCATCCGAACATCGTCATGGTGTTCGATTCCGGCGTTGCGGGGCCGTTTGCGTATCTGCTGATGGAGTTCGTCGATGGTGTGAATCTGCGCCAGGCGATGAAGGCGGGCCGCTTCACGCCACCGGAGGCCCTGGCGCTCGTGCAGGACATCTGCGCGGCGCTGAAGTTCGCGCACGAACAGGGCATCCTGCATCGCGACATCAAGCCGGAGAACATCCTCATCGACTCGCGCGGTCAGGTGAAGATCGCGGACTTTGGCATTGCGAAGCTCGTGGGTGAAAATGATCGCGAGCAGGTGACGCTCACGCAGCGTGGCTTTGTGCTCGGCAGCCCGCACTACATGGCGCCGGAGCAATTGGAGTCGCCCGGCGATGTCGATCAGCGTGCGGACATCTATTCGCTCGGCGTGGTGCTTTATGAGCTGCTGACCGGTGAACTGCCGCTCGGCCGTTTCGCACCGCCCTCCAAGAAATCGGCCGTGGACGCACGCATTGATGAAATCGTCATGCGCACTCTCGAAAGGGAGCGCGAACTGCGTTTTCAAACCGTGGGTGAGGTGAAGACGCAGATGCAGGCGGCTTCAGAAGCGGGAACGCGTCCGCCAGAAGCCGTGCGCGCACCAACCGACGTCGTTTCGGCGGGAAAGACAGCGCATGGTGCCAATGCGTCGCTCATTTGCACCACGCTCAGCCTGGCGGTGGGCATTGCCTTTCTGCCGGTGATCGTGATGTTCTTTGATATGAGCAGGCACGTCGGAATGCAGGGCCGGAATGCTTTTTTCTTCCCCTGGTTTTTCGTGATTCTGATCGTGGCCACCGCTGGACCGGGAACGATGCTCGCGATGCGGGCGCTTCGCGAGATTCGCAGCTCCGGAGGGCGCTTGGCAGGTTTGAAGAGGGCGATGTTTGCCGCGTTGGCGTGGCCTTGCTTGCTCACCATGTTCATGACCGGTGTCGGCATCTCCACCCTGTCTCGCGATAGCAGTGTGAGCACAGTCTGGAGACTGCTGATCGGCATGCTGCTTCTCGCGGGCGGCGGACTTGGCGTGGTGATGGCGCGTCAGGTTTGGCGCTGGATGGAGCAAGCACCCGCCGTGAAAGCGCTGCACGGCCACGTCTGGAGATTCGGCGTCACGACGCTCGTCGCCTTGCTCTGCCTGGGCGCCTATGTCCGGCAAAAGAACGCCTCCATGGATGCCTATCTGGAACCGCGCGGCACCAAGATGACTGCGGAGGTGACGATCGCCGCCGGGAAAAAGCTACAGTTCCGGCTCATTCGCGCGGATGCCGAGGGTAAGGTGACGCCGCTCGAACTCGACGGTGTCATTCACGCGCCGGAAGGTCAGAATCTCCGCACCACGCTGGAAATCGTCACGACAGACCGATGGAAGGAAAGCACCCGTCAGCAAATCGAGGCGAGCTATCACGCACCTGATGGAAAGTCCTATTCGCGCTCCGTTTTTCTCGACGATGTCTGGATCTTCAATGCCTCGGGAAAAGGTGCCTGGCAGTTCTCGGAAGGTGAAAAGCAGCGCTACGAGCTCGCCACGCGCCATGATTGGTTCGGCAGAAAGGTGGAGACGCTCTACGTTGAAGAGGTCATGGCAACGAACCAACCTTGAGCCCGACATGAACCTCGCTTCCGCCGATTCCACCTTTCACAGCACGCGCTGGACACTCGTGCTGAGATCGCGTGGCGACGCACCCGAGGCACGCACGGCGCTCGGCGAGCTATGCGAGGTGTATTGGGCTCCGGTTTTTCGTTTCCTGCGCAGCGAAGGCCGCAACGACGACGACAGCCGCGAACTCGCGCAGGAGTTTTTTGCCCGTTTGCTCACGCGTGGTGGTTTCGACGGTGCTGATCCCGCGAAGGGCCGCTTTCGCTCCTATCTTCTCGGGGCGCTGAAGCACTTCCTCGCCGAACGCCGTCGCAATGAAGGCCGGGAAAAGCGCGGCGGAGGTGCCGTGGTGGAATCGCTCGATGCCACCACGCACGACACGGCACCCGGACTGCAAATCGCCGATGCCAGCGCCGCGATGAATGACCGGCACTTTGACCGCGAGTGGGCCTTTGCGGTGATGGATCGCAGTCTGAAGGCGGTGCAGGCCGATTTTGAAAAAGCAGGCAAATCCGCCCATTTCGAGGCCCTGAAGCCCTGGCTCGTTGGCGATACCGACCAGCTCTCCCAAGCCGACGCCGCCACCCAGCTCGGCGTCACCACCGGCGCGGTGAAAGTGATGATTCACCGCCTCCGCAAAACCTTCCGTGCCGCCGTGGAATCCGAAATCGCCCAGACCGTGCCCGCTACCGAGGACATTGACGAGGAGCTGCGCTACTTGATCGAGGTTCTGAGCTGATCTGCGTGGCTGCTCGGCCCGATAGGCTTGAGTTCAGCGATTAGCTGTTCCACCCTCGGCAAGAAATGCGAATCCAGCTTCTCATCACCCTGCTCACCGCCGCCGCGTGCAGCGTCAGCGCCGAGCCGACTTCCATCGGTCTGAACGCAAACCATATGTCCATCGCCACGGGCCAGCCTTCGTTGGTGCTGATGTCCAGTGGCTCCACGCATGTTCCGGTGTGGTCGTTATCGGGTGGGACGGTGGGGCAGTCGGTGGCGGGTGTGGTGACGGGGCTTCCGAGCGATTGCGCGGCAGTGAAGGTCGAGATTGTCGTGACGACGACGGATGAGACGACGAGTCCCGAGTTTGCAGATGTGTATCGCGTGCATCTTTCGCAGATGGTGGACGGTGCGCCATTTACGGAGCGGTATGCGCTCGGCAAAACGGTGCGCACGGCGCTGCCCGCTGCGCCGTTTCACTCGCGGACCATCGTTTTGGAGTCCTGTTTCGAAGTCGTGCCCGACGCACCGCTCACCGTGCGTATCCAGCGGGAGCCGGGTGATCCTGGCGACACCTTCACCAAGCCCACGGGTCTCGCGGCGGTGAGGGTGACGCCTTTGAAAGCCCTACCAAAACCTCACGTCGTGCAGGACGTGCCCGGCTACAATTCGTGGCCGATGCTTCAGGCCATCGGCAAGAAACTGGTGTGCGTTTATGGCCGTGGCAAAGGACACACCATCGCCAGCGATGATCGCGCTGTTTATTCACGCACATCGACCGACGGCGGAAAAACCTGGACCGCAGAAACCGTGGTCGCTGACGGGCCGGGCTACGGCGAGGTCGCGGTCGGTAAAGGACTGGATGCCACCGGCGCGATGCTTCTCTGGGTGCGCCGCATCGGCAAAAACGAATGGCACCACGATCTCTACCGCAGCACTGATGGGATCACCTTCACACTCGTCGCGACGCCAACACTCGCTGTGCGCCCGATGCAGATCACGGATGTCTTCAGCGTGCCGAAAGTCGGACTCATGGCCTTGTGGTTCGGCGGAGATTACAGCGACAAGCCCACGCAATCTTGGGGCACGATGACCAGCAGCGACGACGGCAAAACGTGGACGCAAACACCTATCGAATCCGGCTTGCTGAAAGCGGACTGGCCGACCGAACCCGCCGCGGTTTACCTCGGCGATGGCAAAATCCTCGCCATCGCGCGGACGGAAACCGGTCCATCGCAATTCCAGATGATCTCGACGGACAACGGAGCCACGTGGACTCGCACTCGCACCAATATCAGCGATGTCGCCGCCTCGACGCCGAGCCTGATCCTCGACTCGAAGACGGGACCGCTGAGCAACTACTACTTTGAGCGCGGACGCGGCCTCCTGCGCCGACGCGTGGTTGATCCGAGCCACGTGTTTGACCGTCCGCTCAGTTGGCCCGGCTCCGAAGCGGTCGCCACGGGGAGCAAAGTCACCTTTGATGCGGGCAATGCGAACGCCACCGTGATCGGAGATACTCACTACATCTCGATTTACTCCGGCAAGACACCCGACACCGCAGTCGTCGTCTCCGAGATCGCGGCACCGGCAGCGAGGTGATTCATCAAACCAGCGTCGGATACAAAGCGGCCAGTGACTGCGGCGGTTCCTTGAGCCGCTTTCCTGCCCACAGGAACGAGCGAAACGGCACATGAGGAGCCTCAATGCCTGCGACGACGCCACAGAAGAGGCCACAGGCCGAGCAAAACGAGAAGGGCGCGTCCAGGCTCCGGCACGACGACGATGACACCGCTGGTGGTGAAGCGGCTGATGTCCCAGATGAGGCCGCCGGTGAGCTCGGGGAGATCGAACTGAAGCAGATTATCCGCTGCGCCGGTGCGGTAGTTGGTCCCGACGTCAAACCCGCTGAAATTAGCGCTGACGAGCGAGGTCCAGTCCAGCAGGTTAAAGACCTGGCCCATCTCACCCGTGAAGCCGCCGGGGCGGACGGTGATGCTACTGCTGAAGGTGAGAGTAGAACCCGCAGTGGCGTCAAACACGAGCAGGTCGTGTGTTCCGGCTCCGACACCGGCGAATGCATCGACAAAGGCGTTGTAACCTGCGCTGCCGACCGCATTGCCGCCGAAGGTGGGGTCGATGGAGCCGTGGTTGTTAGCGTTTTGAATGTCGAGGAACACTGCGGAGCCCGTCTGCAGGTTGTAAACGGCCTGAGCTGACGTTTGGAAGGTGAGCGTGCCGATGTCTGCCGTGGTGCCGCCTTTGCCGGCATGCAGCGATGCGTTGGCGGCCAGGGTGAAACTGGAACCCTGAACCGTGCCAGTGCCCATGAGAGCAGCATTGGCGGCGACGGTGACCTCTCCTGTGCCGGTTCTTCCCGTGGAGGCGATGACAAGGGAGCCTGCGTTCACCTCGGTGCGGCCGGTGTAGGTGTTCGCGGCGGTGAATTCAAGACGTCCTGTGCCTTCCTTGATGATGCTGGCTCCAGTGCCGCTGAGAACGCCGGTGAGACGAGCGTCCACATTGGTCGCGCTGGTGCCGTCAGCGACTTCGATGCGACGGTCGCGCGTGCCGAGGTTGATCGCATTGCGAAACTCCAACGTGTGGGTGGAGGACGCGGAGCCGAGCATGAAGGTGTAGTTGTTGTCTCCGCCGGGGCCGGTGAGGAAGTCACTGGCACCCCAGGTCAGTGCCGCAGGTGATGCCGTGCCTCCCAGAGCAACCACACGGTCCGCGCCATGGGCGCTGAAGCCACCGTTGCCGATGATGGAGACGTTTCCCGCCGACTGGGCCACGCCACGCGTGAAGGCACCATCCGCCGCGCCATTCAAATCCGCGCCGATCTCCAGCACGCCGCCGCCATAGATGCGCAGGGTGCCGGTGTTGAAGTCACGATCCGCGCCTTCCATGCGGAAGACGCCGCCCGCGACGTAGAGATCGGCCATGTTGGCGGTCTTGGTGTAAGTGGTGAGGCCGGTACCGGCACTGATGACGGCCTGGCCGCTGAGGCTGATGTCGATGGTGGCGGTTCCGGTGCTGTAGTTGGCGAAGAACACCGAGCCGCCGGTGATCACGCCGGAGCCGGTGATGGTGGCGTCATTTGTGCCGGAGATGAGCACACCACGTCCGGTGTTTCCGACCGTCATGTCTCCCGAGCCCATGTTCAGCGTCACGTCGCCGCCTGCGGTGTCGATCTGCAAGGTGTGAAAGCCAAGGCCGGTGGTGCGGGTGAGATCCGCGCCGACGATGTAATTCACGACTCCGGTGGCAGAGGTGTTGGACGCTGTGAGCGTGGTGGCGGCTGTGTAGCGGACGATCTGGTTGCTGCCGTTGCGCGTGGCGAAGCCGATGCCGCCGCTATCTCGGACATAAATCGTGGAGCGGTTGCTACCGCCCTGCGTGAGCACCCCGTTGGTCACAGCGGCAACGGAAAGCGCGTTTGCCACCAAGGTGCCGCCGCCGCTCAGGTCGATGAGAAAAGGCACGAAACCCGCGCCGGTGAAGGTGCCGGTGGTAATGATGGCACCGTTCTCGATTTTCAGCGTGCCGCTGGTGAAGTCAGCATTCACCTGGGTGAGGGAAAGGTTGCCGATGGTGGCGGTGGTTGCGTTGGAGATGATCAGGGTGCCGCCCTGCATCTTGATGGCGGAAGTGCTGTTGAGCGCGGTGCCGGTGGCGAAGTTGGCGATGAGTGTGCCGTTGTTGATCAGTGTGTCGCCCGTGAAAGTGTTGGTGCCGGAGAGCGTCTGAGTGCCTGCGCCGATCTTGGTGAGCGCCACCCTGCCCAGCGCCAGACCGCCGGTGTTATCGACGATGTTGCCCGCGAAGCTGCCCGAGCCGTGATTGACGCCGACGGTCAGCGTGCGCAGGGCATTGATGGTGCTGTCGTTGGCGATGATGGCGGAAACAGTGCCTGCCGCGCCGTTGAGTGAATTGATGGTCGGGCTGAGATTGTTCAGGTCGAGCAAACCGCCTGCCGTGGCCCCGCCGTTGACTGTGACGTTGCCCCCCGCGAGAGCGCCGCTGCTGGTAATGCGCAGGATGCCCTCGTTCACGGTGGTGCCACCGGTGTGGCGGTTGGACTGCGTGAGGATCATGGTTCCAGCGCCATTTTTCACCAGCGCGAGATTACCGGTGATGATGCCGCCGTAGGTGGCGGTGCCGGTTTCATTGACGGTGAGGGTGGAAAGAACGCGGCTCTTGTTGGTGATCTCCGCGTTTGCGCCGGTGCTGCCGCCGTTGCGCAGGCTGCCGATGGTCTGGTTGAAGCCGTTCATGTTTACTCCGGCGTACTCGCTGTTGTTGGTGCTGGTGAAGTGGATGTCGAGCGTCGTGGTGGTGGGGAGCGTGTTGTGTGCACCGAGCGTGATGGTGCCGCGCACGACGTCGGTGCCGCCGTCCCAGGTGTTGTTGGTTCCCTTGAGGATGACGCCGCCCGTGCCGGTCAACTCGCCGCTGAGGCGCAGGAGGAAGCTGTTCACGCCATCGGTGATGTCACCGCTGAGGATGAGCGTGCCGCCCTCTTGCACGCCGATGCGCGCCAGATTGCCACCGATGATGACGTTGCCCGCCCACTCCGCGGTCGCATTCACACCAGCCTGGAGAGCACCACGGCTACCCGTGGGGGAACCGTCGCTGCCTGCATGCCCGAAGGTGCTGGAAACAGTGATGGTTTCACCCGTGATGACAACGCCGCTGGCGAGCTCCACCGTGCCGTTGCCTGAGGCCGTTGTGGCACCGCTCGTGGCTCCGAGCGCGGTGTTGGTGAGTAGGCGCAGGAGGCCGTCGCTGACGTTGGTGGCACCGGAGTGCGTGTTCACCCCCGAGAGCTGCACGACGCTGGTGCCGGACTTGTTCAGCACGCCCGCGCCGCTGATCACACCGGTCAAAGACAAGGTCTGTGACCCACCGAGGCCTGACGTGGCGGTGACCAAGAGATTGTTGGCAAGTGTTCGTGCCGCGCCATCTGCCTGGAGGCTGCCACCGGAGAGGATGACATCTGCCGCACCGAGAGCACCGTTGTTGCCAATGGCAATCGCGCCGCCCGAAATCGTCACGCTGCTCTCGAAGGTGTTCGCCTGCGTCAGCCGAAGGACACCAGAGCCGATTTTGACGATGCCCGCGTGACTGCCGCCGAGGCTGTTGCTGATGAGGCCGGAAATCGTGGCGGTGTCCGCGTCCACACGGATCGTGCGCGTCGCGCCGTTCAAATCGAGGCCGTTTTGGAAATCCAAGGCTGCGGCGGCACCTGTCGTGTTCAGCACTAGCACGCCAGGATTAAAGTGCGGAGAACCCCACTGCACCGTCGCCGCCGAGCCGCCGAGATTCACCGTCACCGCCGTGCTCGCCGCGCTGAAACCGGTGGTGCCGCCGGTGAGCGAGACCTCGCCCGCCCCGCTGCCGAGCGCACGGCTGAACGTGGCCGCGCTGGACTGAAACACGCCGCCGTTGAGCACCAGCGCCGAGCCTGCCGAGAGTCCTGTGCCATCCGCCGCGCGCAGCACGCCCTCATTCACGCGCGTCACACCCGTGTAGGTGTTGGCCCCGGAGAGCACGAGCCAGCCGGCCCCGCTCTTGATCAGGCCGCTGGCCGTGGCGTTGTTCACGATGCTGGAGGCGATTTCGAACACGCTCGCGGTGTTGAACTGCGCTACGACCAGATCACCGCCCGCTGAACCACGCAATTCCCCGCCGGTGATGGTGGAAAGGTTCGCGCCAACCGTCGGCGTCACGAGCAGCATGTCGGAGGCGATGGTGTGAGTGCCATTGAGTGTGAGAGTCAGCGCACCAGCCGTGTTGAAGCGCAACGCATTGATGGTTTCTGTGGCGTAGGCCGTCGGATTGCTCTCAGTGACATCCATGGAGGCGTTGTTCGTCCAGGTGTCCGTGCCAGTCGGTATCCAGCCGGTGAAAGCGGTGAGCACGCCGGCCTGCGCCGCGATCAGATCGGTGCCGTTGAGCGTCGCGCCGACCAGCAGGCCGCCGCTGACGTTTCCAGCGCCGGAAGGCGCATTGGTGAAGATGATGCTGCCACCATTGGCGGGATTTTGAACAAAGTTCACCGCGCCTCCTGTGCGGGTGTAGGGACTGGCCCCGGTGAAGGTCAGTGTGGACGTGGTGCCGACGGTCGCGGTGACATTCACGGTGTTCGAGCCGCCGCTGATCGTGAGACTGCTCAGATCCTGAGTGTGAGCACCTGTGGCGGCGCTGATTTGATTGAACGTGCCGCCACCGAGCGTGAGCGTGGCAACGGTGTTGATCCGGTGGGCGATGTCGTTGTTGTTCGCTGCAGTGGGGCTGCCGTTTTGGAAGACACCTCCGTTGTTTACGGTGATGCCGCTGGTGCCTGTCAGCCTACCATTGACGCCGGCCACGCTGAGGGTGCCCCCGGAGGCCGTGGTCGCGCCGGTGTAGGTGTTCGCGCCCTGAGCTGCAGCAGGCCTGCTCCTGTTTTTACCAGACTGCCGCCGGCACCGCTGACAATCACGCTGACGGTGGTCGTGCCGGAGAGCACGTTGAAGACGCGAGAGGCCGCGCCGATCTCCAGAAGTGGCTCCACGGGCGTGGTGCCGCTGGCGATGATATTGTTCGTACCGATGCCGGTGAAGTCGCCGTTGAGATTCAAGAGCGTGCCTGCATCACCCACGTTCATGGTGATCGTGCGTCCCGTCATCGTCAGCCCCCCAGCTCCGATGGTTAGCGAGGTGCGCGGATTGCCCATGCCATTGCTCCCGCCGATCAGGATGTCAGCGCCGGTGAGGATGGCGCTGCCGACGTTCCAGCTCGCCGGAGTGGCGCTGCCGGGATTGCTGTTGATGACGAGCGTGTTGCCGCCCGCGAGCGTTAGCGCTCCGGTGATGGTGACGTGTCCAATGTTTCCACTGGAGGCCTGCCCGCCGCTGTTCTGCGTGAGGAACGCGATGGTTTCATCCGTGGCCCAGCCCGTCATGGTGCCGCCATTGAACGTGATGCCCGCCGTGTCGGCGATCTGGTGGTTGGAGTTCAGTTGCAGGATGCCGCCGGTGTTCACGAGGATGTTTCCAGCCACTGCATTGACACCCGCAGTCTTGTTCAGACGCAGTGTGCCTGCGTTGATGGTGGTCACGCCATCGTAGGTGTTGGCTGTGGTGCCTCCTAGAACCAGCGTGCCCGAGCCTTCCTTCATGAAACCCGCCGGGCTGCCAACCGCGCTGTTGCTGATGATGCCGGAGATCGTGGCTATGTTCGCGTCGGTGCGGATGGTTCGCGTCGCGCCATTCAGGTCGATCCCGTTCACGAAGCTCAGGGCCGCCGTGGCACTGGCTGCGTTCAACACGAGGGCAGTCGGATTGAAGGACGCACCGCCCCATTGCACCGTCGCGCCTGCGCCGCCCAAGTTAATGGACACCGCAGTGCCAAAGGCGCTGAAGCCCGAAACTCCACCTGTGAGCGAGACCTGGCCTGCTGCTGATCCAACCACCCGGCTGAAACTGGCCGCCGCGCTTTCAAACACCCCTCCATTGAGCACCAGGGCCGATCCTGTGGGCAGTCCCACGCCATCCACCGCCCGCAAGAAACCCGCATTGACCTGGGTCGCGCCCGTGTAGGTGCTAGCCTCGCTGCCGCTGATGATCAGCACGCCCGCGCCCGTCTTGATCAGAGAGGCCGCTGTGGCCGCGCCGTTGGTGATCCTGGCACCGATGGTCAGATTGGCTCCGCTGGCGATGTTGAAAGCGCGCTGAACCACTCCTGCGCTGCCACTGAGACTGACGAAAGCCGTCACCGCACCGCCCGTCACATGCTCGATGGAGGAAGCGGCTGCGCCGCCTGTGGAGACATCTCCATTCAAAACCAACTGACTGCCGCTGGTGCCGGTGCCGAGGTGAATGCGGCTGTTTTCCATGTACAGGCCGCCCGCGCCGATGGTCAGGGAGGTTCGAATAGGGCCGCCATTGCCAAACAGAGTGAATCCATTCGCCACTGCAGTCGATGAGGCACCACCATTCATGCCCACGAGGCTCAGACTGCCGTAAGTCTGCACCGAGCCGCTGTTTCCCACGAACACACGGTTCGTCCCGGCCACATAGCTGACGGAGCCGATGTTCCACACGGAATTCGCGCCCGCATTGAAAGTGCCGCCGTTCATGGTCAGCGAGGCCAGGGTCTGCGTCACAGTGACGGTTTCCGCACTGTTCGGTGCCGTGCCATTGAAGTCACTGTCCAAGCCGCTGACCGTCACATGTGCCGTGGGCGCGATTTGATTCGTCGCCGCTAAGAATGTGACCGATCCGCCGCCACTGATCTCCACATTGCCCGCCAGCGCTCTCGAACCGCCTGTTTTTGCCAAGTGCAGCCTGCCAGCGCTCACCGCAAGCGTTCCAGTATGAGTGTTGGAAAGCGAGCCGCCCAAGGTCAACTGCCCCGCTCCCGACTTGGACCACGCTGTGTCACCCGCCAGCACCGCATTGATCGCCGCAGCGACGTTGCTGGTGATCGTGGAGTTCGTCAGCGTTAGCACGCCGCTGCCGCCGAGTGTGTAGCTGCCGCTCGTCCCCGCGTTAAAGGTCAGATTTCCCGCTGTGATCGGCCCGCTGAGCGTGATCGCACCCGCTGTCCCGCTGCTAGAGCCAAACAGCGCGTCACTGCCGTTCAGCCAGCTTTGGTTTTGCAGCGTTTGCGTCTGATTGAACCAGTTCGGAGCTCCTGCCGTCCAGGTACCAGTGCCGTCCTGCGCCCCGTCTGTCACGGTGTTCGTGTCCCAGACGAGCACATCGGCATGAACGGCTCCCAGCAGCATAAAAAATGCGGTAGCAATGGCGACATGCCTGCGGACACCCGCATCAAGGTGTGGAAAGGATGAAAAAGGCATTTTCCTAATGGGGATTGAGGGTGATGTCAGTGCCACAAAACCATGGAACGTTCAATGAGAACGCACCTCCAAACTCACTCGTTGTGGCGTCATCCGCCACGGACGTTTCAACGCTCCAACAGCCGCATCCGCCACCACGCAGACTCCAAGGGGAAGAACTGGCTCAAATACACGCGGCTGAAATCATAGTGCGTGATGACTTTCTCGATGGCGGCTCGATGCGACATTACAAACTCACGATCCGGGCACAGCGTGACCACCCAGGCCGCGAAGCAGGGCTCGCGGAGGTAGTCTTTCTCGATGTGCATGCGCGGTGAGGCCGCGTGCTGGAGCTTGAGGCCCGCGAGAGCAACCGCGACGGCATCTGCTTCACTTTGCTGCGGCTTCCAGGCGGCGTTCATCACGCGCCAGTCCACGTTGAAAGGCTCCGGGCCGTTCACATCAAACTCTGAGATCAGCGGCAGGCTCTTCGCGGCGAGTTCCGCACTGTGGCGCAGGCCCTCGGCATACACAGCTTTCAAAGCAGCGTCAGTTTCCATCTCCCAGAGGCCGCGCAGGCAGATGACAGACTCGCTGCCGGTCCACGAATGCCTCGGCCCCTGACCCGGATCGAAGACCATGCCGATGCGGCAGACCTCCAATCGCTCGCGCTGGCCCTTGCCGACCTTTTCATGCGCGGCGGCCAGATAGCGCTCCTGCCACGACGCGTCGCCGGTGAAGGCGTGCATGGCCTTCATGATGCAAAGCAGCCTCGGCACGGCCTCCCAAGTCGGTTTGGCAAAATCACCGCGATACTTCGACGGCGGTCCGTCGGTGGGCACTTTCCACGCGTGGCTGTCGAGCACCTTCACCTGCTCGATGAAGCGCTTCACGAGGTCCTGACGCTCCGCGTCGTCCTTGGGCAAACCATCTGTCACATAACGCCAGATGCCATAGAGCCACGGTGTCGTCTGATCATTCGATCCCATCGGGTAGGTCGTCCTGCCATCCGTGGCGATGCCGCGAGCGATGAAGCCCGGTGTCTTGCCGATGGTCGAGACTTTGATCAGCCCGTCGATCAATCGCCGCGCCTTGGTTCGAACTTCGTCATCCTTCGTGATCAGCCAGCGACTGCACATCGCATCGAGATACAAGCCGTTGAACATCGGCCCGTCCTCATTCGGCACGCCCCAGCTCAACGCACTCGGCTTCATCTCCCGACAGTCCTTCGGTGTGGGTCTCACGATTTCGCCTTTCAATCCGACGTAGTCGAGGATCAGGTGGTGCTCATCGACAAAACGGTGCCACAACTCGTTGTGCGCCTTTTCGACAGCTTGCTCCGGTGTGACGGCAGCGGGCAGGCTGGTGGCTACGAGAAAAATGAGGCTGCGGGTGATCATGATGAGTCATGGATGCTCAGACCTTCTGCGTCTTCCACTTCCCGCGTTTGAATAGCACCCAGCTCCAGAGTGCGAGCAGCGAGTAAGCCGCAGGCACGGAGATGACGGCACCGACCGGACCGAAGGAGAGTGTTTTTGACAAAAACCAGGCGATGGGAATCTGCCCGACCCACAAGCACATGAAATTCAGCCGCGCTGGTGTCCAGGTGTCGCCGGAGCCGTTGAACGCGGCCTCGAAGCACATGCCAGCGGCGTAGAGCGGAAACGCGAGACTTACGATCCACAGTGATTGTGCGCCAAAGGCTGCCACATCCGACTCAGGATTGAAAAGATGGATCAATGGCCCCGCAAGGAGCACGAAACCGATGCCGACGACACCGAGCACGATGACGTTGAGCTTCATCGCGATCTTCACCGCCTCCTCCGCACGCTCCGGTTTGCCTGCGCCGAGGTTTTGGCCCACCAGCGTCGCCCCTGCGTTTGCCAGGCCCCACGCTGGCATCAGGGCAAAGGTCACGATGCGAATCGCGATGGTGTAGCCCGCCAGCGCGGTGCTGCCAAACATGGCGAGAATCTTGAACAGGCCCACCCAGCTCGTCGTGCTGATGAGAAGCTGCGCGATGCCGCTGCCCGACTTGCTCAACACCGCGCCGATGATCTCGCGCTCTGGTTTGAAATGGCACCAGCGCACCTTCACGCGGCTGTGATGTCCCGCGAGGTGCCAGAGCTGATACAGCACGCCGACTCCTCGCCCGATGTTCGTCGCCACCGCCGCGCCGGCGACTCCCAGCTCGGGGAAAATCCACCAGCCAAAGATGAAACACGGGTCCAGCACGATGTTCAGTCCATTGGCCAGCCAGAGTGTGCGCATGGCGATCACCGCATCTCCCGCGCCGCGAAAGACGGCATTGATGAGGAAGATCATGAAGACCGTGACATTGCCGCCGAGCATCACTTGAGCGTAGCTGGTGCCCAGCGTCACGATGTCTTCCCCTGCGCCCATGAACCGCAGAATATCCGACGCAAAGAGGCCCAGCACGATGCCGATGCCCGTCGAGACGAGCACGCCGAGCAGCACGATCTGCCCTGCGGCCTGTGCGGCGAGTTCAGGCTCCTTTTCGCCGATGCGACGCGACACGATCGCCGTGGCGGCGATCGAGATGCCAATCGCTACCGCATAAATCAGCGTCATGACTGACTCCGTGATGCCCACGACGGCCACGGCTTCCTTGCCAAGCCGCGACACCCAAAAAACATCCGTCACTGCGAACAGCGACTCCATGATCATCTCCAGCACCATCGGGACCGCGAGCAGGATGATGGCGCGGTTCAGCGGCAGCGAGGTGTAATCATGCTCCTCACCGCGAAGCGACTGTCTCACGCTGCGCCAGAAAGGAACCGGCTCGGACGCCTGCTCACTCATTCACGGAAGCCTTCCCTCATCCACGTCGATGTAATGAGCGATAGTCTGGATGTCATCGCGATCACCGAGTCCGCCATCGGCCTTTCGTTTTGCCAAAATGGCCGTGATGTGATCATTCCAGCCGAGCGTTTTGACATAGTGGTTCCAGATGAGCTTCTCGTTGTCATTCAGCACCCGGCTGCGCTCCTGGCACCATTGCAGGATCTCCTCATCCGTGCCGCCTTCGATCACTCGGGCCTTCAGCTCGTCGTAATTGATGTGGAGAAAGTCCACCAGTGCGCCGTCGCTTCCCTTGCCGAGATTCGCGTGAAGATCCTCCCAAAGTTTGCCAGCGGCATGCAGCCGGATCTTCCCCACCATGCGCGGGAAGTATTTCAGGCCGGCGGTTTCATCAAGGGGGCTGCACGGCAGCGTGGCGGGGTCAGGTTTGGCGGACATGCGGCGCATTTGATCGCGGCCCGTTCGCTTGGCAATCGAATCTACGGCTTCAATCCGCTTTGCAGTCGCCAGCCTGCCGCGTCGGGGATGGCATATGCTCCGCGAATTCGCCGCTCACCTTTGCTGGCCCCATTAAAATCCAGATCGAATGCTGTCTCGGCGGTGAAGGGACTCAGATCCAACGAAGCACCTTCGCACCTCCCCGCCTTTGGACGCAGATCGAGAGCGCCCAGCGACATCTGAGGATTCATCAGATGCAGCGCGGCATCAGCGGCTGTTCCGGTGACATTTTCCGCCACAAATGAAAGCGAGCGATGCAGCCGCAGCGGCTCGGCGGCAAAAATGACATTGCCAGTGATCGCATGCCCCTGTGCAGGCTCGGTGGGGATGCGAATGCCGCAGGTGGCGGCGCAGATGGTGTTGTTGTAAACATGCGTGAGTTTCACGGGCAGATCGTGATTTTGCAGCGTGATGGCGGCATGAGTGGGGCAATCTGCAAAGACATTGTCATGGATGGAGACACGACCGGAGGCTTGCAGCAGCGATTCGCGCGGGTTGCGCCAGAAGAAGTTGCCGAAGATCTCGTAGAGGTCGTCGGAGCCGGTGCCGCTGTCGGGGAAGCCGCCGACGAGCAGGTTGGCGCGGTCGCCATCGGGGCTGGGGGCGTCGTTTTTGATGAAGACGTTGTGCCGGATGATCGTGCGGCTGGCGGTGGTCGGCATGTCCGGCAATTCGGGGCGCGGCGTCTGAAATTTGATCTCCATGCAGTAGCCGATGTGATTTTCGACAAGGTTATGCTCGATGACGCCGCGAATGAACGGGTCCGCGCCGTTCGAGTTGCCGAGATAAAGTCCGGTGCCGCAGTTGCGGATGATGTTTCGCCGGATGGTCCAGTCCCAGGTCGGCGTCTTCGTGGAGATGCCGACGGCCTGCTGCGAGGTGTTCCAATCGCTGATGATGCAGTCTTCGATGAGGATGTGATGCACCGAGTTTTTTAGCCCGCCCTGAGCGCTGATGCCAAACAGGCCGGAAATGCCCTGCGGACCGCCGCCGAGGATAGAGAGCTTCTTCAAGGCCACATGGCTGCACTGTTTCAATTCGACGCAATTCGCCACCGCTGTCTGCCGAATCTCCGCCACGCCTTCATCCGGGCCTTGGATCGTGATCCATGCCTCTGAAGTGCCGTGGCAGTCGCTGATCGGCAATCCGCGCTCATACACACCGGCGGCGAGCACCAGCGTGTCCGCAGGCTCCAGCGTGGTCAGTAGGCGGCGGTAGTCCTTGGGCGTGGCCTGTTTGAGCGTGGCCGCGTTGGCGGCAAAGGTGAGTAGGAGAGAAAGCAGGATGAAGCGCATGAGTTTGAGCGAAACGTAGAACAAACTTCCAAGTTTGTTCTACATCTTGTTATGCACCACTCACGCGGACTCATATCGAGAAGGCGGTGTATGGCATAACCGCAGTCGGGCATAACGGTGATGATGTCAGGCCGTATGCTGTGAGGCTGTTGCGTCGTCATGCTTGCCGACTCAATGAATCGGCAGCTTCCGCATCGAATGATCAAGGCGATTGAGACTTGCCCCTTCCTCGGTGAAACAGATCAAGATAAGCGCGGCTTTCCTTCCAAACTGTAAAAGCAGACTCATGCCTCCCCACTGATCCCACGGACGAATCCCTCGTCTCGCTCGCCCAAAAAAGGCAACATGACCGCGCTCGACACCCTCCTGCGCCGTCATCGCGGCCTAGATCGTGTTCCTGCGTTCCCAAAGATACGCTCGCAGCGCAGGATCGGCACAAAGGCCGATGGCGCGTTCAAAAGCCGCCTTCGCTCCGATGGCGCGGTCGGTTTGGGCGAGCAAGTGAGCACGGGCGGCCCAATACGGCTGATGATCCGCCAAGCGCTCTTTTGGCAGAGACTCCAGCAGCATCCAACCCTGCTCAGCACTAGACGCATGTGCCGTGGCGATGGCATGGCCGATGCGTGCACCCAGCGCGGGAGTGAAAGTCATGAGCCACTGGTAAAGCGCCGCGACGATGGGCCATTCAACACGCCCGGTCACTCGGCGTTGCGCGTGAGCGGACTGGATGGCGGCCTCGACTTGAAAACGTCCCGGCTTGTTCATTGCTCCTGCTGTTTGAAGCAGCTTCTCGGCTCGGTCGATCATGGGGTGATCCCATGCGGCGGGGTCTTGCTCATCCAGCGGCACGTAGCGGCCTGAGGCATCCATCCGCGCTGAGCGCCGGGCATGGCAGTGGAGCATGAGAGCCAGTAAGCCGAGGGCTTCAGGCTCTTCCGGCACGAGAGTAACGGCCACATCGCCCAGGCGGATGGCTTCACACGCCATGTCATGGCCGGTTTCATCCTCGGGCGATGACTGCCAGCCGCGAGTGAAGGCGGCGTCACCGCCATATTCCCTCTCCCGACGTTAGCCAACGTCTCGCCTCGAATTTGCCGACCAAGGCCGCGCCATGTGTGTCTGGGGCCTCAAATGCGAGCCGGGCACGTCCGCTAGGCTGAAACTATCCTGAGAAGTCCTCCGCTGATGAGCCATACGAGGCGTATGTTTCATCAGTCCATTCCGCCCCTCACCCACAACTCACGATGTATCAGACCAAAGCCTACTCCGCCGTCAATGCCACCTCGCCACTGGCCTCCACCTCCATCCCACGCCGAGATCCGACTGCACGCGATGTACAGATCGAGATCCTTTTCTGCGGCATCTGCCATTCCGACCTGCACACGGCCCGCAACGAGTGGAGCAGTGTCATGCAGACCACCTACCCCTGTGTCCCCGGCCATGAGATCGTCGGACGCGTGACTCAGGTCGGCTCCGCCGTCACCAAGCACAAGACTGGTGACATTGTCGGCGTCGGTTGCCTGGTGGATGCCGATCAAACCTGCCCCTGCTGCCGAGACAATCTGGAAAATCTCTGTCCAAGCGGCGTCTTCACCTACAACTCGCCCGATAAGTACGGCACCGCGCCGGTCACTTATGGCGGCTATTCCGACAGCATCGTCGTGGATGAGCACTTCGTCCTGCGCATCCCGGCAAATCTTGATCTCGCAGGTGCCGCGCCGCTTCTCTGCGCTGGCATAACCACCTATTCACCGCTGAAACGTGCGCATGTTGGCCCCGGCAAAAAGGTCGGCATTGTCGGACTCGGAGGCCTGGGGCACATGGGTGTGAAGCTGGCGGATGCCATGGGGGCACACGTGGTCGTGTTCACCACTTCACCGAACAAATGCGAGGACGCGCTGCGACTCGGTGCGGACGAGGTGGTCGTCTCTCGCAATGCCGACGAGATGCAAAAACACGCGGGCAGCTTCGATTTCATCCTCGATTGCGTCTCCGCTGAGCACGACATCAACGCTTTCCTGAATTTGTTGAAGCACGACGGTGACATGACTCTGGTCGGCGCTCCTGAGAAGCCCCTGTCCATCTCCGCCTTCTCATTGATCTTCGGTCGCCGCCGCCTCTCCGGCTCCCTCATCGGCGGCATCGCTGAGACGCAGGAGATGCTCGACTTCTGCGGTGCGCACAACATCACCTCCGATGTGGAAGTCATCTCAATTCAAAAGATCAACGAAGCCTACGAGCGCATGGTCAGGTCCGACGTGAAGTATCGCTTCTCCATTGATATGGCTTCACTGAAATCAGACTGAAACTGCGCCATCAGGAACCGGTGACGCGCGAGACAATCACCTCGTGCGTCTTCCGGTCGATGGAATACAAAACACTGCCTTCACTCCGATCCCACGCGAACGCTTGACCATGGGCGGAGATCGGAATGGCCGTTTTCCAGGCCCAAACATCATCCGCAACCGGTAGATCCATCACATACAGCTCCTGCGCATCATGACCGGTGATGTAGAGGTGCCGGTCTGGGCCAAAATTCCCGCCGGAGCTGCTGTTCTTGCCAAACCTCGCCACCATCTCGGCGGGGAAGCGGATTTCTGCGGTGGGCTTCCAATTTGAATCAAAGCGCACTACGCGCGTGCGTGCTGGATCGCCGGTTTTCGCGTATTGGGCAAAGCAGGCATACCACCAGCCATCGCGACGATCCACCCAAGTCAGCGACCCGCCCACGCTCGTGAGGTCGATGCTTTCGAGGGGCTGCATCGTTTTCGGGTCGAAGACCTCCACGGAACTCTTCATCGGCATTTCGGGGTAATTCGAGTGCGCACACCACAGTTTGCCATCGAGCACGATTCCGGCGTTCAGATGCTTAATGCGGCCCTGCGTCTCCTTCCAACCGCCGACGCGTTCACCGCTGTCTTTGCGATACTTGCCGATGGCGGCGTTCGTGATCGCATAAAAGTGCTCCGTATCAACAGCCACACCTTGATGCGCCTCGTCCGCTTTGAAACGCTTCAGCTCTTCGTGCTGCCACTCGCCCTTTTTGCCCGCCAGCATCTTGTTCACCCGCTCCTGCTCCTTGCGCAACGCACCTTCTGGGATTGGCATCGGTGTCAGGTTCTCGCTCACCAGCTTCTCACCGGCTGGAATCGCCCGCCAGCGCAGGTTTTTGAACCCCACGTCCGCGCCATGATACTGGAGAGACAGGTTCGCGCCACGTTTCGTCAAGTCACCGCCACGAATGCGCAGCACCTCCAGCTCATGAAACCAGCGCGGGTCGGCGTAATCGAAGTCGATGACTTTTTCACCGTTCAGCCAATGCTGGATCACCGAGCCTTGGCAGACAATGCGGGCTTCGTTCCATTCACCATGGGGTTTCACGACATCTTTCGTTGGTGCCATGCCAAAGAACAATGAAGCCGCCGCCTGACGCGGATTTTCGCCGTAGGGGCTGTTGGCGTTGTCGAGCAGTTGATACTCATACTGCCCCGGCCGGTAATACACGCCGCTGTTGCATCCCTTGGCGACCTTCCAGTCAAAGCGCAGCTCGAAGTCATCCGGAACCTTCGCCTTCTCATACACCAGCGAGCCGCCTTTCTTCACGCAGGCGATCTCACCCTCCATCACCACCCAATTACCGCCTTGCTTCCAGCCATCGAGCGTCTTGCCGTCAAAGATCGCCTCAAAGCCTGGCTCAACGGCTTGAGCGAATGGCAAGGCAAGGGTGAAGCAGACAATCAGGCGCGGAAGAAACGTCATGCCAGAGAGACGAATCACAGCGATGGGATCTTCCGCTCAACAACGGCGTCATCGGCAGCCATGAGTTCGAGACACCATCCGATCTCGCGGGATAAGCCCCGCGTCGCATCCGATCGCCGGAGTCGTGAAACCGCACCCAAGTGGGTCTGTGCTTCGTCTCAACCCAGGCCCACAGCATCACGCACACGGCTGAGCGTCTTGCGGGCGACGGCACGGGCTTTCTCGGCTCCTTCGGCGAGAACTTTGTCCACATAGCCTTTGTCGGCGAGGATTTCGTCTCGGCGGGCGCGGTAGGGGGCGAAGTAGTCGGTGACACCTTGCAGGAGGCGCTTTTTGAAGTCGCCGTAGCCGACGCCGCCGTTGAGGTGGTCGGCCACCATGGTGTCGTAATCGGCTTCGGAGGCGACGAGTTTGTAAAGGGCGAGGATGCTGCTGCCTTCGACAGGTTTCGGAGCTTCGACGGGCGTGGAGTCGGTCTTGATGCCCATGATCTTCTTTTTAAGCGGTCCCGGCTCTTCAAACAGCGGGATCGTGTTGTCGTAGCTCTTGCTCATCTTCTGGCCGTCGAGGCCGGGGACGACGGCGGTGGCCTCTTGGATGCGCGGTTGCGGCAGTTTGAAGAGCCCCTCGCCAAAGGTTTCGTTCATTTTGATGGCGATGTCGCGGGTGACCTCGACGTGCTGCTTCTGATCCTTGCCCACGGGCACGACATCGCTGTCGTACATCAAAATATCCGCCGCCATGAGCACGGGATAGGCAAAGAGGCCGTGCGAGGCATGAAGGCCGCGGGCGATCTTGTCCTTGTAGCTGTGGCAGCGCTCCAGCAGGCCCATGGGCGTGACGGTGCTGAGAATCCAGGACAGTTCGCAGTGCTCCGGCACGTCGCTCTGGCGGAAGAAGACGCATTTCGTCGGATCAAGGCCGCAGGCGAGGAAATCGACCGCGAGTTCGCGCACATAGCCGCGCAGGGCCTTGCCATCCTGCACGGAGGTGAGGGAATGGTAGTCGGCGATGAAGTAATAGGCGTCGCCTTCATGCTGCAGCTTGAGCGCAGGCTTCATCATGCCGAAGTAATTGCCGATGTGAAGTCTGCCGCTGGGTTGAAGGCCGGAAAGGATGCGCATAAGGCCGCTGATATGGCGGGGCTTGCCGAATTGTTCAAGCCTCAACCGGGGCGCTCAGCGCGGCCTTTTTGTGCAAGGCGTTCACGATCACCGTGTAAAGCCACGCGCCGCCAAACAACACCGCGCCCGCGACGACGACGCAGGCGGCCATGGAGCAGCCGAGGATGAGGCTGAGGTGCAGGCCGCCGATGGCGCTGAGGAGGGCGTGCAGGAGGCTGAGCCAGAGGCAGACGGGCAGGCGGGTGCTGAGTAGCTGCGAGGTGGCACCGGGCAGGATGAGCATGGCGATGACGAGGATGGCGCCGACGCTTTCAAAGGCGGCGACGATGACGACGGACAGCACACCCATGAGCAGAAGATGCACGAGTCCGGGGCGGAAGCCCTGCGATCCGGCCAGGAGGGCGTCGAAAGAGGTGAGCAGCAGCTCCTTGTAGAAAAAGATGACGAGCAGGGCGACGAGGATGGCGACGCAGGACATCACAAGCACGGGCTGTGGGGCGAGATCGTGGCCGAGGATGGCGACCATGGGCTCGCTGGGCAGGTAGCTGAGCTCACCGTAGAGGACGCACTCGGCGTCGAGGTGAATTTTGGAGGCGAAGAGATTGATGAGCACGACACCGAAGGCGAACAGCGAGCAAAAGGTGATGCCGATGGCGGCGTCGGCCTTGATGCGGCTGCGGGTGTGGAGGAACTCAATGAGGAAGGTGGTTAGCAGACCGGCACCGACAGCTCCGGCGATCATGGCAGGCAGCGTGAGCTGGCCGGAGACGAGGTAGGCGACGGCGAGGCCGGGCAGCACGCTGTGGCTGATGGCATCCCCCACAAGGGCCATGCGGCGGAGGATGAGGTAGTTGCCGATCAACCCGCACGTCGCCGTGACGAGAAACGCCATGAGCGTCATCCAGCCATAGGTGTCGAGCGCCGTGGTCCAGGGGGCCAGGATCATGCTCTCGAAATCGAAGGGTGGGAGGAGGGATGGCATTTCAGCGCGTGTATCCGGTGGTTTCGTTGGGGCGTGTGCGGGCTGCGCCATGCACTTCCCGCGCTCCTGGGATCGGCTTGCCGTGCGGGTCGGTCTGCGGGAAGTCGAGGCGGCGTTCGAGCTGGCGCACCGTGTCCTCGCCGAGGACGTGCTCGATCTTCTCGGCGTCGTCGTGGACGTGGTCCGCGCCGTATTGCATGACGTTGGTGAGGTAGAGTTCCCAGAGGCGGTGGTTGCGCACGACGGCGCAGGCCTTGCGCCAGCCTTCGGGGGTGAAGTGCAGCATGCTGGCGTCGTCGGTGAGCGTGGCGAGGCGCTGGTGGACGAGCTTGTCGGCGTTGAGACGCTCGGTTTCGAGCGGTTCGCGGCGCAGTTCGGCGAGTTCGAGCAGGGAGATGCCTTCCTCGCGAAACTCGCGGCGCTCAGCGAGGTGATACATGGCCTTGAGCATGTTTTCGCGCTCGATGCGCTCACGCTGCGAACGTTGACGCCACAAGCGCGTGAGCCAGCCCTGCTGCGGGCTGAACAAAAAGGCGGCGGCAAAGAGAACGGCCCCGGCAAGCACCATGAAAGGGCCGGTGGGCAGGTTGTTGCCGAGGAAGGAGAAAAACGCGCCCAGAGCGGCCGTGCCCATGCCGATGAGCGCAGACCACAGCAGCACGCGGTGCATGCGGTCGGTGATGAGGCAGGCGGTGGCGGGTGGAATGATGAGCATGGCCGATACGAGCACGACGCCGACGGCTTGCATCGCAGTGACGACGGCAAAGGCCGTGAGCAGCATCATGGCGTGATGGAGGAGATTGACCGGGACGCCCAAAGTCTCGCCAAACGCGCGATGAAAGCTCAGCGTGAGCAGTCCGCGATAGCCGAGCGTGACAAACAGCAGCGTGATCACCGCCGTGACCACGAGCAGGGCGATGTCGCCGCCATTGAGCGCCGCCGCCTGGCCGAAGAGGAATTTGTCGATGCCGCTTTTGTTGCCAGTGGGCAGTTTTTGGATCATGCCGATGAGGCAGACGCCGACGGCGTAGAAGGACGAGAGCACGAGCCCCATGGCCGCGTCCTCCTTCAGGCGTGTGGTGCGCGTGATGGCGTTGACGGTGAGCATGGACAATCCGCCTACGAGTGTGGCCCCGATCAGGATCGCCACGGGGTCTTTGGTCATGTTCCAAAGAAAACCGAGCGCCACGCCGGGCAGCACCGCGTGAGAAAGCGTGTCTCCCACCAACGACATGCGCCTCACGACGATGAAACCGCCCAGCAGGCCGCAATTGAGTCCAAGCAAGATGCAGCCGATGAGCGCGAGACGCAGCGAGGGATCGCTGAAGGTGAAGAAGCGCAGTGCTTGCTCGGTGACGGTGGTTTCGGTGAGGTCGCCGATGCGGGCGGCGTGAGCCGTGGAGCTTGCGAGGGCAAGCGTCAGAAGTGAGACGTTAGAAGTGAGTGGTGAGAGGTGTTTCACGACTCGTGAAGTGGGGGATCGACGAACCATTCGGAATCTGGCAGCGGTTCTTGGACGCGATAGTCGGTGTCGGGGTCGTTGGGGCAGAATTCGGCGGCGTGGTCGATCATGCGGCTGATCATGCTCGAAATGACGACGTAGCGGTCCATCATGGACTCGCACCACTCGCTGTCGGCATAACCACAGTCCAAAATGTCATCGAGCCAGCTTTGGACCTCGTTGGCCTCGCCAAGTGCCTCAACCAACTTGTGGGAGAACGAGGCCCGGTAACGTCGTCTGCCCCAGGACTCGCCGATCAAAGCTTTCACAGCGCGTGAGGCACGTCGAATCTGATCCGTGAGCGAATAAGTCTCCTCTTTTGGAAACGTTTTCGACATCTCGAAGATCATCTTCGCCGCCTGACGGGCGTTTTCGTACGTCCGCAACTCACGAAAGTGTCTCACAGGATTCATAGGTCGTAGATAGGCTTTAAGTTCAACACATCTCACCTCTGACTTCTCACGTCTCACTCCCCACCTTCGCGGCAACATCGCTCAAAATCGTCAGCCTCCCGCCATACGTCTTCTGCAGTAGGTCCACCGTGAAAATGTCCTCGGTTTTGCCGAAGGCGACGAGGCGCATGTTCAGCAGCATGAGGTGATCAAAGTACTCTTTCGCGGTGGTGAGGTCGTGGTGGACAACGAGGATGGTCTTGCCCTGCTCCTTCAAATCACGCAGCAGGGCGATGATGGCGCGTTCGGTGGTGGCATCGACGCCGGCGAAGGGCTCGTCCATGAGGTAGAGATCGCTCTGCTGGGCGAGGGCGCGGGCCAGGAAGACGCGCTGCTGCTGGCCGCCGCTGAGGTTGGCGATCTGGCGGTTCCGAAACGGCAGCATGCCGACTTTTTCGAGGCTCTCCTCGGCAATGCGGCGGTCTTCGCGAGTGGGGCGTTTCAGCCAGCCGAGGCGGCCATAGCGGCCCATCATGACGACATCCATGACATTGACCGGAAAGTCCCAGTCCACCTGCTCACGCTGCGGCACATAGCCGACGCGGTGGCGGGCTTTTTCAAACGATTCACCGAAGATCTGCACCCAGCCGCTGCTGAGCGGCAGCAGGCCCATGATGGCGCGGATCATGGTGCTTTTGCCAGCGCCATTCGGCCCGATGATGCCGACGAGCGCCCCCTGCGGCACCTGGACATCCACGCCGTAAAGCACGGGCTTCTTGGCATAGCTGACCGTGAGATCGTGGAGTTCAAGCGCGGGGGAATTCATCATCAAAAACGGACGCTGAGTCCGACGAAGGGATTGATCGCCTCGTCACCACGGAAGAACCAGAAGACGCCAGCGTCAAAGATCATATTTTCGGTGATCGCGTAGCCGATGCCGGCGTCCAGCGAGGTCTGCCAGTAGCGTTCGTTGTCCATCTGGCTGGCGGCAAAGATTTCGACGAAGCAACTGAGACGGTCCGTGATGTCATAACCGAGCACGGCGGTCATGGCCGGGCGGAAGTACAGCGTGTCGTCGCTGTCTCCCACGATGGTGCCAAAAACGCTGTTGCCCAGAGAGAAGCCGCCGCCGAGGTCGATCTCCGTGTTGATGGCGAGGCCGCCTTCCCACAGATCATTGCCGATGCGGTGCTTGGCCGTGGGTATTTTGACAAAAGGAAGCAGTGACATGGCAAATGGGCCACCGTCATTGCCGACGACGTTCCACTTGAGTCGTGCCACCAAGTCGCTGACGCCCTCGCGGTAGAATCCCGGATAGTCCGCGTCCTCGGAGTTACCCTTGTGACGTTGCTCGGTCCAGGGCTGCCAGATGAGCTGGATGTCGATGTCGTTGGTGAGGCCGTACTTGGCGTTCACTTCGCCCCAGATGAAAGTTTCGTTGCGGTGGTCGGTGTCGAGGCGGCGGGAGTAGTTCAAGAAGCCGAACTCAAACTGGTACATCCCTTTCGGCACGGTGAAGGCGCCTTCCGTCTGATCCGGTCGGTCCGTGGACATTTCTCGGATGGTGGACGGTGCGGTGCCGAAGCTGGCCGGTTCGGCGGCGAAGGACGCTGAGACGAGTGCGGCGGCGACAAGGAGTTGTGGGAGCGATTTCATGGTAAACTCAGGGTTACAGAGGGTTCGGAAGGTGCGAACCGCTTTCTCAGCAGAGGGTGTCAACTTGGAGGCGTTGAAATTTTATTAATGATGAGGGTTATTTCAGGGCTCTCACGACTGAGGAGACATTGCTGCGCAGCATGCCTGGGTAGGTGCCGCAGTCGTAGGACTGACCGTCGATCTCGACCTTCTCACCCGGTGTGCCGAGGGCGTCGGAGTAGAGTTCGCCGCCAATTTTCGCCCCGCTGTCCTTCGCGATGCGCTCGATGGTCGCATGCGGCACGCTGCTCTCGACGAAGATGGCCTTCACCTTGTTGGCCTTGATGAAATCGACAGTTTTGGCGACATCAGCCAGTCCGGCTTCGCTCACCGTCGAGATGCCCTGGACGCCGACAACTTGGAAACCGTAGGCACGGCCAAAATAATTGAAGGCGTCGTGGCTGGTGATGAGGATGCGGGATTCCGCAGGCAGCATGCCGATCTCGGCCTTCGCCCACTCGTGCAGGGCGGTGTAGTCTGCTTTCAGCTTTGTGCCTCGTTCGGCAAAGGCGGTGGCTTTTTCTGGCAGAGCATTGGACAAGCCTCCGACCACTACCTCAATGCAGCGCGTCCACAGCGCGGCATCGCCCCAGACGTGTGGGTCAGGGTGGTTAGAGCCGTCATCGGACTGCAGCAGCTCGGCGTGGTCGATTTTTCCCGTCACGGCATAGACGGCTCGGCCATCACCGCGCAAGCGATCCAACAGCTCGCCCATGCGTCCTTCGAGCATGAGACCATTGTAGAAGATGACGCTGGCCTGGCGCAGCTTCAGCGCGTCCTCGGCGGAGGCTTTATAGAGATGCGGATCGACGCCCGGCCCCATCAGGGCGGTCACGGCGATGTCCTCACCACCGACATCGCGCACCATGTCGGCGATCATCGTGGTGGTGGCCACCACGGCGGGTTTGGCGGTTTTAGAATCTGGCGTCGAGGCCGGTTTGCAGCCGCAGAGGAAGGCGCAGGCTGCCAGCAGGGAGAGTGGAAGCAGTCGTTCGCGAGTCATGGCGCGGAATTAGCCTGGACTAACTTTCTTTGCAAGGGCGAATATTGCTTTCCGCGTTGAACAAGCCGCTGCCCCGGCCATTTTGCTTTTTCGCATGCCCGCCAAACGCCAGGAACACACCAGCCACCTCGGTTCGCCCGCCATTGAGGATTACCTCGAGCAGATTCACAATCTGATCGGTTCCAAAGGCTATGCCCGGGTGGTGGACATCGCGCAAAACCTTGGCATCTCGCAGGCCAGCGTGACGAACATGATCCAGAAGCTCGATGCGGAGGGTTTCGTCGTCTATGAGCGCTATCGTGGCGTGGTTTTGACTGAGGAAGGCGGCAAAGTGGGCGCGGAAATCGCTCGAAGGCATGAGGTGCTCACGCGGTTGCTCGCCAGCTTCGGCCTGGACCCCAAAACCGTGCATGAGGACGTGGAAGGTATGGAGCACCACATCAGCCGCCAGACCCTGGAAGTGCTGACGCTGCTGATGGAGGAGCTGGAGGGCAATGCAGAGCTGCTGCGCAAACTGAAGAGAAAACTGACGAAAAACAGCGCCTGAGCCGGTTAGACGAAGGGTGCGATGGGCACGCCGCGTTTGGCTCCGGTGCCGCCGTAGATGTTGAAGCTACCGCTGCCAGCGGGGATGAGGTCATGCGGCGAGACGCCCATCAGCGCACCGATGGTTGCATGGAAGTCGAGCACCGTGGTGGGGTTTTCGATCACCCGAGTGCCAGTCTCGTCGGTTTTGCCGTAGGCCTTGCCGCCTTTGACGCCACCACCAGCGATGAACGATGAAAAGGCGATGGGATGATGATCGCGGCCGGAGCCATTGATCTTCGGCGAGCGGCCAAACTCGGTGGTGAGCACCACCAGCGTGCTTTCCAGCAAGCCGCGGGCTTCCAAGTCCTCCAGCAACGTGCCCACAGCGTCATCCACGACTTTGCCGAGCGCCTCGACCGTGGTGAAGTTGTTGGAATGCGTGTCCCAGCCGCCGAGTTCGATTTCGACGAACTTGGTGCCGCGCTCAACGAGCCGTCGGGCGAGCAGCACGCCTTGGCCAAAGTAGTTGGCTCCGTAGTCGCTCACGAGTTTGCCTTTCTCCTGCGTGATGTCGAAGGCGTCGAGATCTTTGCTGGTCATGAGCTTGATGGCATCCGCAAAGACATCCGAGTGCGCCTTCACTCCATCCATGGGGAAGCGTTTGAGGAAGTCGCTGTTGAGTTTTTCGGCGAGTCCGGTGCGCTTGCGCAAGTTGGTCATGGAGTCTCCTTGCTGAAGCTGGGCGTGCTCCAGGCCTTTGCTGGCATCCAAAACGGGCACGGGCGCGAAACGGGCGTCCATGAAGCCACTGGCAGGATGTCCGGCGAGGTCAGCGAGACGGATGTAAGCGGGCAGCGTGGAGGTGCCTTGCGTCACCTGACGTGCAACCCACGAGCCGAGCGCGGGATGCTTCATGGAGGTGGAGACTTCATAGCCGGTGAGCACTTTGTACATGCCCGGCTCGTGTGCGCCCTGGGTGTGATGCATGGAACGCACGACGGCGATTTTTTTGCCGTGGTCCGCGAGTTTCGGGAAGTAGCCGGAGATCTGCAAATCATCGGACTTCGTCTTGATGGTGCGCGTGGAGCCCTGATAGCCGGCTGGGGCATCCGGCTTCGTGTCAAAGGTGTCGAGGTGGCTCATGCCGCCGCGCATGTAGAGATAGATCACATGACTGGCGAATTTCGGCGCGTTGGTTTCGAGCGCGTGCGCGAGGCTCGCCGGAGGCACGAGACTGACGCCGAGGCAGGTTTTTGCCATGCGGGTGATGAATTCGCGGCGGGCGAGGTCATCGAGTCGGTTCAAAGGATGATTCATGGGTGCAGTGGTTATTTTTGAAACATGAATTCGGCGGTGGAGAGCAGCATGCGGGCGAGCGCCTTGGCGTTGCGAGTGTCGCCGAGCGTTTCCTGACAAGCGTCGAGTTCCTCCTGCGTCGGCTCGCGTGTGAGCACGGCAAGGAAGGCACCACGGGCCACATCGCGGATGTTGTTGAGGCCGCGTAGGCTCTCGGCGAGCGGACTGCCGGAACGTGCGACGTGATCAAAGAAATCACTGTTCAACATCAGCAGCGCCTGCGGCACGGTGGAGGCGCTCCAGGCGTCGCCGATGGAGTCGCGGTTGCCTTGGCCGAACATGCGCAGGAAATGACCGTCCGGCGCGGGCTGCGGCAGCTCGGAGGCACGTTCCAGACCGCCACCGGCAAACTCCTTCGCCATTTCTTTGCGCAGCCGTGCGCGCCGCTGGTCTGCCTTCATCTCACGTTCTTCCTCGCCGACCATCTTGCGTGCCACGCCGGTGACATCACTGGTTTTTTTCGCCCCGACGGCGGCTTCGAGCGCAGAGACGCCGGGAGGATCGAAGTTCAGCTTCACATCGAGATCTTTGACGGCGAGCGCCATCATCGAGTCCCACACCTGCTCGGCACTCAAACGCCGCACGATGGGGCCGGGGAAGCGGTAAACGATTTCGTTGTCGTCTGGCGGCAGCCCGGCCTCGCGCTGGTAGGCGCGGGTGAGACAAAGAATGCGCAAAATCTGCCGCACGTCGTATTTCGCCTCGCGCACGACATGGACGAGGTATTGGGCGAGGTCGGGGTTCTCGCAGTCGGCGATCTCACGCACTTGATCGACGCGCCCGGCAAAGGGCAGGCCGAAAAGTTTGGCCCAGAGACGGTTGGCAAGCGTGAGACTGAAGCGCGTGTTTTGCGGTGAAGTGACCCACGCGGCCAGTGTCTCCGCCGGACGTGCGCCGGCGGGTGGTGGTTCGCCATAGAGCACGGCGGCGGGGATGGCATCGCCGGGCTTGCCGTCGGGATACTGGTAGTCCTCCGGCAGCACAGCGGGGCTGCCTGCGTCATTCACGACGCCTGCGCCACCTGCCGCACGTTGGAGGGCCAGGAGCGCATCCTTGATGCGTTCATACTTTTGCTGGCGTTCGTAACTCATGCCAGCCATCGCCAGCCGGTCGTAACGCTCCGCTGCTTCGCGGATTTTTTCGGCTTCGACGATGCCGACGGCATCTTCTTTCGAGGCCGTCTTGATGCCGGAGGTCCAGGCGAGGAACTGATGGTAATCTTTGCGCGTCCAGCGGCTGTAGGGATGATCGTGGCACTGTGCACAGGAGATTTGTGTGCCGAGGAAGAGCGTGGCGGTGCTCTCGATGTTCGCGGCGCGGTTTTCACCGTCGCGCAGGTAGTAACCGGCGGCAGGAGCACGCCAGCCGTAGCCTTCGGGGCTGAGCAGCTCGCGTGTCCATTCGTCGAAGAGTTTGTTGTCGCGGATGCTTTGTTTGATCCAGGCGAGATAAAAATCTCCCTGCACCCCCTCGGCGAGATTGTCCTTCGCACGCAGCAGATCGCACCAGTAATTGAACATGTGGCTGACGTGGCCGTTGGAGGCTAGCAGCGCGTTGATCAGGCGGGTGCGCTTGTCGGGTTCCTTCGCGGCGAAGAAGCGCTTTGTTTCATCACCGCTGGGAATGCGACCGACGAGGTCGAGGTAAACACGGCGCAGCCAAGTGGCATCGTTCGCAAGCGGACGCGGCTCTATCCTGTGCTTGGTCAGGTCAGCTTCAATGAGTTCATCAATGCGCTCGGCGACGGCCTGCTGTTTGGAAACATCCACCACTTCATTTTGTGTCGAGACGATGACTTCTTTTGCCCGCATCGAGGTCCAGGAGCCGAAGTTCGCGCCTTCTTCGACCCAGCGGCGGATGAGGGCGATCTCTTCTGCGTTGAGCGGCTTGCCCTCGTTCGGCGGCGGCATGAGATCGTCATCGTCCTTATTGAGGGAGATGGATTTCACCAGCGTGCTTTTTTCCGGCTTGTGCGGAAGCACGAGATTGTCCGAGCGGCTTTTTTCGCGGATCAACTCAAGGTCGTCGAGGCGAATGCCGCCTTTGGGCTTCTTCAATTGGCCGCTGTGACACTCGAAACACGAGCGCTCCAGGATCGGGAGCACATGCTTTTCAAAATCGACCTTCATGGAGGCGTCGGGAATGACCGGTGTCATGTCGCCTTTAGGTTTGGAGGCGAGATTCATTGGCGGCGGCAAGGACGCTTCGACCATTTCGGGTTTTGCGGGCGCGGCGGCAGGCTTCTTTGCGGGTTCTGACTTGGGCACGACCACCATCGGCGCCGGAGCTGGAACTGCCACCACCTGCGCCGCTGGCTCAGTCTTGGGCGTTTCGGTGGTCGCCAGTTTTGTCGGGGCCGGTAGGGGCGGTGGGAATGAGAGGGTGATGACTGGGGTGGGCTTCGGCGGCTCGGCGATGATGTGGCCGTGCAGGATCACGCGTTTGCTGGTGCGCTGGGCGACGGTGGGGCCGAGATCGAGCCACAGAAACACATCCGGCCACGCGAAACTGCCGCTGATGAATCCGATGAGCACCGCTGCGGCGGCTGTCGTCCAGCGTGGCAATGAAGTGAACCAGCGCCGCTGTTTGCGTGTGCCAGTTGTCGCCGCTTCGATGCTGAACATGAGATCTTCGACGGGAGACGCGCCCACGCTGGCTTCGATGGCTTCAGTCAGCGCCTCCGGCGTGCCGGTCTTCTCAAGAGCCACACGCAGAAGCGCGTCCATGCCGAGCTGCAGCTCCAGTTCCTTGAGCACCTGAGGATCGTTCGTCAGCGCCTGCCATTCCTCATTGGAAAGCACGCCCTCCAAGGCCTTGTCGATGGCTTCGTTGTCGTTCATGCCGTTGTTTGCTGGAGTTGGGATTCGATGCACTGGCGCAGTTGCTGGCGCACGCGCATCAGCAGCGTGCGCACCGCCAGCGTGCTGCGTCCGGTGCGCTGGGCGATCTCCTCGCTGCTCAGTTGCGCTTCATACCGCAGGTCCAGGATCGTGCGCTGATGGTGGCGCAATTTTTCAATGCAGTTGGCCAGATGGTCCGATTCGTCGCTCACCGGCTTGTCAGCAGCCTCCAGTGCCATTTCCCAGCGTACCATCTCGGAGTAGCGCGCGTGTTTGACCGTGTCGCGTGCATACGCCTTCAACCGGTCACGCAGCAGATTGTGCGCGATGCTGCGCAGCCACGGCTGCATGGAGCCATGGGTAAAATCGCCGAGGTTTCGATACGCGAAGACGAAGGCATCATGCGCCACCTCGTCGATCAAGTCGGGGACGGGAGCGCGCAGGGCCAGGAAAGAGCGCAGTGGCTGCAAATGCCTCTCCATCAGGGTTCGGAATGCCATTTCGTTGCCTTGCTCGACCTGTCTGGCCAGTGTGGCGTCGGCGGTAGGATCTGAATCGGGCGGAGTCTGCATACACGGATGATATGGACTGCCGCGCTTGAAGTGTGGCGGAAAATTTCACGCCCTTCCTTTTGATGCCAAGTTATCTGCTGCCTGGACAGGCTGAGTCGAAAATCCTCAGCCGTAGGAGGGAAACCTATGCCTAGATTTTTGTCGCGTCGAACTGTGGCGGATTCCGCCACATCCTGTCGGGCAATCGCTGGAGGCAGCCCAGATTGACGGGGCCATGTCTTTCCCAGAGAATTTACCCGCAAACTTCTATGGCACTCCTTTCCCTTTCTTCTGTTTTTCGGCATGTCCCTTTCATTCAATGGCCGCTGGTACGGAATGATGAGTTCTTGGCCAAAGCAGGCCATGCGGATGATGTTCTGGTTCATCACCTGTCAGGTTCGGTGTTTTCGATCCGCATGCTGCGTTACTGGTGGGTCGGCCAGGCGATT
>JBIKYB010000095.1:0-16655 GCA_044355475.1 Prosthecobacter sp.
TCAGTCGCCTACGGCTCCATCGACTCACTGCACTCCAGCCCGCCATCCCCCGTGCGGAGTCCGACGCGAAAACAAGCCTTACCAACCTCTCCAAGAACCCCCAAAGCAAACCCCATCACGGTGTCCCCCATCGTGAGGCATCGAGCCGCTTCCTGAAATCCTCCTCGGTGTCCTACTTCAATGAGGCATCACGTTGGAGTCGCGCTACCGCTTCTTGCCGCCGCGTTTCGGCTTGCCGTAAACGACGCTCTTGCGTTGCGGCAGGGTGCCGGTGTCGTCGGTGTTCAAACCGGCGCGCTTCTTGAGTTCGCGGATCTGGTCGCGGAGCAAGGCAGCGCGTTCGTATTCGAGCTTGCTGGCGGCTTCGGCCATTTCCTGTTCGAGTTCGCGGATGGTTTCCGTGATGGCGAAATCACCGCCGCCTTCGCGGACGATGCTTTCTTCGAGATCTTTGGCCTTGCCGAGCACTTGCAGGCTCTCCTGCACGGCACGTTGCACGGTTTGCGGGGTGATGCCGTGCTTCTCGTTGTGGTCGGTCTGCACCTGGCGGCGGTAGCCGCTGATGCTGAGCAGGGCGCGGATGCTTTTGGTCTCGATGTCGGCAAAGAGGACGACTTCGCCGTTGATGTGACGTGCGGCGCGGCCGGAAGTTTGAATGAGCGACGATTCGCTGCGCAGGAAGCCTTCTTTGTCAGCATCGAGGATGCAGACGAGGCTGACTTCGGGCAAGTCGAGGCCTTCGCGGAGGAGATTGATGCCGACGAGCACGTCGCAATCGCCGGAGCGCAGGCTGCGCAGGATTTCGACGCGCTCGATGGCGTCGATGTCGCTGTGCAGGTAGCGGACTTTGAAGTCGAGATTGCGCAGGTAGTCGGTCAAATCCTCCGCCGTGCGCTTGGTGAGCGTGGTGACGAGCACGCGCTCGCCTTTCTCGATGCGCTGGCGGCACAGCTCCATCGTTTCGTCGATCTGGCCCTTGAGCGGCTTGATGGTGATGATGGGATCGAGCAAACCGGTCGGGCGGATGATCTGCTCGACGACGAGCGGGCGGCCCTTGGTCGTCACGTCGAATTTTTCCAATGGCTGCGAGCTGCCGCTCACCCGCACCGCCTTGCCTGGCAGCGCGGCAGGCACTCCCTCCTCAATGCCGATGCGGTCTCGCTGATGAGGGATGTATTTCTCGTTTCCGACGATGCTGTTTTCGATCTCAAAACGCGCGGGCGTGGCACTGACATAGACGAGCTGCCCGACCTTGCCCATGAATTCCTCAAAGCGGAGCGGACGGTTGTCGAGGGCACTCGGCAGGCGGAAGCCGTGATCTACGAGCACGGTTTTGCGCGATTTGTCGCCTTCATACATGCCGCCGATCTGCGGGATGGTGACGTGGCTTTCGTCGATGAACATCAGCGGCGGCTCTTTGAAGAAGTCCAGCAGCGTGCCGGGTGTGGCACCGGGTTCGCGGCCCGTGAGATGGCGGCTGTAGTTTTCGATGCCTTGGCAGAAGCCCATCTCCTGCATCATCTCGATGTCATACTGCGTGCGCATCTTGATGCGCTGCGCTTCGAGCAGCTTTCCTTCCTTCTCGAACCACGCGACACGCTCTTCCATCTCCTCGCGGATTTTCACGATGGCCTTGCGTAGTTTGTCGCCGGGCGTGACGAACTGCTTGGCGGGAAAAACCGTGTAGCCGGGCATTTTGAGCGTCACGGTGCCGGTGAGCACGTCCACAGCGCTGATGCGGTCGATTTCATCGCCGAAGAACTCGATGCGGATGGCCTCGTTCTCCAAATAAGCGGGCACGACCTCGATGACATCGCCCCGGGCGCGGAATTTGCCGCGCGTGAGCTGGATGTCGTTCCGTTCGTAGAGCATATCGACCAGCTTGGTCAGCAAGGTCTCGCGCGACATCTGCTGGCCCACGCTCAGTGGCAGCATCATGCCCTCGTAATCTTCCGGAGAACCGAGGCCGTAAATGCAGCTCACACTGGCGACGATGATCGTGTCTTGCCGCGTGATGAGCGCCCCCATGCTGGAGAGGCGTAGGCGCTCGATCTCGTCGTTGATGGCGGAATCCTTCTCAATGTAGGTGTCCGTCCGGGCGATGTAGGCCTCCGGCTGATAGTAGTCGAAGTAGCTGACGAAGTACTCGACCGCGTTGTGCGGGAAGAAGTTTTTAAACTCCGAGTAAAGCTGCGCCGCGAGCGTCTTGTTGTGTGAGAACACCAGTGCCGGCCTGCCGAGCTCCGCGATGATGTTCGCCATCGTGAATGTTTTGCCCGAGCCGGTCACGCCAAGCAGCGTCTGGTGCCGGTTCCCGGCACGGACGGATTTCACCAGCTTCGCGATGGCCTGTCCTTGGTCGCCTTGGGGGCTGTACTCGGTGTTGAGCCGAAAGACGGACATCGCGGGGGCTGAGGCGGCTTAGGACATGCTCGGTCCGGCCTCGTCAGGCAGCGGCAGGTCCAGATCCTCTTCCTTCGCGACTTTTGCGGGGCTGGCGGCGGAAGCCTTTTGACCGTAGCGCTGCTTGTATTCCTTCCAGGAGATGAGCCTGCGGTCGGACTCATCCCAGAGCCGCAGATTGATGCACTTCAGGCTGGCCCAGAAGGTCAGTGGCTTGACCGAGTGGAACATCGGGTGGGAGTTGTGGCAATCCTCAAGGTAGTAGTTTGGGATGCGGGCGCTGAGGTGATGCACATGGTGAAAGCCGATGTTGCCAGTGAACCACTGGAGGATTTTCGGCAGCTTGTAGAAGGAACTGCCTCCCAGCGCTGCGCTGGTGTAGTCCCACTCGTCACGATGCTCCCAATAGGTGTCTTCATACTGGTGCTGCACATAGAACATCCAGATGCCCGCCATACCGGCAAACATCGTCACCGGAAGCTGCATCATGACGTAGTTTTTGAAGCCGAAGAGCCAGCTCATGCCCACTACCATCAAGAGCAGGGCAAGATTCATCCACATCACCGAGGCGCGGTCCTTGCCCTTGGCGCGGGGGGACGGGAAGCGCTGATGCACCAAGAACAGCAAAAGAGGCCCGAGAATCAGCAGCACGAAGGGATTGCGAACGGTTTTGTAGAACAGCTTATGGCCGGGTTTGGCCTCCTGATATTCCTTCACCGTCATCGTCCAGATGTCGCCATCACCACGGCGATCCAGATCTCCCGAGGTGGCGTGGTGTACGGAATGCTGCCAGCGCCAGTGGCTGTAGGGCGTGAAGGTGATCATGCCACAGATGAAGCCGAGAATGCTGCTGGCACGCTTGGACTTGAAAAAGGAGCCGTGACCGCAGTCGTGGAAGATGATGAACGTGCGCACCACCAGCAGGCCTGCCAGCAGCGCAAAGGCCAGGGTCAGCCAGTAGGAAACAGACAGGCTGCGATACATCGCATACCAAGTCAGAATAAGGGGAACGAAGGTGTTTACGATCTGCCAGACGGAACGAGGGACGGATGGAACCTGGAACGGTGCCACGATCTCCTTCCATTCGTTGATTGTGGCCTGGGGCTGGGCTGATGTCATCTCAGGGGCGCTGGTCATGGTGGGTGGAGCGCGGTATGTAGCAGCTTTTTGAAATTAGTCCCGCACTCAATTTGTTAAAAACCTCTCATTTCTTGGAAAAGGCTGGAACAGCCAGAAAAATCTTTTGAGCGCAATTCATGCCGAAAATCGGCCTCAATAGTCACGAAACGGCCCCCGTGGCTCGCTGGCGTCCATTTCGGCCTGCCAAGCTGCGAACCGCTCGCGCATCATCTGGGCGATCTCCGGCTTTTCCTTCGTCAGATCGTATTTTTCACCCAGGTCAGTGCTCAGGTCGTACAGGCCGCTGCCTTTGGCCGACTCCAGCCATTTCCACTGCTTAAAGCGGGCCGCCTTATCGCCCCGGCGCTGCCAAAACATCTCTTGGCGTGGTGATTTGGCCTCGCCGCGCAGGATCGGCAGCATGTCGAAACCGTCCATTTTCACCGCCTCGGGGGCTTTGGCACCGGCGGCGGCCAGCAGGGTCGGCACCAGCTCCAGAGCGGTCAAAAACTCGTTCGTCACCTTCCCAGCGGGCAATTTGCCCGGCCAGCGGGCGATGAAGGGCACGCGCAGGCCGCCCTCCCACATCGTGCTCTTGCTGCCTTTGAGCGGAGCATTGCCGCTGTTGCCGCTGCCGCCGTTGTCGGACATGAACAAAAAGATCGTGTTGTCCTTCTGCCCGGCTTTGTCGATGGAATCCATCACCGCGCCGATGGCCTCGTCCATGCATGTCAACGCGCCGCAGTAGCGGGCAAGTTTTTCATCCGTTACCTTGCCGCGATACAGCGCGGTGTATTTCTCAGGTGCCTGCACGCCTTCACCTTTCTTCTTTTCACCCGCCACGGTGCCCTCCGGCAGCGTGGAGGCCGCATGCGGAGCGTTGAAGGCCAGATAAAGGAAAAACGGCCTCTTCCCGGCATGATCGCCGACGAAACGCAGCGCCTCACGGCGGAAAACATCCGTCACATAGGTGCCCTTGTCCTCCTCCGTGCGCTGGTTGCCGCGAAACAGCGACGGCACGCCGTAGCGCTCGTGTGTGTAGTAGTCGATGCCGTTGTTCCCGTGGCCGTAGAAGAAATCGAAACCGCGTTGCAGCGGTAGGAAGCGCTTTGCCTGCCCCATGTCCCATTTTCCCACGCAACCCGTCGCGTAACCGACTTTACGCAGCATGTCGCCAATCGTCACCTCCCGCACATCCAGCCCCAGCGTCATCTCCGGGGAGACCGCGTACTCCTCGGCGGTGAAGCGGTGCCCGTAGTTCACCAAGTCGTTCCGCACCATGTCATACAATCCATTGCGCTGCGGGTAGCGACCCGTCAGCACGCTGCCGCGCGACGGCGTGCAGGCCGGCCAAGTCACATAAAAGCTCGTCCCGCGCACGCCTTCCGCCGCCAGCTTGTCCAAATTCGGCGTGAGTAGGGGCTTGCTGCCGATGCAACCGAGATCCGGGTAGCCCTGATCATCGCTGATGATGAGCACCACGTTAGGCTGGGTAGCCTGACAGGTGGCACAGAGGAGAAGAAGCGTGAGAAAGCGGCGCATGCCGATGGAACGGCTGCCATCACACTTTTTCACCGCTAGATCCTGCAAGCCGTGATTTTTGTGCTGACAGCTTCGACGGTGGCTGCTTATAAAAACCAGTGAGATGAAAATTGCGTTTTTGCTATCGGTCATCGGTATAATCCTACTGACGCTCCGTGCACACGGCCAGACGGTGGCGACACCTGCGGCAGTGCTCGGCGAGCCGCGCCTCTGGCAGCGCGAAACGGGAGCTTCGTTTACCGCCGCGCTGCGAGGTCTTGAGGGTGACAAGGTGATCCTGCAGTCAGCGGACGGCCGCACCGCGAAGCTGGAACTCGCCACACTTTCGCGAAACGACCGTGATTATGTGCGGGGGAAAATGGGCGCGCTCGCGCAGCGCTGGATGGCGCGGCAGCTTCCGCCTTCAAAACCTGCCGCTGACCGCTCTGGATGGCCTGCGTTGGTCCGGGTGCCGCAGGAATCCCTGCTTATGAGCGTGAAACGGTCTTTTGAGGCTGGCAGGGGCATGCGGTTTGCCTCCGCGCACTTTGAATTCGATTGTCCAGTGGAGGTGCTGGAAGCCGAGCAGCGCTCCATCGCCACGCCGTTTGAATTGATCCACGAGGTGTGGCGGCTGGCGCCGTGGGGAGTCATCACGCCGCCGAAGGGCGGAGGTTTGTTCCAGGTTGAGCTGTTTCTACACACTGCAGCCTACGAGGCAGCGGGTGCACCGCCGAATTCCGGCTGCCACTTTGATCAAAGAACCAAAAAGCTGCGAGTGCTAGGTTCCGCCATCGGTCTTGATTCCGAACGCTTGCCTCAGTGGCGGGATGAGCAGTCTCCCGTGCCTGCGCTGGCCTACTCCGTGAGCCTCACGCTGATACAAAAACTCCAGCATACAATACCCAGTTGGTTCGGCCCCGGCATCGCATTGGTCATGCGAGAGCTGCCCATGTGCGGGGAGACAGCTCGGCCACGCGAACTGCTCGAGGAGCTGGACAGAGCCACCGCAGACATCACGCTCACCAGTGCTGAAGTGCGCTTGTATCTTCATGCGGCGAACAAAGCAGCCGATCCGCCTCTCGATCGTGATAAACTCCGCCGTATGACAGGCTATCTGATGCAGGGTGATGGCAGTAATGGCCGCAACCTCGCAGACTTTCTTACCGCCGTAGCAGCGGACCAGCCTGTGTGGGAAGCCTACTTCGACCACCTCGATGAATGGAGTGAAGCGGCCAAAAAGGCGAAAAGTGATTCTGCGGTCGTCGTCCCTGCGCTTGCTCCCGAACCCTTCGGCATCACAGATCCGGCAGATCTGCCATGGTATCATCTTTCCAAACTGCTCGGCACCACCGAGCTCGAAAGTGGTGTGCGGAAAGCCATCACCACGCTCAAGGCAATGCCATGAAAAATCCTCTTATTCATCTTCTCGCGCTCACCGCCTCCGCAATGCTGCACGGCGAGAGTCCGCGCGGCGTGCGCACCTGGACAGACACCACCGGTCGCACACTTCAAGCTGCGCTGCACGGTTTTGATTCCGGGCAAGTAGCCCTCCAGTTCCCCGACGGCAAAATTACCCGCCTTCAGGCAGCGCAACTCTCGGAGGCCGATCGCGAATTCATCATGCGCCACATCGCCGAGGTCTTTGATCCCATCACCGGCAAAGAGGTGCCGATGAGTGGCGCGGTGAAGCATGAGGAAATGTCCTTCACGGCGGGAAGAAGCTGGCCCTCTAGCCTGACGGCGACGAGGTCTCTGCTCTTCGCGCGTGAGGCGGGCTACGACAAGGAGCGGCAGTGTCAAAAGTTTCGCACCCGCCGTTTTGAGTACCTGCTGCATTCGGGAGTGGCGATCAGCGACGAACTGGCCCGCGTCTTTGAAGGCACCTATGAGCTGCTGCGCTCTTCACCCTTGGGCATCCAGGCCCGGCCCCAAGATGATTTTTTCCGTGTCGAGGTCTTCGCCAGAATGGCTGACTACCATTCGGGGGGAGGCCCCGAGGGCTCCGCTGGCGTGTATCTGATCAACGAGCGTATCTTCAAGCTCCCGCTGCAAAGCCTCGGCCTCATGCTTCCGCCCGGTTACAGACTCACCGATCCTGCACGGCAGATGGCCACGCTCATCCATGAGATGACCCACATGATGATGCATGACGTGCTGGACTTGCTGCCCATGTGGTTCATCGAAGGAAGTGCCGAATACACGGGATGCATTCCGTATGTGGAAGGCGTATTCATGCCACCCAAAGTCGCCGAAGGAGTGGAGCGAGAGATGAACCGGCCTCTCAGAACCGGCTTTGGCAATCAGCTCCTGGTTGCGCCGCTGCTGCCGCTTCATCAACTGCTCGAATTGAACATGCGCCAGTGGCACGAATACGCCATCACCGGAGAGGTCACTCCCGCACCAGGGCCAACCACCATGCCCGTCGGCAGGTCCGACCCGCTTCGCATGGCGTCTTTGTACAAGAGCAGTCTGCTGCTCACCTATTACTTCATGAACCTTGAGGGAGATAAAAAGGGCACCCGGCTGCTTCAGTATTTGGAGGCCGTGCGCAAAGAGCAGCCGCGCTGGAACGCTTGGCGGGAGGAATTGTTCCGCTATATCGCCGCCCGTGAGGAATTCATGAAAAAACCAGGCGTCACCAAGCTGCCGGACGGCACCTTCACCTATCCCACCTACCTCAATCCACCGCCACCGCCTGTGCCACCGCGCCCGGAGTATGCCAGCGGCGAGGTATTCAAAATCCACCTGCCCATCCTCCTCAACGGTAAAACCGCGGAGGAAGTGGTGCAGGGCCTTTTGCAGACTGTTTCTACGCAGGGAATGATGCTGCCCCGCTGATTGCTTGATCTCACTTCACCTTGAACAACTCCACGTCGAAAATCAGCGCCTCGTTCGGGCCGATGTCGCGACCGGCACCGCGGGGGCCGTAGGCGAGTTTGGAGGGGATGTAGAAGCGGAATTTGCTGCCTTCCTTCATGAGCTGCACGCCCTCGGTCCAGCCGGCGATGACGCGGTTGAGCGGGAACTCGATGGTTTCACCGCGCTTGTAGCTGCTGTCGAAGACTTTGCCGTCGATCAGCGTGCCTTCGTAGTGGACTTCGACGGTGTCGGTGGCTTTTGGGCTCTTGCCGGTGCCTTCGGTGATGACTTTGTACTGGAGACCGGAGGCCGTGACGGTCACGCCTTCTTTCTTGGCGTTGTCTTCGAGGAATTTTTCACCTTTGGCGAGTGCGATGTCGGACATGAGGGGCTGGAGCGTTGGAGTTGTGGTTGATTGGGATGTGGAGGCTAGCGAGAGGTCGAAAAATGTCGAATGACGAATGCAGAATGCCGCTACACTCACGTCATGAACCGCGAACGCCTTGTCTCACAGCTCACGTCTCACAGCGGCCCGTTTGATGTCGCGATCATCGGAGGCGGGGCCACCGGGCTTGGCGCGGCGGTGGACGCGGCTTCGCGCGGGCATTCGGTGGTGCTGGTGGAGCAATCGGACTTTGCGAAGGGCACCTCCAGCCGCAGCACAAAGCTGGTGCATGGCGGCGTGCGTTATTTGAAGCAGGGGAATGTCTCGCTGGTGCTGGAGGCGCTGCGTGAGCGCGGGCTGATGGTGCGGAACGCGCCGCACCTCGTCCACAGCCTGCCGTTTGTGATTCCGAGCTACCACTGGTGGGAGGGGCCGTTTTACGGCATCGGCTTGAAAATGTACGATGCGCTGGCCGGGCAGCTCGGGCTGGAGCCTTCGCGCTATCTCACGCGGGAGGAAATCATCCAGCAACTGCCCACGCTGGAAACGGAAGGACTCGATGGTGGCGTGGTTTACCACGACGGGCAGTTCGATGACGCGCGTCTCGCCATCCACCTCGCCCGCACGGCGGTGAATCACGGCGGCGTGCTGCTCAATCACACGCGCTGCCGGGGTTTGATGAAGGAAAACGGCCACATCATCGGCTTGAAGGCCGAATGTGTTGAAACGGGTGCGCAGCACGAGATCCGCGCCCGCTGTGTGATCAACGCCACGGGCGTCTTTGTCGATGAAGTGCGGCGCATGGACGAAGAACGCGCCGAAAACATCGTCTCGCCGAGCCAGGGCGTGCATCTGGTGCTGCCGCGTGAGTTTATGCCCGGTGACTCGGCCATCATGATCCCGAAGACAGACGACGGCCGCGTGCTCTTCGCCGTGCCGTGGCACGGGCGCGTCATCATCGGCACCACAGACACGCCGGTGGAGCATGCGAGCATCGAGCCACGCGCCCTGCCGGAAGAAATCGACTTCCTCATGACTCATGCCGCGCGCTATCTCACGCGTGATCCGCGTCCGCGCGACGTGCGGAGCATCTACGCCGGCCTCCGTCCGCTCGTGGCGATGAAGAACGCCGAGTCCACCGCCGCGCTCTCGCGTGATCACACGATCCTCGTGGCGGACTCCGGCCTGATCACCATCACCGGCGGCAAATGGACGACGTACCGTCGTATGGCCGAGGACGTTATCGACCATGCCGAAATGATCGGCGGCATCGGTGTGAAACGCTGTGTCACCCACGATCTCATGATTCACGGTTCTGCCACCGTGCTCGCCAAAGATGATCCGCTGGCTGTCTATGGCAGCGACGCTGCTGAGATTCGCGAATTGATGCGTGAAAAGCCATCGCTGGCCGAAAAAGTCCACCCCAAGCTCGAACTCACCGCCGCCGAGGTCGTCTTCAACACCCGCCACGAGATGGCCCGCACGCCTGGGGATGTCCTGGCCCGCCGCAGCCGCAGCCTGCTCTTTGACGCCCAGGCCAGCATGTCCGCCGCGCCAAGTGTGGCTGCCATCATGGCCTTTGAACTTGGCTGGGATGCCGAGACGACGGCGCATCAGGTGGAGCGCTTCCAGAAGCTGGCGTGTGGTTATATTTTGGAAGGCTGAACAGAGTGGTCCGCAGCGGTGCATCGAAGAATGCTGGTTGCCTTTTGACCGTACAGACTTTTGCAGGACAGGTCGCTTTCTAGACCGCCTGCCACCTGGGGTAATCGCGGAACGCCGCACAGAGGATTGCCTCCGGCGCGCTTCGCGAGGTGCGGACCACTTTTCGCTCGCGAAATTCGTTCCTTGTTCCGTTTCATCATCTCGCAATAGCTCTCTCATCATGTCACCCCTCCATCAGCTCCGCGCAGGCATCATCGGCACAGGCTTCATCGGCCCCGTTCACATCGAGGCGCTGAAGCGGCTCGGCGTGACGGTGAATGGCATCTGCGGTTCCACCAAGAGCGCACGCCATGTCGGTGAGCTATGGGGCATTCCCGAGATCTACAGCGACTACGATCATGAGGCGATGTATGCCAGCCCGAACATCGATGTGGTTCACATCACCTCGCCGAACCGGGTTCACGTCGAGCAATGCCTGGGTGCGCTCGAAATGGGCAAGCACGTCATTTGTGAAAAGCCGTTGGGCATGACGGCGTCTGACACGGCGAAGGTGGTGGAAGCGGTCAAGAAAGGCGGCAAAAAGGGGCCGGTCTTCGCGGTGAACTACATGTGCCGCTTCTTCCCTGCCATCCTGCAAATGCGCGCGATGGTGGCGCGTGGAGACCTCGGCAGGATCATGCACGTCCAGGGCCATTTCTTCCAGGACTGGCTCATGTATGAGACCGACTACAACTGGCGCATTCTCTCCAGTGAGGGCGGCAAACTTCGTGCGGTGGGCGATGTCGGTACGCATTGGATCGACGCCGTCAGTTTTGTGCTAGGAACCAAGGCGCAGAGCGTCTTTGCGCACATCGAGACCTTCCACAAGACCCGCAAACGCCCCAAAGGCGAGGTGCAGACCTTCGCGAAGGTCGATCCGAAGAAGATGATCGACTACAAGGTCGATACCGAGGACTTCGGCAGCGTGTTGTTGAAGTTCGGCAAGGCCAAACACGGTTTCGCCGACGGCGTGCATGCGAACGCGGCGATCTCACAAGTGGCCGCCGGTTGGAAATGCAGCCTCAGCTTCGGCATTTACGGCACGAAGGGCAGCGTGCGCTGGGATTTGCAGCAGCCGAACGAGATCCAGGTCGGTCATCGCGATGAACCGAATCAAATCCTCCAGCGCGGCACGCCCGGCTTCCTCGAAGATGTCGCCAACTTCACCGACTACCCGCCCGGCCACGCCGAAGGCTTCAGCGACGGCCACAAGATGCACTACCGCGCCATTTACGAGCACATCGCCAGCGGCAAGAAAAAGCCCGCCCTCTTCGCCACCGCCGAAGACGGCCACCACGAGGTCAAACTCTGCGAGGCCATCCTCGAAAGCAGCAAGGCGAAGAGCTGGGTGAAGGTTTGAACCAAAGCACTGAATATGGCTGAGCTATCCGCTGATACACTCGCCTTCATCGAAAAGGCAGAAGAAGCATTCCGTGCTCTGTTTGAATCTGCCAAGGAAAAGAACGAACTCGATTTTGTCATGTCATTGTGCCCTGAATTTCGGGGTGAGCAGGGGCCTGGGTGGTGTGCTTGGGCTGAGACCAATAGAGCTTTTGATGAATATCTTAAATTCCTCGACGAAGGACCGATGACGACGATCAAGATGAGGATTGCGCTGAGCTTTTATAGTCATCTCTCAGAGGCGTCTGGATTTTATGAATGTCCAAAAAATCTGTTGCGTGTGGCTGGAGGGGAACGACACAGGCTGTGGCCGTTCCTTGAACTAAACAGAAAGCATCATGATGCAGGCACGGTGATCGCTCCCAATTCCAACAAAATATTTCGTGATCTCATCGGACACGCCAAAGAGTTGGGCTTGTTGCAGTTGGTCGAAGTTTTTCGTGACGCGTTTGATCCAGACATCCGTAATGGCTATGCTCATGCTGACTACATCCTGTGGACAGATGGTCTTCGATTACGTCGTCAAGCCGGAGGTCACCCCAGAATCATAGCGTGGCACGATTTTGATCAGGCCCTGCTCAGGGCAATCAACTTTTATTCCATCCAGCGACAATTGATGATGGAATATCTCGCCACATATCGAGAACCAAAAATCGTGCATGGGAGCATGGGCGGCGGACCTTCTTTTGCATGGAGGATCGAGATCGACCAGTCCACAAATGCCCTGCGCATCACCTCCACATGAGATGCTCTTTCATCTTTTACTCGGTTCAGGATTCAACAGACGCTCCTTTGCCGAAATGTAAGCCCACTCCATGAAAGCACCTGCCGTAGAACTGGAGTCCAGGAAGCCGATGCTTGTTCGCGATGACTCCTTAGAATTCTCAACGTATGCCACAGAGCTTTCAGCCAAAGGAATGTGCTTTAATGAAGAATTAATCCTGTTTCGCATCTCTGGAGAAACAGAAGCATCGGCCAAACAAATCTTGGCCCAGAGCTGAATCCACATTTCAAAAATGGGTGACCGCGGTGTTTCATCTGGATGGCCGCAACCGTAGGCGACGCTGTAGATTTTCGAGGCTTCTGTCATGGCTGCTGTAAAACGAAGATAACTGTCGATGAACGAGAGCATCAGGTCCGCTTGTTTTTCGGGAAGACTGCTGGTCGACCCCATGCGGGAATGTTTCCCTGATTGGATCAGATCAGAAATTGCTGCGGCTGCAAAGCGATCAAATGGATCACGTCGGTGAAATCGCCAGTGGAAGCGCCTGAGATTCGCTTCAGACAAAAATTCGACATGGAGACGTTGGTAGATTCCCCAAACTGGGAAAGACCAATCATGCCGCCATGCAGTCATCTGCTGACTGATGTCTTTCTCTGCAGATCTTAATTTCTTGATAAACTCATCGACATCTGAAGCCTCAAAAATTTTTGGGTCGGGATTTTTCATCACGCATGTCATAAATGCATCCTCCAAGAGGACTTGTGATGCCGCCTTGAGCTTGGGCAGCAAGAGGAGCAGCTCGGGAAGTTTCTTCGCATCGCCAGCTACCGCAACCTTGGCAGCAGCCGTGCAGACTTCAGCAAGAGTGGCATAATCATTCGCTTTCGACGCAAACATCTCTGGATCCCTGTAGGGGTCGTTGGCTATTTTTCTTTTGATTGATAAGAGCGCCTGCGTCGCTTCCTCCGTGATCGCTTCACGAACACTTTCAAAATGAAAAGGTGCCACGTTAGCAGCTTCCTTCGTTTGCCTCACAGCTTCGTAATGCTCAGATTCATCGAACTTTTTCGCCAATTCGAGCCTTGCTCGAAAATTTAGAGGGTCGTATCGAATTGCCGCTTCAAGAGCCTTGCGCACATCTGTCCATTTGTCATCGCCTTTGGGGAGTGCTTCAGCTAGGCCAAGCCTTGCTTTCCAGTTATCAGGATCAATCTCGATGATTTTCCCATAAAACGTTGCCGCCGCCTTCCAGTCGCCAGAGGAGTAATAGCGTTGAGCAAGCAGGAGCTTGAGCGGCAGGCAATGCGGATGCGCTTCTTCAGCAGCAACCAAGGCATTGATGGCTAGCGCATCGCTGACGTCTTCATTTGCTTTTATCGCGGCCCGCACCAGCGGGTCTTCTTCTAACTCAGGTCGAAACGAATAGCGATAATCAGCAAATGCATCGCCTTCTCTGGATGGGATTTTTCGAGCCGCATCGATCGCCTGTTTGATCAATGATGCAGGCACTGCAAAGCCCAAGCCCTCCTCACCCAGAACTTTTGCTGTCACGACACCAACCACTTCGCCGTCGAAATTAACGACTGGTGAGCCGGATGACCCCTTCGATATGGGTGCCGTAAGTTGCACCCTCGAAAGTTTGACTGCTGTCTGTCCACGAACCGCTGACACAATGCCTTCAGAAACAGAACCCCTCAATCCCTTCGGGTTTCCGACTACAACCACAGGAGTTCCGACTTCAGTGGACTTCGATATGAGCCGTAGCGATGGAAGGCGCTCAGTCTCAAGCTGAATTATCGCGAGGTCAGAATCCTTGTCCAAATACTGCACGCGTTTCACTTTGAATTCAGCTCCAGCCAGCGTTTTCACAATGATCTTGGACGCTCCGTCAATGATGTGTGCGTTCGTAGCGACCAGCCCATCGGCCGATACACCGAAGCCAGTCCCAAAAGCTGCCGGCTTCTCGCCTGAGAACCTCGCCTCGACCTCAAAAACCGCATTGAGGGCCTCTTGAACAATGCGCTCCAACACAGGTTTGGGTGTCGTCCGGCTTTCTCCAGCCTCTCCGAGCTGCAACTGACAGCGGGAAGCTCTAAACCAAGACGAAAATGCAAACGAACCTGTAGCAACAGCGATGATCGCTATTGCCGTGAGCACTCCCCAAGCCCGCTTTGACGGAGCAGAGACGATGTTTCCAACGGTTGCTTTTTTGTTACAGCCAGGTTCACACGCCCAATCTGATATTAAAATTCGACCGTCCTGGAGTGCCGTGCGGAGTTCTTTGCGAGCAAAAGTGCCCAACAGTTTGCCGTCTCGGTGTATCTCATAGAAGATCATTTACGAAGCATATCTCAGCATCCCAAAGTCACAACTTCATAGGTTGATGGCCCTGAGCTGGTGTTCAACGAGGCAGTTTTGCAAGGCAGCAGATCTCAAAGCGAGGCAATTGCAGCTTCTCTGCGTGAGTAGCCTGTCCTTGAAAAAGGACTCCGCTGACAAACAGTCAGTCCGTGCAAACTCAAACAGACAACCAAGGGAAAGCCTGGGAGCGTCATCCAGACGTGCTGGGTGGTGAACCGGTGTTCGCTGGCACACGAGTTCCGGTTCACAGCTTGTTTGATCATCTGGAGTCAGGAGACTCGCAGGATGATTTCCTTGAAGGTTTTCTGAGCGTGACGAAGGAGCAAGCAGTCGCGGCATTGGATGCACGAGCACAGATCGAAGCCGGGATTGCGGATTTGAATGCTGGACGCAGACATTCACATGACGCCATCAAGCGTGACTTCGGTGTGAATTAACAGCGCAAGACCGGAGCGGGCCGTTGTGGCTCCTTGGCGTTGGCGGCTACGCAATCCCCAGCGCCTTCCGAATCGCGAGCGCGTCCTTGAGCGCATGGTCAATCGTGTCGCCGAGGACGGTGAAGTGGCCCATTTTACGGCGGGAGCGGGCTTCGCGTTTGCCGTAGAGGTGGAGCTTGGCGCGGGGGTGGTTGAGCACGGGCGACCAGTCGGGATGGATGAGCGGGGCGGGCCAGATTTCGCCGAGGAGATTGATCATGACGGCGGGCGTGTGCTGGGAGGCATCGCCAAGCGGGAGGCCGCAGACGGCGCGCTGCTGCTGCTGGAACTGGTTCGTGCGGCAGGCGTCGATGGTGTAGTGGCCGCTGTTGTGCGGGCGCGGGGCGATTTCGTTGACGATGACCTTGCCGTCGGTGGTGACAAACATCTCGACGGCCATGGTGCCGACGTAATCGAGGCCTTCGGCGACGGCTTGCCACAACTCGACGGCCTGCGCGATGATCTGCGGCTCCACACGGGCGGGAGCGATGGTGACATCGAGGATGTGATGCGTGTGCTGGTTCTCGACGCAGCCGTGCGTTGCCATGCTGCCATCCATGCCGCGTGCGCCGACGACGGAGACTTCGCACACGAAGCTGACCCATTGCTCGACGACGGCGCGCTGACCGACGAAGCCGCTCCAGGCCTCGGCGAGATTCGTTTCGGCGGTGACTTTGCACTGGCCTTTGCCGTCGTAGCCGAACGCGGCGGTTTTGATGACGCAGGGGCGGCCAAGCTCGGCCACGGCGGCTTCGAGGCTCTGCAAATCATCAACGACACGAAATGGGGCACAGGCGATGCCTTGGTCGCGGAGGAAGTTTTTCTCACGTTCGCGGTGCTGCGTGGTGAAGATGGCCCTCGAGCCGGGGCGCAGCGGTTTGATGGCCTCGACGGCCTGCAAACACGATGCAGGGATGTTTTCGAACTCGGCGGTGACGACATCGACCTGCTGCAAAAAGCAGTTCAGGGCTGCGGTGTCGTCGTAGGCGGCGTTGATCTCGATGTCGGCGAACTGGCCGGCGGGACAGCCCTGCGGTTCATCCGTGAAAATGGCGATGCGATGACCGGCGCGGCGTGCTTCGAGAGCGAGCATGCGCCCGAGCTGACCACCGCCGAGGACTCCGATCGTCGAAGGAGGCGGGAACATCATGCTTTCGGTTCGGCTTCGAGTTCCTTCTGGCTTTCGAGCACCTTTTGGGTCTGCCGTTCGCGGAAGGTCTTCAGTTTGGCGGCGAGATCAGGATTGTCGTTCGCCAGCATGGAGACGGCGAAGAGTCCGGCATTGAGCGCGCCTGCATTGCCGATGGCAAAGGTGGCGACGGGGATGCCGCCGGGCATTTGCACGATGGAGTAGAGGCTGTCCATGCCGCTGAGGGCACGGCTTTGCACCGGAACGCCGAGGACGGGGATGGTGGTCATGCTGGCGGTCATGCCGGGCAGATGCGCAGCACCACCGGCACCGGCGATGATGCACTTCAGCCCACGCTTCGAGGCGGTGGTGGCGTAATCGTAAAGAAGCTGTGGCGTGCGGTGCGCACTGACGACTTTCTTTTCAAACGGCACGCCGAAGTCCTGCAGGGCCTGGGCGGCGTTTTGCATGGTGGGCCAGTCGGAACTGGAGCCCATGATGATGCCCACGAGGGGCTGGATGGCGGCTTCTTTGCTCATCGGGAAGGGCGGCAGGATGGCGGGCGGCGGG